>NZ_JADDUM010000125.1 GCF_015163715.1 Pseudomonas cyclaminis
TTTTGTGGTGTTTGGGAGGTTGTTCAAATAATCACCAATCACCTTGCGCGCTTTCTTCCCCTTCTCTACAATTGCGCCCCTTGCCCACCTGGCAGGCACGCATGTGCCTCCCCTGCGGCAAGATCCATAAGTGTCATTCACTCCTTGTCTGACCGTTTTTGAGCGGCAGGCTACAACCCGTAAGGAGCATTCATGCGTCATTACGAAATCATCTTTTTGGTCCACCCGGATCAAAGCGAGCAAGTCGGCGGCATGGTTGAGCGTTACACCAAGCTGATCGAAGAAGACGGCGGCAAAATCCACCGTCTGGAAGATTGGGGCCGTCGTCAACTGGCCTACGCAATCAACAATGTTCACAAGGCTCACTACGTGATGCTGAACGTTGAGTGCACTGGCAAGGCCCTGGCCGAGCTGGAAGACAACTTCCGCTACAACGATGCAGTGATCCGTAACCTGGTCATCCGTCGCGAAGAAGCCGTTACCGGCCAATCCGAGATGCTCAAGGCTGAAGAAAACCGCAGTGAGCGCCGTGAGCGTCGCGACCGTCCTGAGCACGAAGGCGCTGATAGCGCTGATAGTGATGACAGCGACAGCAGCGATAACGCTGACGAGTAATCCACGGACCTTATTAAGGAGCCTATCAAATGGCACGTTTCTTCCGTCGTCGTAAGTTTTGCCGCTTCACCGCTGAAGAAGTGAAGGAGATCGATTACAAAGATCTCAACACTCTGAAAGCCTACGTATCCGAGACCGGCAAAATCGTTCCAAGCCGTATCACCGGTACTAAAGCACGTTATCAGCGTCAGCTGGCCACCGCTATCAAGCGCGCCCGCTTCCTGGCCCTGCTGGCCTACACCGACAGCCACGGCCGCTGAGACCGGGCAGTCGACAAGTAGTAAGGGATTGAATGCATGCGCGCCTTAGCTGAGTTCATCATGCGCGGTCGTGTGCAGGCCACTCTGGTAGTGGCTGGATGTGCGGCGTTGCCGTTGCTTTATTGGTTGGGTGCTGCCGCAGGTTGCCTTGTGCTGCTGCGGCGCGGTTTGAAGGACGCTCTTGGCGTTCTTGCCCTGGGTTTGTTGCCTGCCTTGATCTGGTGGCTGCAAATGGGTGATCCACGGGTACTTCTGGTACTGCTGGGGTCATCGAGCCTTGCGTTGGTTTTACGCGCAAGTGAGTCCTGGGTCCGCACGCTGCTGGTCAGCGTGGCATTGGGGTTGGTGTACTCAGTGATGCTTGGCGCGGCTTTCCGCCCGCAAATCGAGGCGCTGGCGCAGGAGATCGTCAAGATCCTGCCGCTGGCCCTCGGGGATCTCTACCAGCAATTGTCGGTAGATGAGCGAGCGCGGTTTGCGTCACTGATTGCCCCGGTCCTGACCGGCCTGATTGCGGCTTTGTTGCAGATCGTCAGCGTGCTGAGCCTGATTCTTGGGCGTTATTGGCAGGCGTTGTTGTACAACCCGGGTGGTTTTGGTCGCGAGTTTCGCAGTATCAGAACCCCCGCGGGACCAGCGATGTTGCTGCTGGCGTGCATGGTTATCGGACCGAACTTCGGGACCCAGATGGCCTTGTTAGCGCCGATTTGCAGCGTACCGCTGGTGTTTGCCGGGCTGGCCCTGATTCATGGGCTTGTTGCGCGCAAGCGCCTGGCCAGGTTTTGGCTGGTGGGGTTGTACGTCACGCTGTTGCTGTTCATGCAGCTGATCTATCCGTTACTCGTGGTCTTGGCCATTGTCGACGGCCTGATTGATTTTCGCGGTCGTCTGGCGCCGAAAGACGCCGATAACGCGAACGGTGAAGGTTAAAAGTTAGAGGATTTTCACATGCAACTGATCCTTCTGGAAAAAGTCGCCAACCTGGGCAACCTGGGCGACAAAGTGAACGTTAAGGCCGGTTACGGTCGTAACTACCTGCTGCCATACGGCAAAGCCACCGCTGCAACCGCTGCCAACCTGGCTGCGTTTGAAGAGCGTCGTGCTGAGCTGGAAAAAGCAGCAGCAGACAAAAAAGCTTCGGCCGAAACTCGCGCTGCCCAACTGGCTGAGCTGGAAGTGACTATCACTGCCACCGCTGGTGACGAAGGCAAGCTGTTCGGTTCGATCGGCACCCACGACATCGCTGATGCACTGACCGCCTCCGGCGTTGAAGTGCAGAAGAGCGAAGTTCGTCTGCCGAACGGCACCATCCGCAACGTAGGCGAATTCGACGTAGCCGTGCACCTGCACGCTGAAGTTGAAGCCACCGTACGCGTTGTAGTGGTAGCAGCTTAAGCAGCACCTAACTGACTGGCACCTCGCGTGTCAGCCAGTTAACATCGGGCACGATCCTGTTTACAGGTCGTGCCTTTTGTTTTTTTACGATCCCCAAATTCCAAGTGGCCATGAACGATATCTCCGCTCCTGAGCAATACGATCTGCAAACCGCTGCCCTGAAGGTGCCGCCGCATTCCATCGAGGCCGAACAGGCCGTGCTCGGTGGTTTGATGCTGGACAACAACGCCTGGGAGCGCGTGCTGGATCAAGTCTCGGATGGAGATTTCTACCGTCATGACCACCGCCTGATCTTCCGCGCCATCGCCAAGCTGGCCGACCAGAACTCGCCGATCGACGTGGTGACCCTGGCCGAACAGTTGGACAAGGAAGGCCAGACCTCCCAAGTGGGTGGCCTGGGTTACCTGGGTGAGCTGGCGAAAAACACGCCATCGGTCGCCAACATCAAGGCCTATGCGCAGATCGTCCGTGCGCGGGCCACGTTGCGCCAGTTGATCGGCATCGCCACCGAAATCGCCGACAGCGCCTTCAACCCGGAAGGCCGTACCGCTGAAGAGATTCTCGACGAAGCCGAACGGCAGATCTTCCAGATCGCCGAGGCCCGGCCGAAGACCGGTGGCCCGGTCAGCGTCAACGAACTGCTGACCAAGGCGATCGACCGTATCGATACCTTGTTCAACACCGACAACGCGATCACCGGCCTGTCCACCGGCTACACCGACCTGGATGGCATGACCAGCGGCCTGCAGCCGTCTGACTTGATCATCGTCGCCGGCCGTCCGTCCATGGGTAAAACCACCTTCGCCATGAACCTGGTGGAAAACGCCGTGTTGCGCAGCGACAAGGCCGTGTTGGTTTACTCGCTGGAGATGCCAGGCGAATCGCTGATCATGCGTATGTTGTCGTCCCTCGGTCGCATCGACCAGACCAAGGTACGTGCCGGTCGCCTGGAAGACGACGACTGGCCGCGCCTGACCTCGGCGGTCAACCTGCTCAACGACCGCAAGCTGTTTATCGATGACACGGCGGGCATCAGCCCGTCGGAAATGCGTGCACGGACCCGACGCCTGGTGCGTGAGCACGGCGATATCGCCCTGATCATGATCGACTACCTGCAACTGATGCAGATCCCAGGTTCCAGCGGCGACAGCCGTACCAACGAGATTTCCGAGATTTCCCGCTCGTTGAAAGCACTGGCCAAGGAATTCAACTGCCCGGTGGTTGCCCTGTCGCAGCTCAACCGGTCCCTGGAGCAACGACCGAACAAGCGCCCGATCAACTCCGACTTGCGCGAATCCGGAGCGATCGAGCAGGATGCCGACGTGATCATGTTCGTTTACCGGGACGAGGTGTACCACCCGGAAACCGAGCATAAAGGCATCGCTGAAATCATTATCGGTAAGCAGCGGAACGGCCCGATCGGCACTACGCGCCTGGCGTTTATCGGCAAATACACCCGTTTCGAAAACCTGGCGCCGGGCAGTTACAACTTCGACGACGAGTAAAAACGTCGTCGCCAATTCCGACTGCAAAGGTCGGAATTGGTCAAAATTTGTGCTATATTCCGCGCCCGCGATTTTTCATCTCAACACCGGTCACCGTCATGCAAACAGCCAAGCCGTTATTTGACTATCCCAAGTACTGGGCCGAATGTTTCGGTCCTGCGCCATTCCTGCCGATGAGCAGGGAGGAGATGGATCAGCTTGGCTGGGATTCATGCGACATCATCATCGTCACCGGTGATGCCTACGTTGACCATCCGTCGTTCGGCATGGCGATCATCGGCCGGCTGCTGGAGTCCCAGGGCTTCCGCGTCGGGATCATTGCCCAGCCGAACTGGCAGTCCAAAGACGACTTCATGAAGCTCGGCGAGCCGAACCTGTTCTTCGGCGTCGCGGCCGGCAACATGGACTCCATGATCAACCGCTACACCGCCGACAAGAAAATCCGTTCCGACGACGCTTACACCCCTGGCGGCATGGCCGGCAAACGCCCGGACCGTGCGAGCCTGGTGTACAGCCAGCGTTGCAAGGAAGCCTACAAGAACGTGCCGATCGTGCTCGGCGGCATCGAAGCCTCCCTGCGCCGCATCGCCCACTACGACTACTGGCAGGACCGGGTGCGCAACTCGATCCTGATCGACGCCACCGCCGATATCCTGCTGTACGGCAACGCCGAGCGGGCCATTGTCGAAGTCGCCCAGCGCCTGTCGTGGGGCCACAAGATCGAAGACATCACCGATGTACGCGGCACCGCGTTCATTCGCCGTGACACGCCTGCCGGCTGGTACGAAGTGGACTCCACCCGCATCGACCGTCCGGGCAAGGTCGACAAGATCATCAACCCGTACGTGAATACCCAGGATACCCAGGCCTGCGCCATCGAGCAGGAAAAAGGTCCGGTGGATGACCCTGAAGAAGCCAAGGTCGTACAGATCCTGGCCAGCCCGCGCATGACCCGCGACAAGACGGTGATCCGCCTGCCGTCGGTGGAAAAAGTCCGTGGCGACGCGGTGCTCTACGCCCACGCCAACCGCGTCTTGCACCTGGAAACCAATCCAGGCAACGCCCGCGCCCTGGTGCAGAAGCACGGTGAGGTGGACGTGTGGTTCAACCCGCCGCCCATTCCGATGACCACCGAAGAAATGGACTACGTGTTCGGCATGCCCTACGCACGTGTCCCGCACCCGGCGTACGGCAAGGAAAAGATCCCGGCCTACGACATGATCCGCTTCTCGGTGAACATCATGCGTGGCTGCTTCGGCGGCTGCACCTTCTGCTCGATCACTGAGCACGAAGGCCGCATCATCCAGAACCGCTCCGAAGAGTCGATCATTCGCGAAATCGAAGAGATCCGCGACAAAGTCCCAGGCTTTACCGGCGTGATCTCTGACCTTGGTGGCCCGACCGCGAACATGTATCGCATCGCCTGCAAGAGCCCGGAAATCGAATCCGCGTGCCGCAAGCCGTCCTGCGTGTTCCCTGGCATCTGCCCGAACCTGAACACCGACCACTCGTCGTTGATCCAACTTTACCGCAGCGCCCGTGCGTTGCCCGGTGTGAAGAAGATCCTGATCGCTTCCGGCCTGCGCTACGACCTTGCCGTCGAGTCGCCGGAGTACGTGAAAGAGCTGGTCACCCACCACGTGGGTGGTTACCTGAAGATCGCCCCGGAACACACCGAGGAAGGTCCGCTCAATCAGATGATGAAACCGGGCATCGGCAGCTATGACAAGTTCAAGCGCATGTTCGAGAAGTACACCAAGGAAGCGGGTAAGGAACAGTACCTGATCCCGTACTTCATCGCCGCCCACCCAGGCACCACCGATGAAGACATGATGAACCTGGCCCTGTGGCTCAAGGGCAACGGCTTCCGTGCCGACCAGGTGCAGGCGTTCTACCCGTCGCCGATGGCCACCGCCACCGCGATGTACCACTCGGGCAAGAACCCGCTGCGCAAGGTGACGTACAAGAGCGACGCGGTGACCATCGTCAAGAGCGAGGAGCAACGCCGTCTGCACAAGGCGTTCCTGCGTTACCACGACCCGAAAGGCTGGCCGATGCTGCGTGAAGCGCTGACCCGCATGGGCCGCGCCGACCTGATCGGCTCCGGCAAGGACCAGTTGATCCCGTTGCACCAGCCGAGCACCGACAGCTACCAGAGCGCCCGTCGCAAGAACTCGACGCCGGCCGGCAGCCACAAGGTCGCCAAGGAAACCACCACCAAGATCCTCACCCAGCACACCGGCCTGCCGCCCCGTGGCAGCGACGGCAGCAACCCGTGGGACAAACGTGAACAAGCCAAGGCCGCGGCCCAGGCACGTAACAAGCAGGCAGCCAAAGAGCGCACCGACGCGGCCAAGGGCAAGGGCGGCAAGCCTACGCGCAAGCCGGTTGTGCCGCGCTGATCGCAGCCTGAATATGCAAAACGCCAGCCTCGTGCTGGCGTTTTGCTTTCTAGCGGGAGGGTGGTCTGTTTGTTAAGGTGGCGGCCATTAGATCGCTATCGGCCTCCCTCACTTTCAAGGACGAACAACCATGAGCAACCCCCTGCTCAGCATCGGCATGGACTCCAACCGCTCCCAGTTCATGGCGCGCCAGCGCATCGAAAGCCAGATCAACCTCCCGCGCCTGTTCGCCGCCATCGACGCCGACCCCGGTGTCGTCGGTGCTGGCGTGGTGTACATCGACGCCGACTTCAACGTCATCACCCTGCGTGAATTCAAGCCGATCTGCAGCATCAAGCCCAAGCGCATCATCTTGCGCGAGGCGCAGAAGTACATTGCGCCGACGCAGTTTGCTCAACATGTCGTGAGCAACCCTCGAGAATCCCGACTGATTGGCGAATCCGTAAATACCGGAATCTCCTGCTTGGGGGCTGTCATCAGTTGGGCTGCGATCGCCAGTGGAACGATTCTGGTGCCTTTCAGTGCCGGCGCCAGTTCCGTCATCGTTGTAGTGGGGTATGCGGCTGCTGGCGCAAGTACGCTTCAGTGCTTTAACGGCATTGCCCGAACAGCGCTGGAAGTCGCCAAACCTGAGGTCAAGGATTCGCTCGACAGTGAAGGCTGGTACCAGAATGCGTCCATCGTGCTGGACGCCGTATCACTGGCAGGCGTGGGCGCTTCGGCCCTGACGACGGTCAAGCTGGTCAGGGCCGCCAAAGCATCGACGGGCAAGAGCCTGCGTGATGTGCTTCGCGGTTTGAATCGCCAGGAAAGAGCCAAGCTGACGAAAGAGCTGCTGAGCATCAACCATCCAAGCTTGACCGCGAAGATGATCAAATTGAGGCAGGCGTCGGGCGAACTCACCAAGCGTTTCACCCCTACGCAGCTCAAGCACAGCACCACTACCCAGATCAAAGACGTCCTGGGCGCAAGCGTCGGGTTTGGCGGGAGTGCCTACTCCGGAAACGTCAACACCATCGCGATCGGACTGTACGAGGAGGTAAGCGAATGAGCGAATTGATGACGCTACGCGACTTTTTCAGACAATACTTTCTGACGTTTATGGGCGGCGTATTTGCTGCGTGTTTTTCTTTGGCGTTGGCTGTGGCGCTGGCGTTCATCACCTATTTTCGTGATGCGCCCATTGCCCAAGTGGGGCTCAAGATCATGTCTGCCGGGGCGCTGCTCATTCTATTGACGGTCCATAGCAACTTCATGATTTTGCGGGGCCGACCCTCCTGGGTATGGGTGATGGTCGGTATCTACGTCCTCTGTCTACTGTTTGTATTTCCAATGGTTCAGTACCAGCCTCATAAAGTTCTCTATGGGTTGGCGCTGTTATTCCCATTCCTCGGATTGTTGACACTTAACAGCAAGGTTCAACGAGAGATGCGTACAAAACTTGTTGGAATCCGTCGCCTTCGGCAGTCTGTCAAATCAACCGTTGGATCGGGTAGTCGCATGTGAAGGCGCCGCCTTCGATAAACGGTTTCCTCGCCCGCTATTTTCCCGTTCAAGGGGGCGATTCTGATGGCGATCTTCTCCGGTTCGTCTGCGGTGTCAATGGCCGGCGTGACGTATTGGCGCGGCGTCGATCCCGCGCTCAAGTCCAGCTATTCGGGGGGCGCCATCCTGGTGCTGGTGGCGGTGCTGGTGTTTGGCAATATCATGATTGCTACTGCTCAACAGCAAGCGCCATCGCGAGATGCGCCAGAGGCTATTCGAGATCCGCCATCTGCGCCAAGCGGTGATCGCAAAGGCCAAGCGCCGCTGACTGGGTAGATTCACCACCTGTTTGCACGCGCTCGCCACAAATATGTGCAACCCTCGCACCACGGCACGTACGTTGGCGCCGTTTTGGTGCTGTACTGCACCGGGTCTTACGATAAAGCGCAATGACCGCCGCAGTGGCATAAGTCTTGCGCGCATTGTGTTCATGCCCTGGCTCGCAGGAGGCCGCCGTGTCGATTCATGTCGCGTTGCACCATGTTACGCATTACCGCTACGACCGCGCTGTTGAACTCGGCCCACAGATCGTGCGTTTGCGCCCGGCGGCCCACAGCCGCACGCGGATTTTGTCCTACGCACTGAAAGTGCTGCCCGAGCAGCACTTCATCAATTGGCAGCAAGACCCTCAGGGCAACTACCTGGCGCGCCTGGTGTTCCCGGAAAAGACCGATGAACTGCGGATCGAAGTGGACTTGGTCGCTGAGATGGCAGTCTTCAACCCGTTCGACTTCTTTCTCGAACCCTATGCCGAAAAAATCCCCTTCAGCTACGCCGCCGATGAGCAGCGCGAGCTGGCGCCGTACCTGGAAACCCTGCCGCTGACGCCGAAGTTTGCCGCCTACCTGGCCGGCATCGACCGTACGCCGTTGCCCGCCGTGGACTTCCTGGTGGGGCTCAACCAGCGTCTGGCCACTGACATTGGCTACCTGATCCGCATGGAGCCGGGGGTGCAAACCCCGGAGTTCACCCTCGATAACGCCTCCGGCTCCTGCCGTGACTCGGCCTGGCTGCTGGTGCAATTGCTGCGCAACCTGGGGTTGGCGGCGCGGTTTGTCTCCGGTTATCTGATCCAGCTCACCGCCGACGTCAAAGCCCTCGACGGCCCGTCCGGCACAGAGGTGGATTTCACTGACCTGCACGCCTGGTGCGAAGTGTATTTGCCCGGCGCGGGCTGGATTGGCCTGGATGCCACCTCCGGACTGTTCGCTGGTGAAGGGCATATCCCGTTGGCCTGTAGTCCTGATCCATCGTCTGCCGCGCCAATCAGTGGGTTGGTGGAACCGTGCGAGTGCGAATTCACCCACGAAATGTCGGTAGAGCGCATTTGGGAAGCCCCACGGGTGACCAAGCCCTACACCGAAGAGCAGTGGCTGGCGATTCAGGCGCTGGGCCGGCAGATCGACGGCGACCTGCTCAAGGACGACGTGCGCCTGACCATGGGCGGCGAGCCGACTTTCGTATCCATCGACGACCCCGACGGCGCAGAGTGGAACACCGCAGCCCTTGGCCCGGACAAGCGTCGCCTGTCCGCCGAGCTGTTTCAGCGTATGCGCAAGCACTACGCGCCCAAGGGCCTGGTGCATTTTGGCCAGGGCAAGTGGTACCCCGGCGAGCAACTGCCGCGCTGGTCGCTCAACTGCTACTGGCGTCGAGACGGTGTGCCGATCTGGCATAACAGCGCGCTGATTGCCGATGAGCAGGAGGACTACGGTGCGGATGGCGTGATGGCCGGGCGCTTCCTGGCCAGTGTGGCCGAGCGCCTCAAGTTGCCGGCGCGTTTTGTGTTCCCGGCCTTTGAAGACAATTTTTACTACCTGTGGCGTGAAGGTGCGTTGCCACAGAACGTCACCGCCCAAGACCCTCGTTTGAGTGATGACCTGGAGCGTGAACGCCTGCGCAAAGTGTTCAGCCAGGGCCTGGATAAAATCATCGGCCAAGTACTGCCGCTGGCGCGCACCGCCGCCAATGACCGCTGGCAGAGTGGGCGCTGGTACCTGCGGGACAATCACTGTCGGCTGGTGCCGGGGGATTCGCCGCTTGGCTATCGCCTGCCACTGGCCTCGCAGCCGTGGGTGACGGCGTCGGAGTATCCGTTCGTGCATCCCACCGATCCCAACCAGGATCAACCGCAGTTGCCGACCACTGCCCAGCTGCAAAGCCACGGCGAACCTGCGCCGAGCGAAGACCGCGCGCCTAAGGTGGATGAATCCGCCGACTGGCTGACCCGTACTGCGCTGTGTGCCGAAGCACGGGAAGGGCGGCTGTACCTGTTTATGCCGCCCCTGGAGCGCGTCGAGGACTACCTGGAGTTGGTGGCCGCCATCGAAGCCACCGCCGAAGAGCTGCACTGCCCGGTGCTGCTGGAAGGCTACGAGCCGCCGTTCGATATGCGCCTGAGCAACTTCCGGGTCACGCCGGACCCAGGCGTGATTGAGGTCAATGTGCAGCCGTCTGCGACCTGGGATGAGTTGGTCGAGCGCACCGAGTTTCTCTACGAAGAGGCTCGCCAGACGCGCCTGACCACCGAAAAATTCATGATCGACGGCCGCCATACCGGTACCGGTGGCGGTAACCACTTTGTGCTCGGCGGCGCCACGCCCAAGGATTCGCCGTTCCTGCGCCGCCCCGATTTGCTGCGCAGCCTGATCAGCTACTGGCATAACCACCCATCGTTGTCCTACCTGTTCTCCGGCCTGTTTATCGGCCCGACCTCCCAGGCGCCGCGGGTGGATGAAGCGCGCAACGATGCGCTGTATGAGCTGGAAATCGCTTTCGCACAAATGCCCGAGCCGGGTGAAGAATGCCCGCCATGGCTGGTGGATCGCCTGCTGCGTAACCTGCTGATCGACGTGACGGGCAACACCCACCGCGCCGAGTTCTGCGTCGACAAGCTGTACTCGCCCGACGGTGCCACCGGCCGCCTGGGCCTGCTTGAGCTGCGCGCCTTTGAAATGCCGCCCCATGCGCGCATGAGCCTGACCCAGCAATTGCTGCTGCGGGCTCTGGTGGCACGGTTCTGGCGTGAGCCTTACGCGCCGCCGAAACTGGCGCGCTGGGGCACCGAGTTGCATGACCGTTTCCTGCTGCCGCATTTTATCGAGCAGGACTTTGCCGACGTGATCGTCGAACTCAACGCCGCCGGTTACCCGCTGCGCGCCGAATGGTTCGCCGCACATTTGGAGTTCCGTTTCCCCAAGGTTGGCGATTACGCCGTCAGCGGTATCGAACTGGAACTGCGCCAGGCCCTGGAACCCTGGCATGTGCTGGGCGAGGAGGGCGCAGTAGGCGGCACGGTGCGTTATGTGGATTCGTCCCTGGAGCGCCTGCAAGTGAAGTTGAGCGGGTTGCCACCGCAACGCTATCTGCTGACCTGCAACGGCATCCCGGTGCCGCTGCAACCCACCGGACGAGTCGGCGAGTTTGTCGCGGGCGTGCGTTACCGCGCCTGGCAACCGGCCAACTGTCTGCAACCGACTATCCCGGTGCACGCGCCGTTGGTGTTTGACCTGCTCGACACCTGGATGCAACGCTCGTTGGGCGGTTGCCAGTACCACGTTGCGCATCCGGGCGGACGCAATTACGACAGCTTGCCGGTGAACGCCAATGAGGCCGAGAGCCGGCGCATGGCACGGTTTTTCCGCCTCGGCCACACGCCAGGGAAACTCCCGGTGCCCACAATCGTCATCAACGACGAATTACCCATGACCTTGGATCTACGGCGTTTCCCCAATAAAAATGACTGAACGCAATCCAACTGTGCCCCCAGGCTTTTGTAGTGAGCGAGCGTGCCTCGTGCGGGGCAAGCCCACTCACCACAAAATCCCGGGGACCACAGGGGATTTGCAGTGTTTGTTAGGTTAACCTGAGCCCCCTTTGCCCTGCCGAGCGTTCCATGTCCGACTTGCTCGACCGTTACCCGCTGACCGCGGGCACATATCACGAACTGCTGGATGACAGCGGCGCGGTACGTGCCCATTGGCAACGCCTGCTTGATCACCTGCAACGCAGCACCCCCGCGCAACTGGCCCAGCGCCAGGCGCTGCTGACGCGGCAGATCCAGGAAAACGGCGTGACCTACAACGTCTACGCCGATCCCAAGGGCGCCGATCGTCCGTGGGAACTGGACCTGCTGCCCCATGTGCTGGCCGCCGATGAGTGGCAGCACCTCTCGGCCGGTATCGCCCAGCGGGCACGCCTGCTCAATGCGGTGCTCGCCGATCTGTATGGCCCGCAACGCTTGATCAAAGAAGGCCTGCTGCCGGCGGAGCTGGTGTTCGGGCATAACAATTTCCTCTGGCCGTGCCAGGGTATCCAGCCGCCAGACGGTGCCTTTCTGCATCTGTACGCGGTGGACCTGGCGCGCACACCGGATGGGCGTTGGTGGGTGACGGCCGATCGTACCCAGGCGCCGTCGGGCGCCGGCTATGCGCTGGAAAACCGCACCATCGTGTCCCGCGCCTTCCCGGACTTGTACCGCGACTTGCAGGTGCAGCACCTCACCGGTTTCTTCCGCACGCTCCAGGAAACCCTGGCCCGCCAGGCCCCCGGCGATGACCAGCCACCGCTGATCGTGCTGCTCACGCCCGGCCGTTTCAACGAAAGCTATTTCGAGCACCTTTACCTCGCACGCCAACTCGGCTATCCGCTTGTGGAAGGCGGCGACCTCACGGTGCGCGACAGCACCGTGTTCCTCAAGACCCTCAGCGGCCTGCGCCGGGTGCACGCGATCATGCGGCGCCTGGACGATGATTTCTGCGACCCGCTGGAACTGCGCACCGACTCGGCCCTCGGCGTACCCGGCCTGCTGGATGCGGTGCGCCAGGGCAATGTGCTGGTGGCCAATGCCTTGGGCAGCGGTGTGCTGGAATCCCCCGGGCTGCTCGGCTTTTTGCCGAAGATCAACGAATTTCTGTTCGGTGAAACATTGATCCTGCCGTCCATCGCCACCTGGTGGTGCGGTGAAGCGCCGGTGCTCGCCGAAGCCTTGGAGAAACTGCCGGATCTGCTGATCAAGCCGGCATTTCCCTCGCAGAGTTTCGCCCCGGTATTCGGTCGCGATCTGAACGATGAACAACGCGACGCCCTGGCCGAACGCATGCGGGCGCGGCCTTACGCCTACGTCGCCCAGGAGCTGGCGCAGCTGTCCCAGGCGCCGGTGTGGCACACAGTGGATGACCACCTGCAGCACCGCGCCATCGGCATGCGTGTGTACGCGGTGGCCAGTGACGAGGGCTATCGCGTATTGCCCGGTGGCCTGACCCGCGTGGCCGCCGAGGCCGATGCCGAAGTCGTGTCGATGCAGCGCGGCGGTGCGAGCAAAGACACCTGGGTACTCGGCGAACGCGCCGCCGGAGGCGAGCAGTGGCGTGCCCAGCGCACGATTGGTGCCCACGACCTGGTGCGCCGCGATCCTTATCTGCCGTCACGGGTGGTGGAAAACCTGTTCTGGTTTGGCCGTTATTGCGAGCGCTGCGATGACAGCGCGCGCTGGTTGCGTATCGTGCTGGCGCGTTACGTCGACGGCGACGATCCCTTGGCGTTGCAGGCGGCGGTGGAGTTGGGCGAAAACCTGCGCCTGCTGCCGGAAGAGGGTGAGTTGCCTGAGCGTCTGCTTGCCGCATTGCTCGGCGACGACTGGCCATCGAGCCTGCGCGCCAACCTGCAACGCTTGCAGTGGGCGGCATCCCAGGTGCGTGGCAAGTTGTCCCGCGAGAACTGGCAGGCGCTGGTGGAGCTGCAACGCGAAGCCTTGGAGCTGGAAAGTGAAGCGCCGGACTTTGGCGAATTACTCGATTTTCTCAACCGCCTGGTGATGTCCCTGGCGGCGCTGTCCGGCTTTGCCCTGGACGACATGACCCGCGACGAAGGCTGGCGTTTCCTGATGATGGGCCGGCGCATCGAGCGCCTGCAGTTCTTGAGCAGCAGCCTGGCGGCGTTCCTGCGGGGTGTGGCGGTGTTCGATCAGGCGGGCCTGGAGTGGTTGCTGGAGCTGGGTAACAGCAGCATCACCTACCGCTCCCGCTACCTGGCGGTGCCGCAGTTGATCCCCGTGCTCGACCTGCTGCTGTTGGACGAGCAGAACCCCCATGCGGTGCTGTTCCAGCTCAAGCTGGTCAGCCGCACCGTGCGTCGCCTTAATGACGACTTCGGCGTCCCACGGGAAACCGGGCTGGCGCCATTGGTGGAGCGTTTGGCGCGTTTCGACCTGGGCTGCCTGGAGAACCCGCTGTTTGGCGAGTCCGGCGTACGTGCCGCATTGGACGGTTTGGCCGACCTGCTGCAAGCGGTGGCCGACGAAAGCGGGCAAGTG
This sequence comes from Pseudomonas cyclaminis, assembly GCF_015163715.1. Taxonomy (GTDB): domain Bacteria; phylum Pseudomonadota; class Gammaproteobacteria; order Pseudomonadales; family Pseudomonadaceae; genus Aquipseudomonas; species Aquipseudomonas cyclaminis. The sequence goes on from NZ_JADDUM010000125.1 coordinate 14,036, forward strand.
TCGGATCGCCTGGCCCTGCGCCATTTTGCCCATGTGGATGATGTCAGCCAGCAAACGGTGTCGGTGTAATGAGCGCGCGCTATCAGATTTTTCACGATACCCACTACCACTACGACAGCCCGGTGTCCCTGGCCCAGCAGTTGGCGCACTTATGGCCACGGCCCTGTGCCTGGCAGCGCTGTACCTCGCAACAACTGGATATCAGCCCGGAGCCGACCTCGCGCCGCGATGAGCTGGACGTGTACGGCAACCCGATCACTCGCCTGGCGTTCGAACGGCCTCATGATGAACTGCTGGTCAACGCCGGGCTGACCGTGGAAGTGCTGGCACGGCCCGCGCTGGATTTCCAGCAGTCACCGGCCTGGGATCAGACCCGTGACAGCCTGACCTACAGCAGCCAGCCGATGACGGCTGAGCGAATCGAAGCCTGTCGGTATCGCTTTGAATCGCCCTACGTGCACCTGAAAAAAACCTTCGTCGAGTTCTCCGAAAGTTGCTTCCCGCCCGGTGAACCTTTGCTGTTGGGCGTGCAGGCGTTGATGGAAAAGATCTTCAGCGAATTTACCTTTGATGCCGAAGCCACCCAGGTCGCCACGCCGCTGGTGGAAGTGCTGGAGCGCCGTCGTGGGGTGTGCCAGGACTTCGCCCACCTGATGCTTGCCTGCCTGCGCTCGCGGGGGCTGGCGGCGCGGTATATCAGCGGTTACCTGCTCACCCAGCCGCCGCCCGGCCAGCCACGGCTGATCGGTGCCGACGCGTCCCACGCGTGGGTCTCAGTGTTTTGCCCGGTGTCAGGCTGGGTGGATTTTGATCCGACGAACAATGTGCAGCCGGCACTGGAGCACATCACCCTGGCCTGGGGCCGGGACTTTTCCGATGTGTCGCCGTTGCGTGGGGTGATTCTGGGGGGAGGGAGCCATGACCCGGAGGTGCGGGTGACGGTGATGCCGCTGGAGTAATTGAACAGTTGCCGCTGTTTTTTGTGGTGAGCAGGCTTGTCCTGCGCTGGGCTGCGCAGCAGCCCCATCAAGGCCACCGCGTTGCGTCAGATAAACAAGGGAGCGAGGTGTTGGGGCTGCTTCGCAGCCCAGCGCGGGGCAAGCCCGCTCACCACAACAGCCGGCTCACCTTTAAAGAAATTATTCAGCCGGATCTTTTGGTGTTTCAGTCTCGTCGCTCGTTTCTTCAGCATCGACGTCCGGGTTCAGTGCGCCGGCTTCTTCGTCTGCAGCAGCTTTCTTGCGTTGCAGTTTTTCCTCTTTCTTCTGTTCCTTGGCCAAGTCTCTCTGACGTTTGGCGAAGGAGTAATTAGGTTTGGCCATGGGCGATCCTCTAGGGTCGAAGGTGAGGGTGGCGGCGCGCAGCTGCCTTGGGTCGCTATGGTAGCAGCTTAGCAGCGCGCTTTGCCTTCACTTACCGCAGGCGTACGCGGCCAGCAGACCATTGAACAGCTGATTGAGGTGCATGGTTCGGACTCCAGTGGGTGATGGGCCGATCATAGGCAGGTACTGATACTTTGGCTGGTAGATTGTGTTGATAAGTCTGATAGCCTAAAGTTGTATACAATCTGTTGATTCAGATCATAAGAATTCAAGCCTGATTGATGCACCCTTATCGCAATCCGCGTTTTTTAAACCCTGCCTTGGAGATTCACATGTTTGCCAAACTCGTTGCTGTTTCCCTGCTGACTCTGGCGAGCGGCCAGTTGCTTGCCGCAGAGTGCAAGGTCACCGTCGACTCCACTGACCAGATGTCCTTCAACACCAAGGAAGTCGTGATCGACAAGAGCTGCAAGACGTTCACCGTCGAACTGACTCACTCCGGCAACCTGCCGAAAAACGTAATGGGCCATAACTGGGTGCTGACCAGTGCCGCCAACATGCAACCGGTTGCCACTGACGGCATGGCCGCTGGCATCGACAAGAACTACCTGAAAGAAGGTGACGACCGCATCATCGCCCACACCAAGATCATCGGTGCCGGCGAGAAGGATTCGGTGACTTTCGATGTGTCGAAGCTGGCAGCCGGGACCGACTACGCGTTCTTCTGCTCGTTCCCAGGCCACATCTCGATGATGAAAGGCACTGTGGTCGTCAAGTAAGACCGCGTTATCGTTCAT
>NZ_JADDUM010000126.1 GCF_015163715.1 Pseudomonas cyclaminis
TGAGAATGACCCGATGAAAAGTTTTCAGCCTGCTCGCCACCTTGCTGGTATTGGCCTTGGCGATCTGGATCGGCCGCACATTGTGGGTGCACTACATGCAAACCCCCTGGACCCGCGATGGCCGTGTGCGGGCGGACATCATCAATGTAGCCGCCGACGTCACCGGCGAAGTGGTCGACGTGCCGGTGCGCGACAACCAGTTGGTGAAAAAGGGCGACCTGCTGATGCAGATCGACCCCGAGCACTACCGCATCGCGGTCAAGCAGGCGCAGTCGCTGGTGGCTTCGCGCAAAGCCACCTGGGAATGCGCAAGGTCAACGCCCATCGCCGTGCCGACCTCGACGCCCTGGTGATCTCCAGAGAGAGCCGCGACGACGCCAGCAACATCGCCGACTCGGCCCTGGCCGATTACCAACACGCGCTGGCACAGCTGGAAGCCGCCGAACTCAATTTGAAACGCACTCAGGTCGTGGCGGCCGTGGATGGCTACGTCACCAACCTCAACGTGCATCGCGGCGACTACGCACGCATCGGCGAAGCCAAGATGGCCGTGGTGGATATGAACTCGTTCTGGGTCTACGGCTTCTTTGAAGAAACCAAGCTGCCCCATGTGAAAGTCGGTGACAAAGCCGATATGCAATTGATGAGCGGCGAGACGTTGAAGGGACACGTAGAAAGCATCTCGCGTGGTATCTACGACCGTGACAACCCCGAGAGCCGCGAGCTGATTGCGGATGTGAACCCGACGTTCAACTGGGTGAGGCTGGCCCAACGCGTGCCGGTACGGATTCATATTGATGAAGTGCCAGACGGGGTGTTGTTGGCGGCGGGGATTACGTGCACGGTGATCGTGAACTCGGCGCCAAACTGAATGGCAGGCCTAAGCGAATGGCTTGCTAGCCCTGATTTTTCGTCGACGCTTTACCCTCAACATGCTCGTGTATCGGCGATGGTTTTTTGAATTAAGGATCAGGATGTAGAGCAGCGATGTGAACAGAGGGAATAAGTTGAACAGTGTCACCGGCTGACTGGCCAGGTAACCAATTGCGAGAAAGGTATTAACGATGGCGATAGGTACGAGTATTTGCCGTGCGTGATGGAAGCCTTCAAATAACATTATCTGGCCTGCGCAAAAAATCAGACAAAGTGCCATACCGGTTCCGAAAGAAAATTCAGTCGGTAGATGATTGGCCTTCGCGTAATACGACAAGCTAAGTGTCATGTTGATAGCGATATTGTTTAGCATAAGCAGAAGAGCACTGGCCCATGACGGTAAGAATCGATAGGCGTAACGGCGCCAAATTCGATATTCACGGAAGGGGTCGACGCTATAAATCATATTCGGAAAACTCCTCATACAGACCTATGACGATGTGATTGATATTTCCGGAGTAGATGCTGCCGCCAACGGCCAAGGTCGCTCCAATCTGATCTTTTATTTGAGTGAGAATGCCCAACCGAAGTTGGAGATTGCTGTAGCGTTTGGGTAGCTGCCCCGCTAGTTGCTTCAGACGAATCATCTCTCGGGGATGGCGAGGGTTCTGCAGTCGCAGTACTTCGGTTGTCAACTTTGCACGTTCCTGGCGACTCATGAGTCTCAAGATGTCTGTCGAATTACGCCCGGTCGCACGTTTGATAGCCATTGCTGATTTGACGGTAGCGAAGGTGGTAGTACCGGCCCCGACCAATGAAATGCCATCCAGAGCGACTGTCATTGCCTGATACCAGCTCAGGCTGTCGTAATAGTCGTTTTTGGCGGGATTGGTCAATTCGTTGGAGACTCTCCATGAACTGTTTACGCACTGGAGAGCACTGGCAGTCGCAGCGCTGTAGGCAACGTAGCTCAACGCAAGGCTGGCACCCGCGCTGAAAGGAATTGCCGCGATTCCTGATTTCGCAACGATATATCCAATTACGGCCCCTCCACAGGAGGCAGCTATTCCCGACGCTTCGCGCCACAGCTGTGATTCACGAGGCGAGCTTGCTGCAAGCTCTGCATACTGATCGGCAGTCATCGCCGGCCCCGTCACCTCCCGCAGAATCACCCGCTTGGGCTTGATACTGCACAGCGGTACAAACTCACGCAGCACCGTCACCTGATAAGCACCGTCGATATGCACCACACCGGCCCCGACGATGGCCGGGTCGGCATCAATGGTTCGATAAAGTTTGGGCAGGTCCAGCAGGCTGGTCAGCCGCTGGCGAGTCGTGGTGTGCGCATCCGGCACACCGCTTCGCATAAAATCCCTTGGCATCCTTTCACCTGTGAGTAGACAGAGGTGAAAGAGCCTGGGGATAGTTTCCTTGTAATGCTGTCAGCCCATTCGCTGTTTTTTGTAGGACCCGGCTGGGCAGTTAGTTCATGGAGCTACATAGGTTTCATGCAAATGGCGCCACAACAGCGCGCCACTCGCCTGCTTCTCAAACACCACGGTGGCTCGCCGATCCGTTTGGGTGCCGCTGTCGTCCACCTGATGCTCACGATAAGTCACCGTCGCACCGCGTGCATGCCGGTCAATCCCGGCCATTTCACTCAAGGTGATTTTCAGCCCCGGACGCATCCCGCCCAGGCGCGTGAACAGCGCATTCACCCCGGCTGCATTGACGCGTGTGCCGGTGGCGGGAGCGATCATGCTGAATTCCGGCGAGAAGCGCGCAAGCAGGTTTTGCAGGGTGCCGTCAGGCGCAACGCCGGCAAACCATTGTTCGATCTCGATGTGGGTCTGGATGACTTCTTCGAAAAAGTCGCTGTAGTCGATCATTTACAAATTCCCCTTCAAGCCAAAGCGTTTCTTCAACACGGTTTCCAACAACCCCTTGGGCAACAACGCCGCCATCAACGGCAACGCCCGGCTGCCGTTGCCCGACCGCAACAGCCGTGGCGGCTGTGCCTGTTGCACGGCCTTGAGCACATCCGCAGCAAACTGGCTGGCAGGTGTCGGCTTGTCCTGGGATGCCTGGCTGCGTGCGCGAATGCCTTCGCGCAACGGCCACCATGGCGATTGTTCGTTGATCAGCAACTCGGCCTGGGCCCCGGCATTTTTGGCAAAGCTTGTATCGATGGCGCCGGGTTGTACTTCCATCACTCGTACGCCAAACGGTGCCAGTTCCATGCGCAGTGCATCGCTCAAGGCGTGCACCGCCGCTTTGGAGGCGCAGTAGGCACCGGCAAATGGCGTGACCAGCACCCCGGAAACGCTGCCGATATTCACCACCAGGCCTTTGCGCTTGCGCAGGGCCGGGAACAGCGCCTGGGTGACGCCGACGATGGAAAATACGTTGGTCTCGAACTGACGCTGCATTGCCTCGGTGCCGCCGTCGAGCAGCGGGCCCATGGCGCCGTAGCCGGCGTTGTTGATCAGGACATCCAGTTCGTCCAGGTTCGCGGCCAGGGTTTGCAGGGCGGCAGCGTCATTCACGTCCAGCCGCACAGCGTGGAAGCCTGCGTCGTTGAGGGCGATCACGTCGTCTTCGCGGCGGGCGCTGGTCAATACGTCGTAGCCGGCAGCCTTGAAGGCATCGGCCAGCGCACGGCCGATGCCACTGGAGCAACCGGTGATGAGAACATTGGGCATGGATCAATCCTTTGTCAGTCCGAGAAGCTGCCTTGCAGGTGCTCGGCACGAAATTCCAGGGTTTGCGGGCGGTAGCCGGGGCGCAGTGGCGGGGTGGGCAGGCAATCGTCCCAAGTGGCGCCAGCCTGCAACTCACCGGGGCCGCGATAGCGCGGGGCAGCATAGACGTTGTCGGCGAGATTCACCGTGTCACCCGGCGCATAGGCGGCGACGCGCCAGCGCAGTTCGGTCAGTGGTACGTCGTTGCCGTTGTTCAGGGTGAGTTTCAATGGGCGGTCGGCGGGGCAATCCTGCGGGGCATAGGTGATGCGCAGTTCCAGGCGTGCCAACTGCGAGGCTTCGCGGTTGTCCAGCCAGACCACCCATACTGCGACAAAACCCAGGCCGACAGCGGCGGCCAGCGATACCGGCAGGGCTTTGGCGGGGTAGCGCAGCAGCAGGATCAGCCAGGTGATGATCAGTAGGACGCCGAAAAACATGATGACAACCTCATACGCGGATAAAACATCCTACCTGTGGGTTGGCCTTGGTGCCTATCGTGGGCATCAGTTTTCGTTTACGAAGGAACCCGATGGCGCATTGTCTCCACAGAGCGAACATAGGGAAATACAGACCGCCCAGGAGGGTAATAACCGAAGTCAGAATAAGTGAGACCCACTATGGTTGCTCCAGCTCTTCTTGTGCCCGTTGTCTCCAATGTCTTGTCGTCGGTGGTGACCTCCCTCATCACTGCCCCTAAAGCGCCAGCGCAGAACGCTGCTGGAGCGTCCCGGCAAATGGACCTCGCGGCGGGTTCTCCTCCGTCTGGTCGCATGCAGGACCACAAACTTACAAGTTTGGGTCAAACCCTGCTGCAAGGGCCTTCGTCGCAGCTGGGTGACAGCGGTATGAATGCCAAACATGCCAAGGGGGCGGGTATTGCCTTGGGTGGCATGGCTGCGCAAGAGGTTGGGAAAAACCTGGCTAACAGTAGTGGTACGTTGTCCAAAGTCTTGGGCGCGCTCATGACCGAGGGTGGTAAGGCGGCCCAGTTGTACGGTGCTGGCAAGTTCGGTAACGCTTGACGCAATTGACGGACGCTCAGCGGCACTGGCACTGGCAAAGATTGAATAAAAAAGCCCCCGCCCAACCGGCTGCGGATAGGGGACGCAGTCGGCTGGACGAGGGCTTCTTGTACGACTGTCTTACTGCGCGATAGTTTTCACCGACACGCCACGTTCAACCGGCGTCGAGCGACCGTAGATATCTTCAAAACGCTCGATGTCGTCTTCGCCCAGGTAGCTGCCCGATTGCACTTCGATGATCTCCAACGGGATCTTGCCAGGGTTGCGCAGGCGGTGCACCGAGGCGATCGGGATGTAGGTGGACTGGTTTTCGCAGAGCAGGAACACGTTCTCGTCGCAGGTCACTTCAGCCGTGCCGCTGACCACGATCCAGTGTTCGGCGCGGTGGTGGTGCATCTGCAATGACAGGCACGCGCCCGGCTTGACCGAGATGTGCTTGACCTGGAAGCGGCCGCCCATGTCCACCGAGTCGTAGGAGCCCCACGGACGGTAGACTTCGCAGTGGTTCTGGGTCTCGCTGCGGCCCTGTTCGTTGAGGGTGTTGACCATCTGCTTGACGCCCTGGACCTTGTCCTTGTGGGCAATCATCATCGCGTCCTTGGTTTCCACCACTACGATGTTTTCCAGGCCGATCACCGACACCAGCTTGCCGTTGCCGTGGATCATGCAGTTTTTGCTGTCCTGGATCACCACGTCGCCTTTGGTGACGTTGCCGTTGGCGTCTTTATCGTTGACCGCCCACAGCGAGGCCCAGCAACCCACGTCGCTCCAACCGGCGCTCAGCGGTACGACGCAGGCGCGTTGGGTTTTTTCCATCACGGCGTAGTCGATGGAATTGTCCGGGCAGCAGGCGAAGGTGGCTTCGTCGAAGGACACGGTGTCGGCGTCTTGCTGGCTGCGTTCCAGGGTCAGCACGCAGGTGTCGTAGATGTCCGGATCGTGCTTTTTCAGCTCTTCCAGGAAGCGGCTGGCGCGGAACAGGAACATGCCGCTGTTCCAGAAGTAACCGCCGCTTTTGACGAACTCGACGGCGCGTTTTTCATCGGGCTTTTCCACGAACTGCTGTACGCGGCTCACGCCTTCGGGCAGCAGCGAATCGTTAGTGGACTTGATGTAGCCATAACCGGTTTCCGGACGGGTCGCCGGCACGCCGAACAGCACCATCTCGCCACGTTCGGCCGCCACGGTGGCCAGGGCCAGGGCGCGTTGCAGGGCTTTCTGGTCGTCGATCACGTGGTCGGCCGGCAGTACCAGCATCAGTTCGTCACGGCCTTCGTTGACCAGCATCATCGCGGTCAGGGCCACGGCCGGCGCGGTGTTGCGGCCGAAGGGTTCCATCAGGATGCGTTGGCACTCCAGTTTACGGTTGGCCAGTTGCTCGTTGACGATGAAGCGATGGTCCTTGTTGCAGACCACGATCGGGGAGTCCATGCCTTCGAACACCAGGCGTTCCAGGGTTTGCTGGAACAGTGTGTGCTCGCCGGTCAGGGCCAGGAATTGCTTGGGGAACTGTTTGCGGGAAAGCGGCCAAAGACGTGAGCCGCTACCACCGGAAAGGATTACTGGGATCATGTGTTTCTCCTTGAATCAATTTGGGTCAGAGCTACGAAGGTTTGTCGTTTCACTCTTGTTTTTGTCTCGTGTCCGGGCCGGCCTTGGCCGACCCGGACTATTCATTCAGCGGGTCGACACTGGGCGTTTTACCCAGACTGGCGACAGGCTCGAACCGGAGCCTGTGACGTACAGCACTGCTGCCTCACCGCGCTCCAGGGCCACTGGCTTCACGTCGCCGACCTTTTTGTCACCGTCGTAGAGCGCCAGGCTCACTTTCACCGGGTTGATCTCACGCTCGCCACGGCCTTTGGCAGCCACGGCCTTGACCACATCGGTCTTGCCATCGGCAGTTTTCAGGGTCAGGGCCTTGTCGCTGAGGTTCTGCACGCGCACCAGGGATTTCTGCTTGTTCTTGAACGGCGGTTCCTCGATCAACTGAGGCTGGCCGCTGCCGCTGTTGACCAGGGTGTAGTAGTGGTCGGCGGCGAGTTTGACCGGCAGGGTCTGGCTGCCAACCTTGGCGCTGTAATCACCGCCCGGCATGAAGCTGAAGTCACTGCTGGCCAGTGGCGCAACCTCGCTGAGGTTGGTGTTGCCCACGGTGGCGCTGACTTCCTGGTTGCTGGCGTTGTAGATACGTACGAAGCTCGAACCTTTTGGCGCGGTAGGGCCGTAGAGCGCGGCATCGCCACCGGCGAAGGCGGACATCGATACGAAGCTCAGACCGGCAGCAATGGCCAGGGTTTTAGCGAGACGACGAGGAGTTGTAGTGAAAGTCATGTGAGTTACCTCTCTTTCAGTTTTGCGCCCGGTCGGGCGTCTCGGATTTTTGGTTTTTAACTGGGGTGTTCAGTGCCATGTTTTGTTGGCGTGAACCGGCTTGTTTAAGTTGCGCAACCCAAGCGGGGTCGGCATCACCGATTTCGTTGTTCACAGGCAGATAGCGTTCAGGAAACTCCCAGATCAGCACCTGTGGCGGGCTGTTCTTGAAGTCGTCACTTTTCAGGTAGCTGAGCATCGGCAGGATCGGGCCGTGGCCGTCTTCGGCGTAGTTGACCACGTCGCTGCCCAGGGCTTGCTTGAGGGCACCGACGAAGTTCCAGTTGGGGTTGGCGCTGTAGCTGGTGCCGACCAGTGCCACGGGGGTTTCGCTGTCGGCAAACAGCGCTTCGTCGCCTTTGGTTTCGGCCAGGTGCGTGACGCGTTTTTCCAGCGGCTCTTTAGGCGGCATCAGGTTTTCAAACAGCGGATCCAGTGGCAGGAACAGACGCAGGTCGCCTTTGTGCGGCTCGGTCTTTTCGGCCTCGGTGACAAAGCGCTGCGGCTCGCCGCTCAGCGGGGTCTTGTCGGCAATCGTCTTGGCCAATTGCTTGGCCGCGACTTCGGCACCGTCCGGCGTCCAGTGGGTGTCGGTGCGCAGGAACACTTGCTTGCCGCCCAGCTTGGCTTGTTGCAACGGGCCCAGCAGGTCGGGCGCAGGGATGTGGTCTGCGGCGACACGGGCATGGAAGTCCTGGTACAGGTTGGCGTGGATGCTGGCCGGTTTCACTTCACCCAGGTGTTCCGGGTAGAGGCGCACCTTGGCCGGCACGATCGCCATCACCAGTTGGATGCCTTGGGCCTTGAGCTTCTGGCGTACGCCTTCGACCAGCGCGTAGTTGCCTTGCAGGTTCTGGTCTTCGTTGACGGCGGGGTTGAACTCCTCGTCGCTGTACAACCAGTGATCGCGGCCCAGCACCACGCCGGGGCGGCCTTCATTGAACAGCTTGTAGTCCAGCGCCGCCCAGAGATTGGTGCCGATGCGCTTGATCGGGAACTCGTCGTCGTAGTGCGTCTCGACGGCCTTGGTCCAGCGACCATTGAGCACCGTGGCGTCGGCGTTGGTGCTGAAGCCCAGGAAGCTGCGCAGCGACCAGGCGCCAAGGGCCAGCAGCAGCACCATGAACAGGCTGATATAGAGGACGCGTAATGAACGGGTCATGGTCGGCTCCCTCAGAATTGGAAGTAAAGGAACGGCGAGAAACTCTGCGCCGACAGTTTGAGAATCGACGCCACGAACAGCAGCAGCACCGCAGCGCGCATGGCGTAGCGTGGCCAGTCAGCGGTCCAGTAGGCCGGTTGCACGGCGGCGTCCTGGCCAACGGTGAAACCTGGCTGGTGGATGCTGCCGGGGTTGTCGCCCGGTACGGCCTTGATCAGGCTTGGGTCGACAGGCTTGGTTTTTTCGGCAGGGCGGTTGGTGTAGAAATCGCGCAGGCCGAAGAACGCCAAGGTTGCATACGCCACCACCAGGGTTGCCACTTGCAGGCCGGTGAGGTTGGCGCGGTTGAGTTCCGACAGCGACCACTCGCCAAAGCTGAACATCGCACCGTACATACGGCCGGCGACGTGCAGGTTTTCGGCGCGGAAGATCACCCAGCCCATCACCACCAGCAGGAAGGTGAAGGCCCAGCGCAACACGTTGAAACTGCGCGGCGCGGTGTTCAGGCCAATGGCTTTTTCAATCGCCAGCCACATGCCGTGCCAGGCGCCCCACACGATGTAGGTGATGTTTGCGCCGTGCCACAGGCCGCCCAGCAGCATGGTCAGGAACAGGTTGCGGTAGGTGGTCAGCGTGCCTTTACGGTTGCCGCCCAGGGTGATGTACAGGTAGTCACGCAACCAGGTGGACAGGCTGATGTGCCAGCGGCGCCAGAACTCGGTGATCGACTGGCTGATGTACGGCTGCTTGAAGTTTTCCATGAAGCGGAAACCCATCATCAAGCCCAGGCCGATGGCCATGTCGCTGTAGCCGGAGAAGTCGAAGTACAGCTGCGCGGTATAGGCCAGCGCGCCGAGCCAGGCGTCGCCGGTGGTCGGGTTTTGCAGGGCGAAGCAATGGTCTGCCACCACTGCGAGGGTGTCGGCGATAAAGACTTTCTTGATGAAACCCTGCATGAACCGCGTGCAGCCCTCGGAGAACTTGTCGAGGGTGTGGGTGCGGTTGTTGAACTGGTCGGCCAGGTCGCGGAAACGCAGAACAGGGCCGGCAATCAAGTGCGGGAAAATCGCCACGAACGCCGCAAAGTCGATCAGGTTGCGGGTCGCCGGGGTGTCACCACGGTACACGTCGATGATGTAGCTGATGGACTCGAAAATGTAGAACGAGATCCCGATCGGCAACAGCACGTGGGTGAGGATGAATGGCTCAAGGCCCGCCGACTTCATCATGACGTTGATGCTGTCGACGCCGAAGTTGGCGTACTTGAAGTAGCCGAGGATGCACAGGTCGACTGCCACGCCGAGCAGCAGCCAGCGTTGGGCCGGCTTGGTGCGCACGCCGGCTGCACCGACCTTGAGGCCGATCCAGTAGTTCCACAGCGTGACGGCGGCGAACAGCGCCAGGAAGTCCACTCGCCACCAGGCGTAGAACACATAGCTGGCAATCAGCAGCAGCAGGTTGCGATAGCGTTGCCCGCTCAAGTAGTACAAGCCGAGAAAGATCGGCAAGAACAGAAACAGGAACACATTGGACGAGAAAACCATCCCGATCTCTCCATGTTTAACCAACAGTCAAGGGCCGCAGCCCCCCCAAACCCCCCACGAAAAGACGGGGAGGGCGGTACAACAATTTCACTGTCAAGCGCGGTTCAAGTGTGGGAGGGGGCAAGCCCCCTCCCACATGTCTAACCGTGTTTCGTCAGCTGCCTTTGTTGCCTTTTTCGTGCGCCGGGTCGTAGACCTTGGTCAGGTCACCGCCGAGGCGGAACGTCTTGAACGGCTGCATCCCATGCTTGCGCTCCACCACATCCGGGGCGCAGGTGTAGAGGGTGCAGAAGGGTTCGAGCCAGGCGAATTTCATGTCCTGCTTCAAGTCCTTCATGTCCTGCTCTTTGCCGTTCTTCTGCTCGAAGATCTCCGGGTCCTTGACCCCGGCCAGCACTTTGTCGCCCAGGCGCTTGAGCGCGCTGTTGTTTTCCTGGCGCAGGTCAACACCGTTGACCAGGGCAAAACTGGCGATCATCGACAGCGGCGGCAGGGCGTAGTTGTGGTACGACAAGGCCCGCTGCTGGCGCTTCAATTCGTTGGGCAAGAAGCCCTGGTCGTCGACCTGGTTCACGCCGACTTTGTATTCCTTCACCGCCCAATCAAACAGGTCGCGACGGTTGGTGGCGATGGACGTCGCCATCACCGACCAGGCGGCCCAGTAGGAGTGGTTGTTGGTTTTTTCCAGGGGCAGGTTGTCCCAATCGCTCACCACCTGGTCGGCCAGTTTGTTGAACCAGGCTTCGATCAGTTGGGCTTCCTGCGGGTGGTTGGCCAGCGGGTGCGAGTCGGAGAACTTCAGGCGCACATAGGCCGAGGCCATGCTGCCCAGCGCCCATTTGCGCATGGACTTGCCGGTGTGGTTGAAGTCCTTGGACATCAACGCATCGGCCTTGGCCCACGACACCAGCCAGTTCAGGGTGCATTCGAGCTGCTCCGGGCGGCCGTCGCGCATGAACTGCATCACGCGCTTGCTGGTGTCTTTTTCCAGCTTGGTGATGTCGGCGGTGCTGTCACGAAAGGCCTTTTCCGACTGCACGTTCAGCGTCGAACGGGCCTTGTCGGAGCCTTCGTACTTGCTGCGAAATTGCAGCGGGCCGGTGTACGGCGTCGGCATGGTGTCGCAGTTTTCCTTGAAGTCGCCGGTCTTGAACGCTTCGATCGGTGCGAAGTAGCCCTGGGGCGGACGCAGCGGCGCGGCGGCGTTGGCTGCGCCGGCAAAGATCGCCAGGCCGAGCAACGATGGAATCAATAACTTTTGCATAAGTAACCTCATTGCACGCTTATTTCACGGCGTTGCTGCGGTCTGCTGACGCCGGCGGGGAATACGTTGCGTGTGCAAATTTTCGCTTCGACCTTCTGCGCCGCAGCGCCCGCTTCAGGGCCCTGCACTTCCACGGCCAGCAAGTTCTGCGAGGCCCAGTCTTCATCGGTGCGCAGTTCAAAGGCGAAACGCCCGTCTGTATCGGATGTTTCGGGTTTCTCGATCTTGATGTCCTCGTGGCGCCCGTTCATGTACCAGAGGGTGGCTTGCAAGGTTTTCACCGACGGATCGGCGAAGCGGATATCAACCTGATGGTTGGCGTTGCGCAGGTCTTTGTTCGAACTGTTAACCATCAATTCGTTCTTGCCGGGTTTCAACGTCGTGCTGGCGCTCATCTGCGCGGTCTTGCCTTCGCAGCCGTTGTCCAGCAACGACATCATCTGGCGGTAGATGGTCTCCTGGTCCAGGCGGTACAGCGGCGAGACTCCCAGATGAGGATTTTCGGCGGGGTTTTCTGGAATTCGTCGCTGCCCAGGTACTGGATCATCGAGCCTTCCAGGCCACCGCCGGGGAAGGCGACGTTGAGGATGTCGGCACCGATTTCCTGTTCCAGGAAACCGGCGAAGTTGTAGTTCTTGCCGCTGTGGCTGGTGCCCACCAGGGTGATCTGCGGGTTGCCCGAATCGCCGAACAGGTCGCCGTCACCCGCTTCGCCCTTGGGCTCGGTGGTGAACTGGTCCATGTACTGGATCGCGTAGCTGGTGCCGCACAGTTGCCCGGCCATGTTGTGCAGGGTGCCGGTCTTGCCCATGCGCCCGGAGCGCTTGGTCTCGAACTCACGCTTGGGAATATCGGCGAACTCGGGCATGGCACGCACTTTGGCGCCGACGATCTTCGCGGTGCGCTGGGCGCCGTAGGGGGTCCAGTGCTGGTCGCCACGGAAGTAGAAATCGTGGGCCGGCAATTCATCCGGCAGTTGCTCATTGGTCAACGGCGACAGGTCCGGCACCACGTAGCCCATCTTGGCGAAACGGCCGAGCATGGTTTTGTAGTTGCCCAGGGCCTTGTCAAAGTCGAACTTGGCTTTTTCTTCCGGGTTGAGCTTGTTGCGGTTCACCAGGCCACGGGTCGGCTGGTAGACCACCACCAGTTCCACGCCCTTGGCCTTGAACGCATCGTGCAGCTGCTGCATGCGCTTGTAGCCGGCGGGGCTGGTGTCGAATTCGGTGCGCAGGTCTTCCTGGGTGCGGAACAGCCAGTCGCCCTGGGCTTGTACCAGGGTGGTGAAGTTCTGCTGGTAGCGCGTGGTGTAGTTCTTCGCGTCATGGGCGGCGGGGCACAGGCTGCAGCACGGTTCGGCGGTGAAGGTCGGTGCCTTCAGCTCGTCGGCGCGTACGCCCTGGCTGGCCGCGAGCAGGCCGAGGGTCAGACCCGAGAGGCTCAGCAGTTTGATCATGTGTGGGTGCATAAGGGTCATCCTCAGTCCTGCATTTCGGTCTGGCGTTCGACAGGGTCGATCAGCACGGCTTTCTGCTGGCGCACCAGCAGGTCGAGAATTTCTTCCTGGCGCTCGCCAAGAACGCCGGAGAAGCTGATGCCGCTGGCTTTGGTCGGCGCCAGCATCGACACGCGGTACAGCTCGATGCTCAGCGGCGAGTCGATGGACAGCGGCCCGCTGCCGTTGCCGGCCAGCTCACCGCCGACCACGATCAGCGAGACCTTGGCGTCGAACGGGTCGAGGGCGATGTCGCGGTCGGTGTCGGTCAAATCCTTGATGTGGCCGTAGACGCCGGTCAGGCCGTTGGCCATCGAGGTGTTTTCGTACAGCTTGATGTTCACGCTGTTACGCACCCGAATGCCGTGGCGACGGTTGCTGATCACTTTGTTGCCCCACAGCAGGTTGTCGCCGCTCTCATAGAGGGTGATGCCGTCGGTGTGGTTGCGGTAGAACTCGTTGTCGGCCACCACGTTGTTGACGCTGTTACGGTCGAGTACCAGGCCCGAGAGCTTGTTGTCGTAGCTGCGGTTATTGAAGATGAAGCTGTCGTTCACTTCCCGGGAAATGATGATGCCGTGCTTCTTCTTGGTGCCGTAGACGGTGTTGTCCGCGATGATCAGGCCGTGGGAACGGTCGTGGGGGTCAATGCCGTAGACGATGTTGTCTTTGTAGGTATTGCCCTTGATCACAAAACCCGTGGTCTCGTAGCAGTAGAAGCCGTACCACATGTCCGAGAACTCGGAGTCGATGATCCAGCCGGTCGGCTCTGCGCGCTTGAGCACCTTGGCCATGTTCGGCGTGTACTGGGAAATACTCACCCCGTACGACTTACTGTTGGCATAGCCGAAGCTGGCCATCTTGGTCTTGGAGATGTACGTCTCGGTGCCGCCCCAGGCCAGCAGGAACGGGCGGAACTCCTTGGGCGACTTGAACAGCGCCGGGCCGTTGGCCTTCTCGTCCCAGCCGGTGACTTTGGTGTCACGCACAAACAGCTGGCCGTCGTTGATCAGGAACGAACCGGCCTGCTGGGACAGGCGCAGCTCCTGGGTCTTGTTATCGATGTCCAGGATGCCCTTGCGCCCGACCACGATCGGCAACTTGGCCAGGAATACGCCCGGCGAGGTTTCGCTGAAGTACTGCTTGGGCACCTTGCCCAGCAAGTCCTTGAGGTTCATGTAGCCGTCGTCGACAAAGATCGCCTGGGGAATGCCGTGTTGGCGCACCACCCATTCGGCCATCTTGTTGTCGCCGCCGATAAAGTCCTTGAGGGCGTCTTCCTGCATCATGCGGCGGATGCTGATTTTGCCGGGCTTGCTGCGCACGATCTTCTTTTCCATCGCGGCGGCGGTGTAGCCCGACAGGTCCGGCAGGGCCGGCTTGGCCATTTCCAGCGGCGCGGTGGGCGGGCTGGAAATGGTGTAGGTCTTGGCCTGTTGCAGTTCCTTGGCGATGGTCGGCGCCTTGGCCGGCGTGTCGGCCAGGGCCGAGGCGCTGGCCAGCAGCATGGCCGCGACGAGCAGGCTTTGAGGATTCATGGCGCAGGCTCCCATCAGAATTTCCAGACCACGTCGACAAACGCGCGATGCATGTACGAGTCGACCTGGCTGCCATAGGCGTCACCCGGTTTGAACACACCGGCGCGGAAACGCACCAGGGCTGATGGCTCGTCAACCGACTGGCTGAGCGCGGCCGGCAGCAGGCCTTTCTTGAAGTACTTGGTGACGACCAAGTCCATCTCCTGACCCAGGTCTTTCTTGCCATCTTCCAGCGGCAGCGAGGTGCTGGATACGATTGCGCCGGTCACGTCATCGGTGTTGTTCTGCACCGCATCGATGCCGTTGCTGCCCACCGGCTTGTTGCCGTCGACACGCCAGAACTTGTGGTACACGAGGCTGGCGTCGTAGTCCTCACGCAGCTGCCAGGAACCGAACAGGCTCATGGACTGCATGTTGTTCATCTCGCCGCGAAACGCTTCGCCGAAACGGTGAACGCGGGACTGGGTACCGGTCCAGTTCGAACGGTTGCTTTGCAGGCCGTTCTGCTCGTACTCGGCGCTGGCGCGGGAATAGGCCGCGCCTACTTGCCACTGTGGGTCCAGACGCAGGCGGATACCCAGGTCAGTGGCCCAGCCACTCACGTCATCGCTGCGCTTGGCGTTGGTCGGGCGAGTGCCGTCGGCGTTCAACGCGTTGACAGTGTCGCGGTCGCCGCGCATGCCGGTCACGCTTGCCCAGTAGTTGACGGTGTTGGTGTTGCGCCAGTTGTATGCGTCGCTGTTGGCCTCGATGCCGAGCCAGGTCAGGTCGCCGTTCTCGCGCTTGTCGAGTGAGTCGGTGGCCACGCCCGGTTCCGGGTAGTCGAGCTTGCCGTTGTCATGGGTGTGGTGACCGCGCAGGCCGATCCACTGGCCGGGCGTCCACTGGTAGGCAGCGTCGGCGTAGAGGTGCTGGCGGTCCTTGTCGACGGGCGACAGTTCCTTGAGGTCGGTGCGGTATTCGCTGAAGCGCTCGGCGACGCCCACGTTGGCTTTGAGCAAGGTGGTATCGAAGGTCCAGTTCAGCGCTTCGATGTTGGTGTCGCGCCATTGGCCGTCGTCATTGCGCAGGCGTTGGCGGCCGAGCTTGAGGATCTCGCCAGGGTAGGGCGTGAAGCCGCTGTAGCCGACCCAGAACTCGCGCATCGCCAGGTAGTTTTTCTTGGTCTTGCGGTCGTTGTTGGTGGTTTGCTGGTTTTCGTCATCGGCCGACTGTTGCAGGGTGTCGGTCTCGATGATGTCGCTGGAGGCAACCGCCTGGCCCATCGCATAAGCGCTCCAGTTGCCGCTTTCGCCGTAGATCCACGGGCGCAGGTCGATACCGACGCCGTTGACGTCGCCGCCTTTTTGCGTGCCCAGGTCGCGGTCATCTTCGGACTGGCCGGTGATTTTCACTTCCAGGCCGAAGTTCTTGGCTTCGGTCAGCGCGGCCAGGGTCGGGCACGACCACAGCAGGGCGAAGGTCAGGCCAATGCCGGCCTTGACGAATGGGTTGAGCTTCATAGGGATTCCTCGCCGTCTTCTTCTTCATCCAGGGCGTGCAGTTGCAACGAGCTCTGGGCCAGGGTGCCGCGGGTGGCCAGTTCCTGTTGCACCAGGCGTTGGCCTTGGGCGCGTTGTTCCGGCGTCAGGGGCGCTTCGAGCTGGGTGGCCAGCTCAACGGCTTCCGGGGTGTCCTGGGCTTTGGCCAATTGGCTGAAGACATAGGCGTTCAATGGGTCGGGCTTGGTGCCCTTGCCTTGGGAAAACAGTTGGGCGATCGCGAAGTCGGCGCTGTTCTGGCCGTTGCGCGCAGCGGTCAGCAAGTGGTCCAGGGCTTTTTGCGGATAGACCTTGCCCAGGTAGCCACGGCGGTAGATCTGGCCGAGGTAGTAGTCGGCAGCGACTTCCTTGCCCACGGCTTTTTCGAAATGCGCTTCGGCGGCCTTGGCATCTGCCGGGACCCACTTGCCTTCGTAGTAGAGCTTGCCCAGGAGCAATTCGGCGCGTGGCTGGTCGGCGGCGCGGCCGTTGTCGAGGTACTTCATCATCTGGTCGACATCGCCCAGTTCCGGGAAGTCGTAGAGCAGCTGCGCCAGGCTGACCCAGGACGCCGGGTAGCCAGGGGCGATTTTTTCCAGCAGGGCCTGGGCGGTTTTTTCATCCGGGGTGCCGAGGGTGGCATCGCCCAGCACACGGGCGACGCTGTCGACACGCTGGGCGGTGACGGTGCCACGGCTGTAGCCGGCTTCCATCTGCTTGAGCAACTCGGCCTGTTTTTCCGGCGCGGCTTGTTTCTGGTAAACCGTGGCCAGTTCGACGTAGCAGATATCGGTGGTGTTCAGCGCCGCCTTGCAGATGCGCTCCACATCGTCCAGATGCTGGTCGTAGGTGTCTTGAGTGCGATACAGCAGCACCTGGGCCAGGCCGGCTTCCGGGTAACCCGCTGCCTGCCACTTACTGATCTGCTGCTGCGCATTCACATTCGGGAAACTGTGGGGGTATTGCAGGTACAGCATCGCCAGCGGAATCAGGGTGTTGCCTTCGCCATTGGCAAAGGCTTTTTTCAGCAGGCCTTCGGCTTCATGGTGCTCGGCTTCGGTGGCGCCAGGCTTGGCCACCAGCAGGCGGCCGAGGCGAGCCTGGGCACGTGGCGAGGTGTCCGCCGCTGCACGGTAAGTGGCTTCGGCCTGTTTGATCTGCGCCGGATCGCGGGTGCCTACCTGGATATCGGCCAGGCCCACTTGGGCCTCGCTGTAACCCAGGTCTGCCAGTTGCTGGTAATTCTGCTGCGCGGTGACCGTGTCGCCACGCTTGAGCGCTTCATTGGCCAGGCGTTGGTCGGGCAGGCCGGCGCAACCGGCCAGGCTGACCGCAAGGGCCAGCGCGCAATAGGCCGAGGCGAAGTGCGACCTGCTTTGTGTGGGAGCTGGCTTGCCTGCGATGGCATCGGCGCAGTGCAGCTGATGTACCGAGTCGCCTGCATCGCGGGCAAGCCCGGCTCCCACATTGGTCGGTGTTGTTATTGAGATAGGGTTCACAGGCATGTCCTCGTTTACAGACCGTGAGCCATGGCTTTATCGATCAGCCAGTTCAGCGATGGGCCACGGTCGCTGGTGACTTCCACCGGGCGGCCGGCGAAGGCGCTGTCCAGCGGTGCATCAGGCTTGATCTGGACGCGGATGTCGGAGGACAGGTCGGCGCTGTTCAGGCTGGTGCTGCTGACGATGGTGCCGGTGCGCACCTGGTCTTCGTCGGCGACCTGGAAGCTCACTGGCGTACCTGGGCGCACGTCGCCGAACTGGCGATAGGTGAAGCGCGCTTCCACATTGGCCGGGGCGCCGCGTGGCACCAGTTGGAAGATCACATCGCCTTTGCTGGCGTACTGACCGTCGGCGACCATTTGCTGGGCGACCACGCAATCACACGGCGAAGTCAGGGTGCCGGTCATTTGCTTGCCGAACAGTTCTTCGACCTTGGCCGGTTGCAGTTGATCTTCGTCCAAGTGGCCCTTGAGCACATCCAGCATGCTGGTGCTGAAGGTCGCCAGCGGCGCGCCTTTGGCGGCAATCGCGTCACCTTTGAGTAGGCTTTGCACGGTGCCGTCGCGCGGCATCGTCACGTTCATGCCGGGCACGCTCACCAGGCCGGCCTGGGCGTGGCTGACGAAGTACATGCCGTACACCGATTTGAAGACAAACCCGAACGCTGCCAGACCGACGATGAAGATACCGGCGCTGAACACCACGGCGCGCAGGCGACCGAACGCGGTCATGCCACTGCCGCCGTCCTTGACCTTGCGCGCTTGGTGAAGTTGTCGCGTTGCAGGGTCGCCAGCACGTCGCCCATTGTCACGATATCGCCGGACAAGTGCGAAGTGATCAGGTGGCGCAGGGTCGAGATATCCTGTGGCTCCAGGTTCTGGAACTGGCAACCGGTGCGGCCGCTTTGACGGTCGTAGGAGCGGATCTGCAACTCCACGTCCATCGCCAGGCCGAGGTTGTCGATCACGAACTGCAGGCGACCCTTATGCACTTCACCCACGGTCAGCGGCTGGGTGGCGGTGAACGCCAGGCCGCCGGCCGACAGGTCGATCACCCGTGCTTCGGTCTGGGTGCGGTCAGTGTTGAAGAAGCGCAGCTTGGCCGGGATTTTCACCCGGGCGTGCTGGCGCTGGGCTTCGGATTCGTGGACAACATTGGCGTTTACTTGGCTATTCATCGGGGCAATTTCCTAGAGTTAATTCAGGCTTGGCAGGGTCAGACCATCATCAGCAACACGGCAACGAAGATGCTGCCGGCGGAGAAGGTCATGGTCCGAGACGACCAGGTGTTGAACCAACGTTGAAAGCTGGCCAAATCGCGGGTCAGTTTGGTGTCCTGGCGGGTCCAGGACTGTTGATCAAGGCGGAAGAACACGTAGATCTTCACCAGCGCGCCCATGATCTGGTTGTAATAGAGAATCGCCGGGTAAGCCGGGCCGATCTTGTGGCCGGAGCACGACAACAGCAGCGTGAGGATCAGGCGGGTGATGCCGATCCACAGCAGGTACGCGAGGATGAACGCGCCGCCGTATTTGAAGGTGGCGATGATCGCCACGGTCAGGCCGAGCAGGGAGGTCCACATCGACACGCGCTGGTCGAACAGCACCACGCTGGTGAACAGACCGAGGCGGCGTACGCCCAGGCCCAGGGCGCGGGAGTTCTGGCGCAGGTTGTTGCCGTACCAGCGGAACATCAGCTTGCGGCTGGCCTTGATAAAGCTCTTTTCCGGCGGGTGTTCGACGGTGTTGATCGCGGCATCCGGCACGTAGAAGGTGTCGTAGCCCAGGCGCATCAGGCTGAACCAGCTGGACTTGTCGTCGCCGGTGAGAAACTTGAAGCGGCCCAGGCGCCAGTGTTGCAGCGAGTCACTTTCCACGTCGGCGATAAAGCCCGGGTCGGTCACGACGCTGGCACGGAACACCGACATGCGACCGGTCATGGTCAGCACGCGCTTGGACAGGGCCATGGAGCACATGTTGATGTGGCGCTGGGCGAAGCGCAGTTTGTGCCACTCGCTCATGATGTAGCCGCCGCGCACTTCACAGAACTCGTTGGTGGTCAGGCCGCCGACATTGCCGAACAGCTGGAACCACGGCACGGTCTTGCGTACTACGCCTTCGGCGAGCACGGTGTCGCCATCGATCACCGCCACGACGGCGCGGTCATCCGGCAGATGGCGGGAGATGGCGCGGAAACCGAAGGCCAGGCCGTCACGCTTGCCGGTGCCGGCGATGCGCACGAAGTCGAGCTTGACGTGCTCCGGCGGGTTCATTTTTTCCCAGAGGCTCTTGACCAGCAGCTCATCGGACATTTCCACCAGCGAGCAGACCACGGTGGTGGGGAAGCCGCATTCGATGGCTTCGCGGATCACCGAGCTGTAGACCTGCGCGGTGGTCAGCGCATCGATCCGGAAGCTGGTGACCATCAGGAACACATGGGACGGGTCGGCGGCCTTGCCCAGCTTGCGCACTTTACGGCGCAGGTGCGGGTAGACCACGTACAAAAACAGCATGCCGCGAAAGAAATGCGTAGCACCCATCGAGTAGCGCCAGATGCCGACGGCGCCAATCAGGAAAATAAAATTCTTCGACTCGGAGTCGAAGGTGCTGGCTGGCAGAGCCAGAGCTAGAAGCGCTAAGAGCCCCAGATAAAGTAGCCAGCCAGTCGCTTGGTTTAACCGTTGCATATTCGTGTCCGTCACGGGGGAGTAGGGCTACAAGCCGCAAGCTACAAGCTGAAAAACGTCGCTTCTAACTTGCAGCTTGCCGCTTGAAACTAACCGCTGCCCCTTACCAACAAATGCCTTCGGTACGACCGGTCGTGCAGGTCGCCTTGGACATGAAGCCCACCAGGTCGATCACTTGCTTGCCGTGCGGTGCGTTCTGCGCCAGGGCGCGGAATTTCTCGTCACGGTTGCCCAGGATGATCACGTCGGAGTTGTTGATCACGTCGTCGAAGTCCGAGTTGAGCAGGGACGACACGTGCGGGATCTTGCCTTCGATGTAGTCCTTGTTCGCACCGTGGACACGGGCGTACTCGACGTTGCTGTCGTAGATGCTCAGGTCGTAGCCCTTGCCGATCAGCATTTCCGCCAGTTCTACCAGCGGGCTTTCACGCAGGTCGTCGGTGCCGGCCTTGAAGCTCAGGCCCAGCAGGGCGACTTTGCGCTTGTCGTGGCTGGAAACGATGTCGAAGGCGTTCTGCACCTGGGACTCGTTGCTGCGCATCAGCGAGTTGAGCAGCGGCGCTTCCACGTCCAGGGAGCTGGCGCGGTAGGTCAGGGCGCGCACGTCTTTTGGCAGGCACGAGCCGCCGAACGCGAAGCCTGGGCGCATGTAGTACTGGGACAGGTTGAGGGTCTTGTCCTGGCAGACCACTTCCATCACTTCACGACCATCGACGCCGACGGCCTTGGCGATGTTGCCGATCTCGTTGGCGAAGGTCACCTTGGTGGCGTGCCACACGTTGCAGGTGTACTTGATCATCTCGGCCACGGCGATGTCCTTGCGGATGATCGGGGCGTCGAGTTCTTCGTACAGCGACTGCAGGACATCGCCGGAGGCTTTGTCGAACTCGCCGATGACGGTCATCGGTGGCAGGTCGTAGTCGGCGATGGCGGTGGATTCACGCAGGAATTCCGGGTTGACCGCGACACCGAAGTCGACGCCGGCCTTCTTGCCGGAGCAGTCTTCGAGAATCGGGATGACCACGTTGGCCACGGTGCCCGGCAGCACGGTGCTGCGTACGACGACGGTGTGGCGGGTGGCTTTGTCACGCAGGACAAAACCGATCTCGCGGCACACGGCCTCGATGTAGTCGAGTTCCAGGTCGCCGTTTTTCTTGCTCGGCGTGCCGACGCAAATCATCGACAGATCGGTATCGCGGATGGCTTCGGCGAAGTTGGTGGTGCCGCG
This sequence comes from Pseudomonas cyclaminis, assembly GCF_015163715.1. Taxonomy (GTDB): domain Bacteria; phylum Pseudomonadota; class Gammaproteobacteria; order Pseudomonadales; family Pseudomonadaceae; genus Aquipseudomonas; species Aquipseudomonas cyclaminis. The sequence goes on from NZ_JADDUM010000126.1 coordinate 20,951, forward strand.
CAGTCGACCGGTTTCGATACCCTGGCTCAACAGCTCGCCCAGACCCGGTTCAACGATTGGCGATTTGCCAGCGTTGATCAGGTCGATCTTATCCTTGGAGATGTCTACGCCGACCACTTCGTGGCCACGGGCAGACAGGCAACCGGCACACACTGCGCCAACGTAACCTAGACCAAATATGCTGATGCGCATCGCATTTACCTCTTTGTCATTCAAGACTGTGTTAAACATGCCAATTAATGGCCGGAGTTCATGTTTGCAAGCGTCACTGATGCCGCGAAAGTTGGGCGAATAGACGCCGACTTACCGCGTACAGGCATGTTAAATAGTGAGTGGCTAACTAGTGCACTCAAGTTGTGCGCAACGTGGCCTTGTTGTTGGGACCTGCCCTCAAATGCAGCCGGCCTTCTTGGGAGAAGGGCCTGGCGCCAGTGCCGCAGGGCTTTGATAGAGGCTGCAAGCCTTTAAATATCAATGCCTTGGGTTGTCTCACTGACCATTAGGGGAGGCTTTGCCCTGGCCTTATAGGGAGAAGCAAATCATCCTTGTCGCCGCTCTTAATTAATCGGTTGGCAATATGACCAATGAGTCAAAGTTCAATGTGACAACTTCGCTACTTCCGTTGGTCGCCATGTAAGTCATCTCTTACAGAAACAGAGAATTTCGTTACCGGTGGTATGAGCCGTGCTTTTGGGCGAAGTTCCAGACCGCTTATCCTGAGCGTGGAAATTTCTTGAAATATTAGGCGAGATGGCACTAGTACTATATTGATAGCACTTGCTATTTGAGCCAGTAGTTACAGGGAGTTGGCGCGTAGGGATAGTTTTGTGCCACTAGTGTTTAAAAAAAGTGGTGCCACTACGAAAAAAAATCGGAAATGTCGAGTGAAATAAATGTTAGAGATGTGTCGGAAATTTTTTT
>NZ_JADDUM010000127.1 GCF_015163715.1 Pseudomonas cyclaminis
CAAGCCCGCTCACCACAGAGTTTTGTATAAGCTTGGGAGAGTTGTGTAGATACCTATGCCCCGATGGCGGTGGATCAGTCGCCAGATGTTTGGCTGCTATACCGTCATCGGGAGCAAGCGGCCTCCCGCATTTTTACCGGTTACATCCGGTTTATAGAGGCAAATGCCTGCTGAGCAACGCCCGTAACGCCGCCGGCTTCACCGGCTTGGCGAGGTAATCCAACCCCGCCGCATGCACCTCGGCCACCATCTCCGGGCGGCCGTCGGCACTGATGACCACGCCGGGAATCGGCTCCGCCAGTTGTGCGCGCAGCCAACCCATCAATTCCGTACCGGTCTCGCCATGGTCCAGGTGGTAATCCACCAGCGCCAGTTGCGGTCGCACCCCTTCAGCCAACAATGCCGCGCATTGCGCCTGGTCAGTGGCGGTCCACACCTGGCAGCCCCATCGCGTCAACAGGCTGCGCATGCCGATCAGGATGCTCTCTTCATTATCCACGCACAGCACCTGTGCGCCGCTCAAGGGTTGGCCGTTATCCGCTGTGGGCTTGGGCTGCGGGCTGGCCTGGTTGCGCGCCAGCGGCACGCGCACGCTGAATACGCTGCCTTTGCCTGGCCACGAGCGCACGCTCAGGCGATGGCCCAGGACGCGGCACAGGCCGTCGGCGATTGCCAAACCCAGGCCCAGGCCTTTTTCGGCGCGGGTCTGGTGGCTGTCCAGGCGCTTGAACTCTTCGAAGATGACCTTCTGTTTATCCTGCGGAATGCCGGGGCCTCTGTCCCACACTTCCAGGCACAACTCGCCCTTGCGCCGGCGTACGCCAAGCAGCACAGGGCCATCGGCATAGCGGAAAGCGTTGGTCAGGAAATTCTGCAGGATCCGTCGCAGCAGCTTGATGTCGCTGTCGACCCGCAGGCGACTGCCGCGCAGGCGGAAGCGCAAACCCTGCTCCTGGGCCAGCGCCTTGAATTCCGCGCCCAGGGTGTCGAACAGTTCGTTGAGCACAAAGGGCTGGCGCTGTGGGTTGATCTTGCCGTTTTCCAGGCGCGAGATATCCAGCAGGTCGCTGATCAGGTCCTCAGCCGAGCGCAGCGAGCTGTCCAGGTGCTGCACCAGTTGCCGGGCTTCAGTGGACAGGCCGTCGTTCTGGTGGGAGAGGGCGGCGGAGAACAGGCGTGCGGCGTTCAAGGGTTGCATGAGGTCATGGCTGACGGCCGCGAGAAAGCGTGTCTTCGACTGGCTGGCGGATTCGGCCACGCCTTTGGCATCGGTGAGCGCTACATTCAGTTGCGACAGTTCATGGGTGCGCTCGGTCACCCGCTGCTCCAGGCCTTCGTTGGCTTCGGTGAGGGCCTGCTCGGCTTCGCGGAACGCGGTGATGTCGGTGAAACTCATGACAAACCCACCACCGGGCATCGGGTTGCCGATCAGCTCGATCACCCGTCCATTCGGGAACAAGCGCTCGGAAGTGTGGGCGCGGCCCTGGCGCATCCAGTGCAGGCGTCGCGCCACATGCACTTCGGCCTCGCCGGGGCCACAGAGGCCGCGCTCGGCGTTGTAGCGGATGATGTCGGCGATAGGCCGGCCCACGCTGATCAGCCCGTCGGGGTAGTTGAACAGTTCCAGGTAGCGCCGGTTCCAGGCTACTAGCTTGAGCGACTGGTCGACCACGCTGATGCCCTGGGTGATGTTCTCGATGGCACCTTGCAGCAGCGCACGGTTGAATTGCAGTACTTCCGACGCTTCATCGGCGATGCGTACTACGTCCTCCAGCTGCATTTCCCGCCCCTCAATCGCAGCTTTTACTACTGCGCGCGTCGAAGAGGCACCGAGCACACCGGCCAACAGGCGCTCGGTATGGGCGATCCAGTCGTTATCGGCGTTCTGATTGGGGTTAAAGCCTTTGCCCTGGCGATAGGCGAAGCGGATAAAACTTTGCTGGGCCCGTTCTTCACCGACAAAACGCGCCGCCAGGCTCAGCAGGTCGCTGATCTGTACCGACAGCATCGAGCGGGCGTTGGCACGCTGGCTGATCTCTTGACCGATAAAACGCCCGGCTTGCCAGTGCTCCGACACCCGTGTGCGCGACAGCATCGACACCCACACAAACAAGGTGAAGTTGCCCGCCAGGGAGAACACGGTGCCCAGGGTGAGGGGCGTAACGGACAACCCCAGTGGGTGGGAATGAATCCACGTAAGGCCGGGGAAAAGGCTGAGGGACCAGCCCAGGCTTTTCGCCGTTACGGGTAGGACCAAGGTGTAGAACCACAGGAATGTGCCCGCCGCCAACCCGGCAAACACCCCGCGCCGGTTGGCTTGTTTCCAATACAGCGCGCCGAGCATGGCCGGGGCGAGTTGTGTCACGGCGGCAAACGCGATCTGACCGATAGTTGCCAGGCTCGCCGTAGAACCCAGCAAGCGGTAGCTCACGTAAGCCAGCAGTAGAATGATCACAATGCTGACCCGGCGCACCGAGAGCATCCAGTGGCGGAACACCTCGAACGGCCGCTCGGCGCTGGAGCGGCGCAACAGCCACGGCAGCAGCATGTCGTTGGAGACCATGGTCGACAGGGCGATGCTCGCCACAATCACCATGCCCGTTGCCGCCGAGGCGCCGCCGATAAATGCCAGCACCGCCAGCGCCGGATGGGCTTCGGCCATGGGCAGGCTGATCACGTAGGAATCCGGCAGCACCGAACCCGGCAGCAACATTTTGCCGCCGAGGGCGATGGGGATCACGAACAATGCGGCAAGGATCAGATACGCGGGGAACACCCATTTGGCCACGCGCAGATCTTGCGGGTCGATGTTTTCGACGACGGTCACATGAAACTGTCGCGGCAAGCAGATGATCGCCATCATCGCCACGCCGGTCTGCACTACCATCGACGGCCAGTTGACGGTTTCCTTCCAGTATTCCTCCAGCCGTGGTGCGAGCATTGCCTGGCTGAACAGGTCGCCGAAACCGTCGTAGAGGCCGTAGGTCACAAACGCGCCCACTGCGAGAAACGCGAACAGCTTGACCAGGGATTCAAACGCAATCGCCAGCACCATGCCACGGTGGTGCTCCGTGGCGTCGAGGTTGCGTGTACCAAACACAATAGTGAAGAGCGCCAGCACCAGCGACACGATCAGCGCCGTGTCCTGGGCCCGCGTGCCGGTGGTGTCGGCGCGGCGCCGATCAGCAGGTTCACCCCCAGCACGATGCCTTTGAGTTGCAGGGCGATGTAGGGCAGCACGCCGACCAGGCAAATCAATGCGACCACGACTGCCAGGGACTGGGACTTGCCGTAGCGTGCGGCGATGAAGTCTGCGATGGATGTGATGTTTTCCTGCTTGCTGATCAGAATCATCTTCTGCAGCACCCAGGGTGCCAACACCAGCAACAGCACCGGTCCGAGGTAGATCGGTAAAAACGCCCACAACTGTTCGGCGGCCTGGCCTACGGCGCCGAAGAACGTCCAGCTGGTGCAATACACCGCCAGCGACAGGCTGTACACCCAGGCGCGCACACGCGGCGGCAAAGGCGCACGGCGGCGGTCACCGTAGAAGGCGATGGCAAACATAATGGCCATATAGGCCAGGGCAACGGCGGCGATCAGCCCGCTGGACAGCGTCATGGTAACTCCGAGCATAGGAACACCCAGGCATTCCAGGCCCGGTTGGACAGTCTCGCATGATGGCTGGGGTTAGTCAGTGTCGACCAAGGTCGTGTGGGATCTAATGTCGCAGGGCGGCGCCTAGCGTGGGGGCAGGGTCTTCTGGCGCAGGATGTAGATCGTCACCAATACCGCACTGGTCAGCATGAACCCGCGTGCCCACGGCAGTGGCACCAGGTAGCAGGAGAGTCCGATGCTCAGCCACATCAAGCCGATGGCGTAGACCTTGCCCTTGAGCGGGATGCCGTTGCCGTCCAGATAATCTCGAATCCACGGGCCCAGGCGCGGGTGTTGCACCAGCCAGTGGTAGAAGCGTGGGGAGCTTCGGGCGAAGCAGGCGGCGGCGAGCAGGAGAAAGGGCGTGGTCGGCAATACCGGTAGGAAAATGCCGATCACCCCCAGCGCTACGCTCAGCCAGCCGATGGCCAGCAGCACGTAGCGCAGGAGGAGCGAGCGATTGCCCATGGGTGTCACGGGCAAGGGACTCAGTGGTGACGTGGCTTGAGGATCGCCGGTTTTTCGTCAGGTGCGTTGCACAGCAGGTACAGGGCGGTCAGGGCTTCCGGGATCTGAACGATCATGTCGTCCATCAGGTTGGCATCGGCGGCGATGTCAGAAAATTCAGCTTCTTCTTCAAACAGCCCCGAACCCACCATGATCGGCAGGAGCATTTCGCTGACTTCTTCCTCGGCGGTTTCGAACCAGGCGGCTTCACGCAGGAATACGCCTTCCATGAAACCGATGCACCAGCCGCGCAGGTCGGAGTCGTCCGGCTCTTCGCCCAGGTCCAGCTCGCAGGGCAGCTCGAACTCTTCATCAGACGCCAGTTGGCGAGCGATATGGGCCTTGAGGGCCAGCAGGGTGGATTCGATTTCTGCGCGATGGGCGTCGTCTTCGTAATGCGGCTCTTCGGCGAACAGCGCGTCGATCCATTCACGGTCGGGTACGACCTCGGCGCAGATCGACAGGGCGGTCAGGTAGCCGTGGGCGGCCACGTAGTCCAGCGCCTCGTCATGCAGCTCATCGGCGTCGAGGAAGGCTTGCAGGCGGGTTAGTTGCTCAGCGAAGGACATTGAAGGACTACCTTGGGAATAAACGATGCTGAATTCTAGGCTTTCTTGCGCGCCCAAGCCAGTCGGCGTGCACATTTGCCAGGTTTTAGAGACGGGCTGCAATTCGTCAGCGGCGCCCTTTGCCGGATGGCGCTCGGGTATACTGCCGCGTTTTGTGATGCCCCTGCAGGCCAAGCGCCAGGTCGAGAAAACTTCGCTTACGGATTATTTTTCGTGAGACCGCGTTTTTTCGACCAGCCTGTACAGAGGGATTTCGGCACTATTTTGTTGGAGTTATACATGCTCGATCAGGCTCAACGCGTCCTCAAGGACATCTTCGGCTACGACAGTTTTCGTGGCCGCCAGGGTGCGATCATTGAGCGCGTGGCCAAAGGTGGTGATGCCCTGGTACTGATGCCTACCGGCGGCGGCAAATCGCTGTGTTTCCAGGTGCCGGCGTTGTTGCGCAACGGGCTGGCCGTGGTGGTGTCGCCGCTGATCGCGCTGATGGACGACCAGGTCGCGACCCTGGAAGAGCTCGGCGTCGCCGCGGCTGCCTTGAACTCCACCCTCAGCGCCGAGCAGCAGCGCGACCTGGCCGCACGCATCAAGCGCGGCGAAGTCAAAATGCTCTACCTGGCCCCCGAGCGCCTGGTACAGCCGCGCATGCTGGCGTTTTTGCAGAGCCTGGAAATTGCCCTGTTCGCCATCGACGAAGCCCACTGTGTCTCCCAGTGGGGTCATGATTTCCGCCGTGAATATTTGCAGCTGGGTCAATTGGCCGAGCTGTTTCCCGACGTTCCGCGCATCGCCCTGACCGCCACGGCCGACAAGCGCACCCGCGAAGAAATCGTCGAACGCCTGCACCTGCAGAATGCCGAGCGTTTCCTGTCGAGCTTTGACCGACCGAATATTTTCTACCGTATCGTGCCCAAGGAGCAGCCGCGCAAGCAGTTGCTCGCATTCCTCTCTGAACGGCGCAGCGACGCGGGCATCGTCTACTGCCTGTCGCGCAAGAAGGTCGATGAAGTCGCTGCATTTCTCTGTGAACAAGGCTATCCGGCGCTGCCGTATCACGCTGGCTTGCCCAATGAAACCCGCTCTGCTCACCAGAAGCGTTTCCTCAACGAGGAAGGCCTGATCATGGTGGCCACCATCGCGTTCGGCATGGGCATCGATAAATCCAACGTGCGCTTCGTGGCCCACATGGACCTGCCCAAATCCCTCGAGGCGTACTACCAGGAAACTGGCCGCGCCGGCCGTGATGGCCTGCCGGCGGATGCATGGATGGTCTACGGCCTGCAGGACGTGGTGATGCTCAAGCAGATGCTGCAGAACTCCGAAGGGGACGAGCGCCACAAACGCCTGGAGCAGCACAAGCTCGACGCCATGCTCTCGCTGTGCGAAGAGACCCGCTGCCGCCGCCAGACCCTGCTGGCGTATTTCGACGAAGACATGCCGGAGCCGTGCGGCCACTGTGACAATTGCATTGATGGCGTGCAGACGTGGGACGCCACCGAGCCGGCGCGCCAGGCGCTGTCGACCATCTACCGCACTGGCCAGCGCTACGGCGTGGGCCATCTGGTGGATGTGCTGCTGGGCAAGGACAACGAAAAAGTCCGCAGTTTCGGCCACGAGAAACTCTCGGTCTACGGGGTCGGCAAAGCCCGCGCCGAAGGCGAGTGGCGTTCGCTGTTCCGTCAGATGGTTGCACGCGGTCTGGTGGACATCGATATCGAAGGCTACGGCGGTCTGCGTCTTAGCGACAGCTGCCGGCCGCTGCTCAAGGGTGAGGTGAGCCTGGAACTGCGTCGCGACCTCAAGCCGCAAACCACCGCCAAGACCAGCACCAGTCAGGCCAGCCAGCTTGTACGGGGCGAGGAGCGCGAACAGTGGGAAGCCTTGCGTACGCTGCGGCGCAAACTGGCCCAGGAACACAGCGTGCCGCCGTACGTTATTTTTCCCGATTCCACCTTGCTGGAAATGCTGCGCGAGCAGCCCACCACCATGGCCGAGATGGCGCGGGTCAGCGGTGTTGGTGCGCGCAAGCTGGAGCGCTACGGCCAGGCGTTCCTCGAAGTGCTCGGCGGCCAGGCCGAAGCGCCGAAGGAAATCGCCGATATCCGCCACGAACTCATCAGCCTGGCACGTGCCGGCATGACCCCGATCCAGATCGCCGGCCAGTTGCAATGCTCGGAGAAGAACGTCTACACCTTGCTCGCTGAATCCATTGGCAAGCAGCAGTTGTCCTTGGAGCAGGCCCTTGATTTGCCGGAAGATTTGCTCGGTGAAATCCAGGACGCATTCCTCGACGGAGAAGGCGAATTGCCACCCGTTGCCGAGATTGCACCGCTGTTTGCCGGGCGTGTGCCTGAGGGCGTTTTGTACTGCGTGAGGGCCGCTTTGCAGTCTGAATTCGAAATTTAGTGTGCCAATTACGACAATGTAACGATTCAGTACATAGCAACTCTTGCCTAGTGGCAGGGCTCATGCTTAGCTGGCTAATAATTAGCCACACTTTATTTTCAGTCTAACCCATGAGTTTTTTATGCCGTTAACCGATCAACACCGCTTTGGCATGCAGCTGGCGCAAATGTCCCGAGGTTGGCGCGCCGAGCTCGACCGCCGTTTGGCGGGGCTGGGCTTGTCCCAGGCGCGCTGGCTGGTGCTGCTGCACCTGGCCCGTTTCGAAGAGGCCCCCACTCAGCGTGAGTTGGCGCAAAGCGTTGGTGTAGAAGGGCCGACCCTGGCGCGGTTGCTCGACAGCCTTGAAGGCCAGGGCCTGGTGCAACGCCAGGCGGTGGTGGAAGACCGGCGCGCCAAACGCATCCTGCTGTGCGACACCGCACGGCCGTTGATCGAACAGATTGAAACCATTGCCACAGCCTTGCGCCATGAGCTGTTTGTGGGTGTGGATGAAGCAGACCTGAGTGTGTGCATGCGGGTGCATGGGCACATCCTGGCGAATCTGGAAAAGTCCTGATCTAAACGCCGATTATGCCGGGCTGGCTTGCTGTGATGAACGGGCCTGTTGTGGTGAGCTTGCTTCTTGTGCTGAGCGGGCTTTGTGTGGTGAGCGGGCTT
>NZ_JADDUM010000128.1 GCF_015163715.1 Pseudomonas cyclaminis
TGGGTCAGCTACAAATAAGCCGATTGATCCACCGCTATCGGGGGCAAGCCCCCTCCCACATTAGTACTGCGTTCCAGCTTTAAATCAGCGCTGGACGACCCGCAGGTTGTTGTTCTGCTCTTTAGGCAGCACCCGCTTGGCAATCACGTAGTTCTTGTCCCAGAACGGTTTTTTCAGTGTGTCGATGCTTACCGACTTGCCACGGCGCGGTGCGTGGATAAAACGGTCGTTGCCCAGGTAGATGGCAACATGGTTCACCTGGCGGCTCTTCAGTTTGAAGAACAACAGGTCACCCGGTTTCAGGTCCTTGCGATCAACCTTCTGTCCGTGGCCGGCGGCCATGGCGTTGGAAGTGCGCGGCAGATCCACGGCGGCGACGTCGTTGAATGCATATTTCACCAGGCCGCTGCAGTCGAACCCTTTACTTGGGCTGCTGCCGCCCCAACGATAAGGTGTACCGAGCACATTTACGGCACGGCTGAGGACGTTGCTGCTTTGCTTGGTGTTGGCTGCCACCAGGCCTGGAACTGCTTTACCGTGGGCCTTGCTCAGTTGAGTCGGGCGGCTGACGGTCGGCTTTGCCGATTTGGCAGTGCTAGGCGTGCTGTGGACTTTAGGGGTGAAACCGTTAACGTTTGGAAGTCGTTGCTCACGATTGGTGGCGTGGGCGGCCAATGGCATTAATAGGCAAATGGTTAGCCATGTCTTTAAAAATGGTCGCATTAGGCGTGGCTCTTATGGGTTTGCGCGCAACTTTATAACAGCTTTTTGTGCCGTTCTCAGGCCGTTTGTCGACTGAACCTTGACGTCAAAATCAGGAAATACGCGACGAATTGCCGCAATTGTCCTACACAAGGCAGGTGGCATAAGGCTTTCAGGGGTGGGACGATACCATTTGCCGTACGTCGGGCGCCCGTAAAAAAGTCACAAAGAAAATGAAAAAATTTATCTATCGAAGCAAAAGAGGTACGCCATGAACACCTATCAACAGGTTGGGCCGCAACAAGACACCCACAGCAAGGTGATCGGTTACCTTCTATGGATTTTCGGGTTTACCGGTGCGCACCGCTTCTATTACGGCAAACCGGTGACCGGCACGATCTGGTTTTTTACCCTGGGGTTGCTGGGTATCGGCTGGCTGATCGACCTGTTCCTGATCCCGGCCATGGACCGTGAAGCCGACCTGCGTTTTACCGCCGGCCCCATCGAATACAACGTGGCCTGGATCCTGTTGGCGTTTCTGGGTGTGTTTGGTGTGCACCGCATGTACCAGGGCAAATGGATCACGGGGCTGATCTACCTGCTGACGGGAGGCTTGTTCCTGGTGGGCGTGCTGTATGACTTCTGGACGTTGAATACCCAGGTTTCGATTCGCAATGCCGAGCGCAACGGCGGCCGCTGAATGTTGTGAAAATTCAAATGTGGGAGGGGGCAAGCCCTCTCCCACATTTTTTAACGTGCCCGCTTTAGGCTTGGTAGCTGATCCGCCCATCCACCAAGGTATACCGCACCGCCGCCGGCAGGCTATGCCCGATGAATGGGCAGTTCTCACCCTTGGACAGCCAGTGTTCCCCGGCAATCGTGGCGCTGGCCGGATCAAACAGCACCAGGTCCGCCGCCGCACCCACCGCCAACTTACCCGCCGGCAGGCGCAACGCCTCAGCCGGGCCGGCGCTCAGGCGTGCCAGCAGCGTCGGCAAGTCCAGCAACCCATCTTCCACCAACGTCATGGCCAGCGGCAGCAACAGCTCAACGCTGCTGATACCCGGTTCTGTCGCGCCAAACGGCGCCAGCTTGGCATCACGCTCGTGGGGCTGGTGGTGGCTGGAAATCGCCGAGACCACACCGGACTTCACCGCCGCACGCAAACCCTCGCGATCGGCCAGGGTGCGCAGCGGCGGTTGCACGTGGTACAGGCTGGAGAAATCGATCAGTGCCTCATCCGTCAGGATCAGTTGATACAACGCCACATCCGCCGTCACCGGCAACCCACGGGCCTGGGCCTGGGCGATCAGGGCGACACCGCGTGCGCTGGTCAGTTGGCTGAAATGCGCACGCACGCCACTTTGCTCCACCAGCAGCAGGTCACGGGCCAGGGCCACGGTCTCGGCGGTTTCCGGGATGCCCGGCAGGCCGAGGAAGCTGGCGACGGCGCCTTCATGGGCCAGGCCACCTTCGGCCAGGTCGCGGTCCTGGGAGTGGAAGATCACCGTCAAGTCGAAGGTGGCCGCGTATTCCAGGGCGCGGCACAGGGTGCGGGTGCTGCGGAAACTCTCCAGGCCGTTGCCGAAGGCTACACAACCGGCGTCGCGCAGGGCGATCAGTTCGGCGAGTTGTTCGCCGTCCAGGCCTTTGCTCAGGGCGCCGATGGGGAACACTTTGCAATTGCCGGCTTCACGGGCGCGGTCGAGGATCAGCTCGGTCACGGCCGAGGTGTCCAGAACCGGCTTGGTGTGCGGCGGGCAGCACAGGCTGGTCACGCCACCGGCCGCAGCGGCGCGGGTTTCGCTGGCAATGCTGCCTTTGCGGCTGTAGCCCGGCTCGCGCAGGGCGACGTTCAGGTCCACCAGCCCGGGCGCGGCCACCAGGCCTTTGGCGTCGATCGTTTCGCTGGGGTTGAAACCGCCGGGAGCGGCGCCAATGGCGATGATCTTGCCGGCCTCCAGATGAAGATCGGTGACTTGATCCAGGCCACTGGCCGGATCGATAACGCGAGCGCCAAGAATGCTGAGCTTCACTGGGCGTTCTCCTGCTCGAATTGACGTTGCGCGGTTTGTCCGCTCATGGCCATGGACAATACGGCCATGCGCACGGCGATGCCGTAGGTCACTTGGTTGAGAATCACCGACTGGCTGCCGTCGGCCACCGCCGACTCAATCTCCACCCCTCGGTTGATTGGGCCTGGGTGCATCACGATGGCATCCGGCTTGGCGCCGGCCAGGCGTGCGGTGGTCAGGCCGAACAGGCGGTAGAACTCACCCTCGCTCGGCAGCAGGCCGCCGGACATGCGCTCGCGTTGCAGGCGCAGCATGATCACCACGTCGACATCCTTGAGGCCTTCGGCCATGTCGGTGTAGACCTTCACGCCGTATTGCTCGATGCCGATGGGCAGCAGGGTTTTCGGCGCGATCACGCGGATATCCGGGCAACCCAGGGTCTTCAGGGCCAGCATGTTCGAGCGTGCGACCCGCGAGTGCAGGATGTCGCCGACGATGGCCACCGAGAGGTTTTCAAAGCTGCCCTTGTGCCGACGGATGGTGAGCATGTCGAGCATGCCCTGGGTCGGGTGGGCGTGACGGCCGTCGCCGCCGTTGATGATCGCCACCTGCGGGCACACGTGCTCGGCGATAAAGTGCGCGGCGCCGGAGTCGCCGTGGCGCACCACGAACATGTCGCGGCCATGGCTTCCAGGTTGCGCAGGGTGTCGAGCAGGGTTTCGCCCTTGCTCGCGGACGACGTGGACACGTTCAGCGTGATCACGTCGGCTGACAGCCGCTGGGCCGCCAGTTCAAAGGTGGTGCGGGTGCGCGTGGAGTTCTCGAAGAACACGTTGCAGATGGTTTTGCCGCGCAGCAACGGGACTTTCTTCACCGCCCGGCCACCGACTTCGAGAAACGAGTCGGCCGTGTCGAGGATTTCGGTGAGCAGTTCGCGGGGCAAACCGTCGAGGGACAAAAAGTGTTGCAACTGGCCCTGAGCATTGAGCTGCAGCGGGCGCTTGGCATCTAGAGGCGTCATCGCGGGGACTCTGTACAAGGCGGTTTAAAGGGCAAGGTCTTGCAGTTCGAGTTCGAGCGGCGTGGGACCGGACAATTTTACCCGTTGCCGGGCTTGCAGCGACAGGGTCGCGCCGACCACATCCGGGCTGATCGGCAGCTCGCCGGCGTCCAGGTCCAGCAGGCAGACCAGCGTGATACTCGCCGGGCGGCCGTAGTCGAACAGCTCGTTCATGGCGGCACGGATGGTGCGGCCGCTCATCAGCACGTCGTCGATCAGCACCAGGTGCTGGCCTTCGACCTCGAACGGCAGGGCCGAGGGTTGCACTTGCGGGTGCAGGCCGTTCTGGCTGAAGTCATCGCGGTAGAAGGATACGTCCAGGGTGCCCAGGGGCGAATCACTGCCCAGTGCTTCCAGCAGTGCCTGGGCCACCCACACGCCACCGGTGCGAATGCCGATGAAGCGCGGCTCGCTGATGCCACGGTGTTCCAGGTTAGCCTTGAGGCGTATTGCCATCTGGCTGATCAGTTCGGCGGGGTTCGGCAGGCTCATGGTGGCTCCTTCAAGGCCTTGCTGTAGGCAAGTTCCGGGCTCAAACGTAAGAAGACGCGGCAAGCCGCGTCAGTCAGGATTCAAATAAAGCGGTGTTTTCATCCAGCCAACCCTGCAACAGCAAGGCGGCGGCGATGGCGTCCACGGGGTTGTCGCGGTAGCTGCCCTTCTGGCCGCCACGGTCGCGGCGTTCACCCTTGGCTTCAAAGGTGGTCAGGCGTTCGTCGTGGGTATAGAAGGGAATGTTGTAGCGGCCGTTGAGGCGGCGGGCGAACTTTTCGGCGCGCAGGCACATGTCGCTGGGGGTGCCGTCCATGTTCAGGGGCAGGCCGACCACCACCGCGTCGGGCTTCCACTCTTTAATGAGGGCTTCGACCTGGTTCCAGTCCGGTATGCCGTTCTGGGCCTTCAGGGTGCACAGCTCGCGGGCCTGGCCGGTGATCACCTGGCCGACCGCTACGCCGATCTGTTTGGTGCCGTAGTCAAAACCGAGGATCAGACGCAAGGCCATCAGGCGTGCCCCGCCTGGCTGGTCAGCAGGCTGAGGTTGACGCGCAGCTTGGCGGCGGCCGCTTCCAGGCGTAGTTCGCTGGCAGTGTTGAACAGGATGTCGGCGTCAAACGGGCAGGTCAGCCAGGCATTGCTGGCCAGTTCGGCTTCCAGTTGCCCGGCTTCCCAGCCGGCGTAGCCCAAGGTGATCACACTTTGCTCGGGGCCTACGCCGTCGGCGATGGCGAACAACACGTCCTGGGAGGTGGACAGCGACACGCCGTCCAGGTCCACCGTGGCCTGGAACGTCGGCCCGGTGGGGTGCAGCACAAAGCCGCGATCCGTCTGTACCGGCCCACCGATGTAGATCGGAACACCTTGGCAACGGGCCGGCGGATCGATCTCGGGGCGCAATTGCTCAAGGATATCGGCCAGGTTCAGCGCTTGGGGCCGATTCACCACCAACCCCATGGCACCCTTGGCCGTGTGCTCGACGATGTAGGTCAAGGTGTGCGCAAAGTTCGGGTCGGCCATATGGGGCATGGCGATCAGGAATTGGTGCTTGAGGTAGGTCGGGCTGACATTTTTCATGTCCACTAGTGTGGCGTTGGAGGGGCGAACTGACAAGCTGGGGATGTGTCGCACAGGGCAATTGTCATCAATTGCTCGACAGCCGATCGCCCTTGGCAAACTTCCAGGTGCGGATGATTTCCAGGCGGTCCACGTCGTTCAGGTCGCCGGTAAACGGCGCGAAAGGCGCAGCCAAGCGCACGATGCGCTGTGCGGCCTGGTCCAGCAGCGGCTGGCCGGAGGACTCCAGCACCTGCACTTCATATAAGGTGCCATCGCGGTTGATCGACACTAATAGACGCAAATTTCCGTAAATCTGCTGGCGCCGCGCTTCTTCCGGGTAGTTGAGGTTGCCGATGCGCTCGACCTTCTTGCGCCACTCGTCCTTATACCAGGCGCCTTTGTCGCGCATGGTCGAGGCGGCATTCAGGCGGTAGATGCGTGGGCGCTTGGCGTACAACTGCTGTTCGTTGGCCAGTTCGGCTTCCAGGCTGGAAATTTCGTCGGACAGGGTCGAGCTGTCGAAAGTAGGCGCCGGCTTCACGGGCTCCGGCTGCGGTTCGGTCTTGGTCTTTTCGCGCTGGACCGGGGCTTTTTGCGGTTTGGGTGCGACGGTGGTCACCGTCGGCTTGGGCGTAGCCTGCTTGACCTCGGGCTTGGGCGAGGGAGGCGGCGTGACCTTATTGACCTTGTTGTCCTGGAACGGTGCCAGTTCGGTGGTCTTGGGGATGGCTTTCTTGTCGAGGGTGCCGCTGCCCTGTTGATTGTCCTGGGCCAGAAAGTCCGCCTTCTCAGGCTTCTTTTCACTCTTGAACGTGGCGAGGGTGATTTCCAGGGTCTTGGTGATCTGCTTGGGCTCGACCATGGTGAAACCCACGCCGAGGAGCAAGGCCAAGTGAATCAAGGCGGCCAGGAACAGGGTAAATCCGAGCCGATCAGCCGGGCGCACGCCGCTGTGGGAGAGTTCGGGGGGCAGATCGGACGGAGGGAGCATAAAAACCAACATCACGTGTTTCGAGGTTCGGCATGATAACGCAATGTTGGTTTTTAGCTTCAAGCGACAAGTTACAAGCTGCAAGCTTTAACTCGGTCGGCTTTAAACTTGCCGCTTGGAGCTTGCCGCTTGCAGCTTCGCGTCTATCGCGGCCATCAGCATTTCGCCGATGTTGGTGCCAAATGCGTTGTCGATCTCGCGGATACAGGTCGGGCTGGTGACGTTGATTTCGGTGAGATTTTCGCCAATCACGTCAAGGCCTACAAACAGCAGGCCCTTTTCCCGCAGGGTCGGGCCGACTTGGGCTGCAATCCAACGGTCCTTGTCCGTCAGAGGGCGCGCTTCACCGCGACCACCGGCGGCCAGGTTGCCACGGGTCTCGCCGGCTGCCGGGATACGCGCCAGGCAGTAGTCCACCGGTTCGCCGTCGATCATCAGGATGCGCTTGTCGCCGTCCTTGATCGCCGGAATGTAAGCCTGGCCCATGATCTGCTGAGTACCCAGCACGGTCAGGGTTTCCAGGATTACCGACAGGTTCGGGTCGCCGGCGCGGTGACGGAAGATCGACGTGCCGCCCATGCCGTCCAGCGGCTTGAGGATCACATCGCCGTGTTTGGCGGCGAACTCACGCAGCACGTCGGCGCGGCGGCTGACCACGGTCGGCGGTGTGCACTGGGGGAACAGTGTGGCGAACAGCTTTTCATTGCAGTCGCGCAGGCTCTGCGGCTTGTTGACGATCAGTACACCGGCGCGCTCGGCCTGCTCCAGCAGGTAAGTGGAATAGACGAACTCCATGTCGAACGGCGGATCCTTGCGCATCAGGATCACGTCCAGATCGCTCAGGGGGCTGTCGATCTCGTCCGAAAGCTCGAACCATTTTTCCGGGTTGGCGAACACCTGCAGCGGGCGCATGCGTGCGCGGGCCTCGCCGTCGCCCTGGTACAGGTCGCGCTGCTCCATATAGAACAGGGTCCAGCCGCGGGCCTGGGCGGCCAGGAGCATGGCCAGCGAGCTGTCCTTTTTATAGGAAATGCTGGCAATAGGGTCCATGACAATGCCGACGCGAACGCTCATGGGGGATTTCCTCTAGCAAATTGGGCGCATAAAAGTGGCGTCAGAGTGGCGCTGCGGCTGTTGTGGGTCAAGGAAAAACCACCTGGCGGGCGCCTCGATAGATTGCTCCCCGAGACTGTGCTAAAAAGACTGCCACGGCTCAGCAGCCCTTGAAATCCAAGGCCTGCGACGCTCATCCTGTGCAAGATCAGGCAGTACACACCGAAAACCGATTCGCTGTGGCGATGGTAGAGCAGATATGGAACAGCATTCCAACGCCTTGAGAGTGATGGTGATCGACGATTCGAAAACGATCCGCCGCACCGCCGAGACGCTGTTGAAGCACTCGGGCTGCGAGGTCATTACGGCCATCGACGGTTTCGATGCCCTGGCCCGGATTGTTGATCATCACCCGCACATTATCTTTGTCGACATCATGATGCCGCGCCTGGATGGCTATCAGACCTGCGCCCTGGTGAAGAACAACCCGGTGTTCAAGTCGATCCCGGTGATCATGTTGTCCTCCAAGGACGGCCTGTTCGACAAGGCCAAGGGGCGCATCGTGGGTGTCGATCAGTTTTTGACCAAGCCTTTCAGCAAGGAAGAACTGCTGGGTGCGATCAAGGCCTATGTGCCGGGGTTCGCCGCAGTAGAACAAGCACACTGACGCCGCCCCACAAGGGCCAGCGCCGACCAATGTAGCGGGGAAAACCATGGCACGTGTTCTGATCGTCGACGATTCGCCGACCGAAATGTACAAACTCACCGGCATGCTGGAAAAGCACGGCCACCAGGTCCTCAAGGCTGCCAATGGTGGCGACGGCGTAGCGCTCGCACGCCAGGAAAAGCCTGACGCGGTATTGATGGACATCGTGATGCCCGGTCTCAACGGCTTTCAGGCCACGCGCCAACTGACCAAAGACAAGGAAACCGAGCACATTCCGGTGATCATCATCACGACGAAGGATCAGGAAACCGACAAGGTCTGGGGTACACGCCAGGGCGCCAAGGACTACCTGACCAAGCCGGTGGACGAAGAAACCCTGATCGCCACCCTGAACAAGGTGCTGGCCGGCTGACGGCACGCCATCATGACCGAGTCGCAAACCGCCTTCGAGTTGCTGCTGGACATCGACCGCCGCTGCCGCCTGCTGGCCGCCGACCTGCCGTCCCAGGAAGCTCGCCTGCAACGCTGGAGCGGGATCGGCTTTCGCCTGGGGCAACATTGGTATGTGGCGCCCATGGGCGAAGTCGCCGAAGTCCTGCATGAACCGCGATGCACTTTAATGCCTGGGGTCAAGGCCTGGGTCAAAGGTGTTGCTAACCTGCGCGGGCGCCTGCTGCCGGTGATGGACCTGGGTGGTTTCCTCGGCCTTGCGCTGTCCAAGGCGCGCAAGCAACGGCGGGTGCTGGTGGTGGAATACAACGATCTGTTTGTCGGGCTGCTGGTGGATGAGGTGGTGGGGATGCAGCATTTCGCACAAGACGCCTTGCTGGCGA
The DNA here is from genome assembly GCF_015163715.1 of Pseudomonas cyclaminis. Taxonomy (GTDB): domain Bacteria; phylum Pseudomonadota; class Gammaproteobacteria; order Pseudomonadales; family Pseudomonadaceae; genus Aquipseudomonas; species Aquipseudomonas cyclaminis. The sequence continues at coordinate 8,876 of NZ_JADDUM010000128.1, forward strand.
GCGCCAGCCCCGGCGCGCCGTTTATCCAGGGCCAGTTCGACGGCGACCCGCTGTGGCAGGTCTTCAGCCCCTTCGCCCTGGCCCAGGCCCCAGGCTTCATGGATGTCGCCGCATGACCACCGCTACCGCGCCCAAACCCCAGGCCGGCTCGCGCAGCCGCTCACAGATCATCGTGCTGTTTATCGCACTGATCGTGTTCATCATGCTGCTCTTCGCCAACTTCGCGTACCTCAACACCCAGTCCACCTACGACAAGCAGTACATCGGCCACGCCGGTGAACTGCGGGTGCTGTCCCAGCGCATTGCCAAGAATGCCACCGAAGCCGCCGCCGGCAAGGCCGCTGCCTTCAAGCTGTTGGGCGATGCGCGCAACGATTTTGCCCAGCGCTGGGGCTACCTGAAAAAAGGCGACCCGCAAACCGGCCTGCCTGCGGCGCCCAGTGCGGTGCGGGCCGAGATGCGCGCGGTGCAGACCGACTGGGAAGCGCTGCTGAAAAACACCGACGCCATCCTCGCCAGCGAGCAGACCGTGTTGTCCCTGCACCAGGTGGCCGCGACCCTGGCCGAAACCGTGCCGCAATTGCAGATGGAATCGGAAAAGGTCGTCGACATCCTGCTGCAGCGTGGCGCGCCGGCCAGCCAGGTGGCCCTGGCCCAACGCCAGTCGCTGCTGGCCGAACGTATTTTGGGGGCGGTCAATACCGTGCTGGCCGGCGACGAAACAGCCGCACAGGCCGCCGACACCTTTGGCCGCGATGCCGCCCGTTTTGGCCAGGTGCTCAATGGCATGCTCAACGGCAACCCCGGCCTGCGCATCACCCAGGTCGAAGACCACGATGCCCGTGCACGGCTGGCGGATATTGCCGAGCTGTTCGAGTTTGTCTCCGGCTCCGTCGACGAAATCCTCGAAACCTCACCGCAACTGTTTCAGGTACGCGCCTCGGCGAGCAATATTTTCAATCTGTCGCAAACCCTGCTCGATGAAGCCTCGCACCTGGCCACCGGGTTTGAAAACCTCGCCAGCGGGCGCAGCTTCGACACCATCGGTGGCTACGTGCTGGGCCTGCTGCGTTGGCCTCGATCATCCTGATTGGCCTGGTGATGGTGCGTGAGACCAACCGCCAACTGCACGAGACCGCCGAGAAGAACGAGCGCAACCAGAACGCGATCATGCGCCTGCTCGATGAAATCGAAGACCTGGCCGACGGCGACCTCACCGTGACGGCTTCGGTGACTGAAGACTTCACCGGCACCATCGCCGACTCCATCAACTATTCCGTGGACCAACTGCGCGATCTGGTCGCCACGATCAACCTCACCGCCGGCCAAGTTGCCGGGGCCGTGCAAGAAACCCAGGCCACCGCCATGCACCTGGCCCAGGCCTCGGAGCATCAGGCCCAGCAGATCGCCGAAGCGTCCACCGCGATCAACCAGATGGCCCAGTCCATCGACCAAGTGTCGGCCAACGCCGCGGAATCCTCGGCCGTGGCGGAGCGTTCGGTAGAGATCGCGAACAAGGGCAACGAGGTGGTGCACAACACCATCCACGGCATGGACAACATCCGCGAACAGATCCAGGACACCGCCAAGCGCATCAAGCGCCTGGGCGAATCGTCCCAGGAGATCGGCGATATCGTCAGCCTGATCGACGACATCGCCGACCAGACCAACATCCTCGCCCTCAACGCCGCCATCCAGGCGAGCATGGCCGGGGATGCCGGGCGCGGCTTTGCGGTGGTGGCGGATGAAGTGCAGCGGCTGGCCGAGCGCTCGTCGGCCGCCACGCGGCAGATCGAAACCCTGGTGAGGGCGATCCAGACCGACACCAACGAGGCGGTCATCTCCATGGAGCAGACCACCACCGAAGTGGTCCGCGGCGCACGGCTGGCTCAGGATGCAGGCGTGGCGCTGGAAGAGATTGAAGGCGTGTCGAAGACGTTGGCGGCGTTGATCCAGAGCATCTCCAATGCGGCGCAGCAGCAGACGTCGTCGGCGGGGCAGATCTCCCTGACCATGAACGTGATCCAGCAGATCACTACGCAGACGTCGTCGGGGTCGACCGCGACTGCCGAAAGCATCGGTAACCTGGCGAAGATGGCGAGCCAGTTGCGCAGGTCGGTGTCGGGCTTCACCCTCCCGCCACCCAAACAGGTCGAAGATTGAAATGTGGGAGGGGGCTTGCCCCCGATGGCGGTGTATCAGTCACCTGATCCATTGGCTGACCCACTGCAATCGGGGGCAAGTCGAATCGTCACACCGCCCCTCCCACATTGGATCTCAATCATTGTTGAGATCTGGGCAATACCAGCAACCCACGAATTCTAAGCGGAGCAGTTATGGTTGACCGGCACGACTACGTGGCCCTCGAATGGGTCAAGGGCGACATTGCCGAAACCCTGAAACAGGCCCGTTCAGCGCTGGATGCGTTTGTCGAAACCCATGACGACGACGTGATCAGCCAATGCCTGGCCGGTATCCATCAAGTGCATGGCGCGCTGCAAATGGTCGAGTTCTACGGCGCGCGCTGCTCGCCGAAGAGATCGAAGAACTGGCCCTGGCGCTCCAGGCCGGGCAGGTCAGCCAGCGCGAGGAAAGTATCCGTCTGCTGCAACAGGCCCTCGGCCAACTGCCCCTGTACCTCGACCGCGTGCACAGCGCCCGCCGCGATCTGCCGTTGGTGGTGCTGCCACTGCTCAACGATCTGCGCAGTGCGCGGGGTGAAAGCCTGCTCTCGGAAACCAGCCTGTTCAGCCCACAACTGTTGTCGATTGCGCCGCTGCCCGATGAAGCCCTGGCCCAACGCGCAGTGCCGGACCTGCATGAACAACTGCGCCAATGGCACCAATTGCTGCAACAGGCCCTCGCCGGGCTGCTGCGCGAAGACCACGGCCCCAGCAATCTGGAAGACATGGCACGTGTGTTCGCACGCCTTGAAGCCCTGTGCCAGGGCGCGCCGTTGTTGCCGTTGTGGCAAGTGACGTCGGCGCTGGTCGAAGGCATGCTCACCGGCGTCGTTGCCAACAGCCCGGCCTTGCGCAGCCTGCTCAAGGCCAGTGACAAGCAGCTCAAGCGTTTGCTGGCCCAAGGCATTGGCGGTATCAACCAGTCTGCGCCGGATGAGTTGCTCAAGAGCCTGTTGTTCTACGTCGCCAAAGTCACCCGGCCGACGCCACGCATGCAAAGCCTCAAGGAACGCTACGGCCTGGATGAGGCCTTGCCCGACAGCGCCGTGGTCGACGCCGAACGCGCCCGCCTGGCCGGGCCGGACCGCAATGCCATGGGCTCGGTGCTCGGTGCGTTGTGTGAAGAGCTGGTGCGGGTCAAGGAACGCCTCGACCTGTTCGTACGCAGCGACCGCCAACACACCCACGACCTTGATGCGCTGCTGGCGCCGCTGCGGCAGATCGCCGATACCCTGGCGGTGCTGGGGTTCGGCCAGCCGCGCAAAGTCATCATCGATCAGCTTGCGGTGGTACTGAGCCTGGCCCAAGGCCAACGCGAACCCAATGACGCCGTGCTGATGGACGTCGCGGGCGCGCTGCTCTACGTCGAAGCCACCCTGGCGGGAATGGCCGGCACCGTCGAACCGGAAAGCCGCGAAGAAAGCCGCCTGCCCACCACCGACCTGACCCAGATTCACCAACTGGTAATCCGCGAGTCTTGCCAGTGCCTGAAGCAGGCCAAAGAGCTGGTGATTGACTGCATCGAAGCCGACTGGGACCCTCAGCGCCTGGAGTCCCTGCCGGAACTGCTGAGCCAGGTGCGCGGCGCGTTGGCGATGATTCCGCTGCCGCGTGCAGCGAGCCTGATGCGCGGCTGCACCGATTACGTCGATGAGCAGTTGATGGTCAACGATGACGCGCCCGTCCGAGACACAGCTGGCCCATTTTGCCGATGTAATCAGCAGCCTGGAGTACTACCTCGAACGCATGCTCCAGGACCCCGACGCCGCCGGTGAACGGGTATTGGAACTGGCCACCCAAAGCCTCGCGGCGCTGGGTTACCTGCCTGCTGAAAAACCCTGGCGCCAGGCCTTGGTGGCCCCCGATGGTGCGCTGTCGACGGATGAGGCCCCGAGCCAATCCCAGTTCGACGCGTTGGCCAACCCCACGTCGCGCCTCAACCCGCCGGCCCTGCAACGCCCCGGTAGCCTGTTGCCGCCGCCGGCCGATGAAGCGCCTATCGACGATGAACTGCGCGAAGTCTTCCTCGAAGAGACCGACGAAGTCCTCGACGTGCTGCACCGCCACCTGCCCAACAGCGTGGACAAGACCGCCCAAGGCGAAATGCGCCGCGCCTTTCATACCTTGAAAGGCAGCGGTCGCATGGTGCGCGCCCTGGTCCTGGCCGAGCTGGCCTGGGCCGTGGAAAACCTGCTGAACCGTGTGCTCGAACGCAGCGTGGCGCTCGGCTCCGGGGTCCAGCAGGTGCTGGATGACGCCGTGGCCTTGCTGCCGGAATTGATCGCCGACTTTGCGACGGACGACCAACACCAACGCGACGAAGTCGACGCCCTGGCCGCTCGCGCCCACGCCTTGGCCAGTGGTGGCGCTGTATCCGCTGCCGAGCCCCATGACCCGATGCTGCTGGAGATCTTCCGCAATGAAGCCCAGAGCCATCTGGACAGCCTCAACCACTTCCTGCAACAGGCTGCCGAGCATGTGCCGCTGCAAGTCAGCGATGAGCTGCAACGCGCCCTGCACACCCTCAAGGGCAGTGCGTACATGGCCGGCGTATTACCGATCGCCGAACTGGTGCGACCGCTGGATCACCTGACCCGCGAATACAAGGCCCATCGCCTGCCGCTGGACCTGGATGAAGTGGAGTTGCTGCTGGAAGCCGAAGCCCTGTTCCAGCGTGGCTTACGCCAACTGGACCGCGACCCTCTGGTGCCGATCAAGGCGCGGCCGACTTGATTGGCCGCACCCAAACCCTGCTCGACCATCAGTTGGCCGCGCTGCTCGACGCGCCCAACACCGGCTTGCGCATCAAACGCGACCCGCAACTGATCACCAATTTCCTGGCCCAGGGCATGGACATCCTGCTCGACGCCGAAAGCCTGCTGCGGCGCTGGCAACAGCACCCTGGCGAGCGCCAGGAACTCACTGCTCTGCTGGATGAGTTGACCACCCTGGGGGAGGGCGCACACATCGCCGACCTGCATCCCATCGACGAGTTGTGCGAAGCCTTGCTCGACCTCTATGGCGCGGTGGAAGAGAGCAGCCTGGCGGTCAGCGAGCGGTTTTTCCATGAGGCCGAACAGGCCCATGAAGCACTGATCAACATGCTTGACCAGTTGGCCGCCGGCCAGGAAATCAGCCCGGCGCCGCGCGGGTGCAGGCCCTGCGCGACCTGCTGGACGATGCTCTCGACCCGTCCGCCACCGGCCTGATCAAAATCGACGGTAACCGTGCGCTGAATATTGCTGAACTGGGCGCTGCCACCGCGCAGTTGGAGCATGAAACGGCGATGGACGATGAGATCGTCGAGATCTTCCTTGAAGAAGCCGTGGACATTCTCGACAGCGCCGGGCAGTCCCTCAAACGCTGGTTGTTGGAACCTGAAAGCGCAGCCCCGTTGTCCTCGTTGCAGCGCGACCTGCACACCCTCAAGGGCGGCGCGCGCATGGCCGAAATCGGCCCGGTGGGCGATCTGGCCCATGAGTTGGAATGCCTTTACGAAGGCCTGGTGGACCGGCGCTACAGCTACAGCACCGAGCTGTCCCAGGTGCTCATGGCCAGCCATGAACGCCTGGCTTTACAGCTGGACGAACTGCACCGCCACCAGCCCTTGAGCGACAGCGCCGAGCTGATTGCCAAGCTGCGCGAATTGCGCCAGAGCAGTACGCCCGCTGCACAGGCTCCGGCGTCGGAAACGTCGGGCGCCGACCCGGAATTGCTGGATATCTTCCTCGAAGAAGCCGCCGATATTCTCGACAGCTCCGGCAGCGCACTGCTGCGCTGGCAGGCCGAGCCGAACAATCGCCAGGAGGTCGAAACCCTGCTGCGCGACCTGCATACCCTCAAGGGCGGCGCACGCATGGTCGAGATCGGGCCGATTGGTGATCTGGCCCATGAGCTTGAGTTTCTTTACGAAGGGCTGTCGGCCGGTTTGCTCGCACCGTCCGCCGAATTGTTCGCGCTGCTGCAAGGCTGCCATGACCGCCTGGCGCAGATGATCGACGCCGTGGCAGACGGCTTGCCCGTGGGCGCGGTGGACAAGCTTATCGGACGCATCAGAAGCCTGGTGCACCCAAGCGTAGAAGCAGTGGCACCGGTCGCATTGCCCGCAGGCAAGACCGAGGCGGTCGTTGATCCTGCCGCCGACATGGTGAAGATCTCCGCTGATCTGCTGGATGACCTGGTCAATCTGGCCGGCGAGACCTCGATCTTCCGTGGTCGCATTGAACAACAAGTCAACGACGCACGCATTGCATTGACCGAGGTGGAAACCACCATCGAGCGCATGCGCGATCAACTGCGCCGCCTCGACACCGAAACCCAGGGCCGCATCCTCAGTCGCCAACAGGCCGAGGCCGAGCGCCTGGGCTACGAAGACTTCGACCCGTTGGAAATGGACCGCCATTCGCAGTTGCAGCAACTGTCCCGTGCGTTGTCCGAGTCCGCCTCTGATTTGCTCGACCTCAAGGACACCCTCGACCGTCGCAACGAGGATGCGCACGCCCTGTTGCAGCAACAGGCACGCATCAACACCGAATTGCAGGAAGGCCTGATGCGCACGCGCATGGTGCCGTTCGAACGCATGCTGCCGCGCCTCAAACGCATCGTGCGCCAGGTGGCGGGCGAGTTGGGCAAGGACGTGGAATTCATCGTCGGCAACGCCGAGGGTGAGATGGACCGCAACGTGCTGGAACGCATGGCGGCGCCGTTGGAGCACATGCTGCGCAACGCCGTCGACCATGGCCTGGAATCCCGCGAGGCGCGCCTGTTGGCCGGTAAGCCGGAAAAGGGCCGCATTACCCTGGACCTGACCCACGAAGGCGGCGACATCGTGTTCGACATGCGCGACGACGGCGCCGGCGTGCCCCTGGACGCGGTGCGGCGCAAGGCGATCAAGCGCGGTTTGCTCGGCCCTCATCAAGCGATCAGCGACCGCGACGTGTTGCAGTTTATCTTGCAGCCGGGGTTCTCCACCGCCGAGAAGATCACCCAGATTTCCGGACGTGGCGTGGGCATGGACGTGGTGCATGAAGAAGTGCGCCAGCTCGGCGGCTCGATGTTCATTGAGTCGACGCCGGGCGAGGGCGTGCATTTTCGCATTCGTTTGCCGTTCACCGTGTCGGTCAACCGTGCGCTGATGGTGCAGTGCGCGGATGATCAATACGCGATCCCGCTCAACACCATCGAAGCGTTGGTGCGGGTGCTGCCCCATGAGCTTGCTGGGCACTATCAGCAAGATCCGCCACGCTATGAATATGCCGGGCAGAGCTACGAGTTGTTCTACCTGGGCGACCTGCTGCACACCGTCGGCCGGCCTAAATTATTGGGCCAATACCAACCGGTGCCGGTGTTACTGGTGCAGTGCAACGAGCGCCGCGTGGCGGTGCATGTAGACGCCATGGCCGGTACCCGGGAGATTGTGGTCAAGGGCCTGGGCCCGCAGTTTGCCGGGGTGCAGGGGTTGTCCGGCGCGACCATCCTGGGCGATGGCCGCGTGGTGCTGATCATCGACTTGCTGGCGCATATCCGCGAACGGCAACCGGCGTTGCCGGCCCAGTCGGTGGATGCGCCGCTGATCCTCAACGACCCACTGAAAAAGCGCCCGCTGCTGGTGCTGGTGGTGGACGACTCGGTCACCGTGCGTAAAGTCACCAGCCGCCTGCTGGAGCGCAACGGCATGAACGTACTCACCGCCAAAGATGGCATCGACGCCCTCGCGTTGCTTGAAGAACGCACCCCGGACCTGATGCTGCTCGACATCGAAATGCCGCGCATGGACGGTTTTGAAGTGGCCACGCAAGTGCGCAACGACCCACGCCTGATGCGCCTGCCGATCATCATGATCACCTCCCGCACCGGCCAGAAACACCGCGACCGCGCCATGGCCATTGGCGTCAACGACTACCTCGGCAAGCCGTATCAAGAGTCGGTGCTGCTGGACAGCATCGCCTATTGGAGCAAGTCCCATGCTTGACCACCGCACCAGCCAACTCACCGGCCTGCTGCTGCCCCTGGCTGACCGCCACCTGGTGCTGCCCAACGTCGCCGTGGCCGAGTTGATCGACTTCCAACGCGGCGAACCGGCCAGCGACGCACCGCCTTGGTATTTACGGCAAGTGACCTGGCGAGATCGGCAAATCCCGCTGATCAGTTTCGAAGCCGTGTGCGGCGAGGCCAGCGTGACCGGCGAACGCTCGCGGATCGTGGTATTGAACGCCTTGGGCGGCCGCGACCTTGAAGTTTCTTGCGCTGGTGATCCAGGGCATCCCCCGCTCGTACAAGCTCGACAGCGAATTGAGCTACGTCGACGTGCCGCTGTGCCCGTTGGAACTGGCGGCGGTGCAGGTGGGCGAGCACGTGGCGAAGGTGCCTGACCTCATGGGGCTCGAAGCCCTGCTGGTAGAGTCCGGCCTGGCCTGACCCTAAGCCTTGCAAAAATCCAATGTGGGAGGG
>NZ_JADDUM010000129.1 GCF_015163715.1 Pseudomonas cyclaminis
CCCCTCCCACATTTGCCTTTCAGTATTCTGGAACTAGTGCCTGGCTGACCAACCAATCCATTAACGCTTCGAGCCCGGTCGACGGCTTTGTCCCCGGCGGATACACCAGGTAATACCCCATCCCCGTCGGCACCCGCAGTTCGAACGGCATCACCAACCGCCCCGCCTTCACGTCCTCGCCAATCAACGCGCTGTCGCCAATCGCCACCCCGGAACCCTGGGAGGCCACCGTCATTGCCAAGTCCAGCGTTTCGAAATGATGACCCTGGCTCAGATTGCTCAAGTGGGTGTTCGCCGCCTTCAACCATAATGCCCAATCGCGCTCATCCCGCGTGGGATGCAGCAGCACCTGTTGCTGCAAGTCGTGCGGTGCTTGCAGGCGCGCCATTAAACCCGGCGCACAGACGGGGGTGAGTTGCTCGTCGAACAAATGCCGCGCCTCGGCGGACTGCTCGGCGATGGGCGCGTAGATCACCGCTGCGTCGAACTGCTCGCGGCGAAAATCCACGGTGTAGGCCACGGTGGTGGTGAGTTCCACCGGCACGTCCGGACGCTCCTTTTGCCACTGCATCAGGCGCGGCAGCAACCAGCGCATCACGCAGGTGGACGCCTTGAGCTGCAAGGTCTGGCGGCGATTGCCGATCTGCTCCACTGCGTCACCGAGCAAGCCAAACACCTGCTGCGCCCGCAGTGACCATTCGCGCCCCTCTTCGGTCAGGCTCAAACCCCGCGCCTGACGCTGGAACAACGCGTAGCCCAAGTGGCTTTCCAGCCCGGCGATCTGCCGGCTCACCGCGCCCTGGGTGATGTGCAGTTGCTCGGCAGCGCGGGTGAAGTTGCAGCACTGGGCCGTGACCCAGAAGGTGTGCAGCGCGGGCAGCGGTGGAAGGCGTTTCATCGGGCTCAGCCATGACGTGAGGACATGGCTAGTATGACTTTTAATCGATTGTTGCCGCTATGGGCCAGCCGTTCCAATACCGCCTCGAATCAATAACAAGAGCGACGTGTATGGCAACCTGCGGCGAAGTGTTGGTCCACCTCCTGGAAGGCTATGGGGTGGACCAGGTGTTTGGCATTCCTGGCGTGCACACCGTGGAGTTGTACCGTGGCCTGGCCCGTTCCAGCATCCGTCACGTCACCCCGCGCCACGAGCAAGGGGCCGGGTTTATGGCGGACGGTTATGCGCGCACCCGTGGCAAGCCCGGCGTGTGTTTCATCATCACCGGCCCCGGCATGACCAATATCACCACGGCCATGGGCCAGGCCTACGCCGACTCGATCCCGATGCTGGTGATTTCCAGCGTGCAATCACGCAGCCAGTTGGGCGGCGGGCGCGGCAAGTTGCATGAGCTGCCGAACCAGAGCGCGATGATCGCGGGCGTGGCGGCGTTCTCCCATACCTTGATGTCGGCGGCGGAGTTGCCAGGTGTGCTGGCACGGGCGTTTGCGCTGTTCCAGGCGGGTCGGCCGCGCCCGGTGCATATCGAAATCCCGCTGGATGTGCTGGTGGAAAACGCCGACGCGCTGCTGGGCAGCGAACCGATCAGCGTGGCGCGTGCGGGTGCCGCACCTGCGGCGATCAAACAGATGGCTCAGTTACTGGCCTGCGCCAAGCGTCCGCTGATTCTCGCCGGAGGCGCGCCATCGATGCCGCCTGCGCGTTGACCCGCCTCGCCGAAACCCTCGGCGCGCCAGTGGCGCTGACCATCAACGCCAAAGGCCTGCTGCCCGCCGCGCACCCGTTGCTGATCGGCTCGACCCAGACCTTGGTCGCCACCCGCGCATTGGTCGCCGAAGCCGACGTGGTGCTGGCCATCGGCACAGAGCTTGGGGAGACCGATTACGACGTGACCTTCGCCGGCGGCTTTGACATTCCCGGCGCGCTGCTGCGCATCGACATCGACCCCGACCAGACCGTGCGCAACTACCCCCCTCACGTGGCCTTGGTCGCCGACGCGCACATCGCCGCCGAAGCCTTGCTGGCCGAGCTGGACAGCACCTGTTTACCGCCGCGCAGCAGCGACTGGGGCAGCCGGCGCGTCGCCCGTTTGTGGGCTGAACTGGCTCCCACCTGGGACGCCGCGACCCGCGCGCAAACCCTGTTGCTCAACACGGTCCTGGAGACACTGCCTGGCGTCGTCATGGTCGGCGACTCCACCCAACCGGTGTACAGCGGCAACCTGACCCTCAACCTCGACCACCCGCGCCGCTGGTTCAATTCCTCCACCGGCTACGGCACCCTGGGTTACGCGCTGCCCGCCGCCATCGGCGCCTGGCTGGGGCGCGGCGATGGGCAACCGGTGGTGTGCCTGATCGGCGACGGCGGCCTGCAGTTCAGCCTGCCGGAACTGGCCAGCGCGGTGGAGGCACGCACGCCGATCATCGTGTTGCTGTGGAATAACCAGGGCTATGAGGAGATCAAGAAATACATGGTCAACCGCGCCATCGAGCCGGTCGGCGTGGACATCTACACACCGGACTTTATCGGCGTGGCCAAGGCCCTGGGCTGCGCGGCTGAACGTATCCAGGGCGTCGAACCTTTGCGCAGTGCATTGCTGGCCGCCGCTGAACGCCAAGGACCGACGCTGATTGAAATCGACCAGGGACTTTGGATGAAGGAGGTCGCGGTATGAACGCAGTCATCAACGGTGTGTATATCGACGGCGAATGGCGTGCAGGCCATGACGTGCTGGAGGTGATCAACCCGGCGACCGAAACCCACTTGGCCCAGGTCAGCGCAGGCGACAGCGTTGCCGTGACCCAGGCAGTGGACGCCGCCAGCCGGGCGTTTACCGAGTGGTCAAAAACCACCGGCCACGAACGCGGGGCCCTGTTGCGCAACATTGCCCAGGGCGTGCGCGAACAGCGCGAACCGTTGATGCATCTGCAGTCGAGCAACAATGGCAAGCCGCTGTTTGAGGCCGGCATCGATGTGGATGACGTGATTGCCACCTTCGAGTACTACGCAGCTGTCGCCGCGGACCTGGACGCCGGGCAAGACCGCCCGGTGGCGCTGCCCAGCGACGATTTCAGCGCTCGCCTGCGTCGTGAACCCTGTGGCGTGGTGGGGCTGATCGTGCCGTGGAATTTCCCCATGGTAACCACCGCCTGGAAACTCGCCCCCGCCCTCGCCGCCGGCTGCTGCGTGGTGCTCAAGCCGTCGGAAGTCACGCCGCTGGCGGAGCTGCAATTGGCGCGGATCATCGCCGACTCCGGGCTGCCCGCCGGAGTGTTCAACCTGGTCTGCGGCACGGGCCTGGCGGTCGGCGCACCACTGGCAGCGGACCGTCGCGTGGCGAAAATCTCCTTTACCGGCAGCAATGCAGTGGGCGTGCAGGTGATGCAACGCGCCGCCGAAACCATCAAGGGCGTCAGCCTGGAACTGGGTGGCAAATCTTCGCTGTTGGTGTTGGCGGATGCTGACCTGGACTTGGCGGTAGAACTGGCGTGTGGCGGTGGGTTTTTCAATGCCGGGCAAATGTGTTCCGCGACAAGTCGCGTGCTGGTGGCCGACAGCCTGGCGGATGAATTCCTGCAACGCTTGCAGGTGCGGGCTGAAGGGATTCGCGTGGCGGACCCGTTTGCCGAGGACGTGGAAATGGGCGCGCTGATCAACCGTGCGCAGTATCAACGGGTACGGGCGCATATCCAGCGCGGCATCGAGGATGGCGCACGGTTGCTGTGTGGCGGTGAACGTCCGGCGGATCTGGCGACAGGCTTTTTCATCCGCCCGACCGTGTTTACCGAGGTGCCGCTGGACAGCGCGTTATGGAACGAGGAAATCTTCGGCCCGGTGCTGTGTGTACGACGTTTCGCGACTGAAGATGAGGCGATTGCCCTGGCCAACGACAGCGATTTCGGCCTGGTGGCCAGTGTGGTCAGCGCCGATGCCGAGACCGCCGAACGGGTGGCGAATGCCTTGCAGGCCGGGCTGGTGTGGATCAACGCACCGCAAGTGATCTTCCCGCAGACCGCGTGGGGCGGCTACAAGCAGAGCAGCATCGGCCGCGAGTTGGGGCCGTGGGGGCTGGCGGCGTTTCAGGAGATCAAGCATGTGATTCGGTCCACCTGACACTGCACAGCAAATGTGGGAAATGCATTTTTTAGATAGCCCCTGCGACTTTCTCATTTGCTCCCCTGCCCCATGCGTGGCCTGATTCGCCCTTGTTCATTCAAGGCCGGCCCATGGAAAACGTTCAGGCAAAACCCACCACCGCCGTTTGGCTGATGATCAGCGTGGTGCTGGTCGCCCTTAACCTGCGCCCGTCGATGGCGGCCGTGGGGCCATTGTTGTCGTCGATTCGTGGCGATGTGCCGTTGAGTTTCAGCAGCGCGGCGTTGTTGACCATGCTGCCGGTCATGGCCATGGGCCTGGCGATGTTCTTTGGCATGGGCCTGGCCAAGCGTTTCGGCGAGCACCGCAGCATTGTGCTGTCGCTGCTGGTGATTGGCGTGGCGACGCTGTCGCGGCTGTTTCTGGATTCGGCGCAGGAGCTGATCGTCAGCGCCGTTGCGGCGGGGATCGGTATTGCAATGATCCAGGCGTTGATGCCGGCGCTGATCAAGTCGCGCTTCAGCGATAACGTGTCGCTGTTCATGGGCCTGTACGTCACCGCCATCATGGGCGGCGCGGCGCTGGCGGCTTCGTTCTCACCTTTCGTGCAACTGCACACCGGCAGTTGGCGTATCGGCCTGGCGATCTGGGCCGCGCTGGCGTTGCTGGCCCTGGTGTTCTGGTATGCCCAGCGTTCAGCCATGCCGCCACTGCCACAGGCCGGTTCCGGCCCGCAGGAGTCATTTTTTGGCAACCGTCGTGCCTGGTTGCTGGCCGTCTTTTTTGGTCTTGGTACCGCGTCCTACACCTGTGTACTCGCGTGGCTGGCGCCGTACTACGTGGAGCAAGGCTGGAGCGAGCAGAACGCCGGGCTGCTGCTGGGCTTCCTGACGGCCATGGAAGTGGTCTCCGGCCTGATCACCCCCGCCATCGCCAACCGTCGCCGGGATAAACGTGGCGTGGTCGCGGTATTGCTGGTGCTGATCATCATCGGTTTCTGCGGCCTGATCCTCAGCCCGCAATACCTGAGTTTGCTGTGGCCGTGCCTGCTCGGCCTGGGCATCGGCGGCCTGTTCCCCATGAGCCTGATCCTGTCCCTCGATCACCTGGACAACCCGCGCCGTGCCGGTGGCCTCACGGCCTTTGTGCAAGGCATCGGCTACCTGATTGCGGGCTTGTCGCCACTGATTGCCGGGATGATTCGTGACCAATTGGGCAGTTTCGAATGGGCCTGGTGGTCGCTGACAGCGGTGGTTGTCCTGATGCTGTTGATCGTCACGCGCTTCAACCCAAGGCACTACGCGCAACATATCCGCTGAGGTCGTGTTGCAAACATTATTTGTCCCACGGCAAACATAGAAACGCCCTACAGAGCTTTCTATTGGCACGTACGTTCCGTTAAGCTTTTGCGCTGTCTTGTACTGAATTCGGTACAAAGGGTTTACGGACGAAACCGATGTTAAACAGTAACTTGCTCAGAAAACTCGATATGCAGGACTTGATGGTGTTTATCGCCGTCTACGACCAGAGCAGCGTTACCGAGGTGTCCGAAACGCTATTCGTCAGCCAGTCCACCGTGAGCTACAGCCTGAAGAAGTTGCGCACCAGCTTTGAAGACGAGCTGTTTATCAACACCCGGGCGGGCATGCGTCCTACGTACAAGGCCACCACCATGTACGGCCATGTGCAGAAAATCCTCGAAAGCATCAACCTGTGCCACGCCGGTGGCCAGGCCTTCGACCCGACCCAGAAGGCCGTGACCTTCAACATCTGTGCGCCGGAATACTTCGAACAGTTGATCCTGCCGCGCCTGCTGAAAAGCTTCGACCGTGCTGACCTGCCGGTGATCGTCAACGTGCAGAAGCTGGAAACCGATATCCCCGCCGATGAGCTGCGCGACGGCCGCCTGGACATGGTGATCTGCTTCGGCCCGCACTTTCATCGCGCCCACAAAGATTTCAAGACCCAGATGCTGCTGGAGGACGACTTGGTGTGCGTCTTCGATAAACGCTCGGCGCCCCGGGAGCCGGCATTGAGCCTGCAATCCTTCGTCGAACGACGCCACGTGTTCCCCACGCCGTGGACTTCCGACACCAACATGATCGACGGCTGGCTGGCGCGCCAGGCCCACAAGCGTCATGTGGTTGCCCGGGCCAACAGCTACAGCGCCGCTTTGAAGATGATCACCGGCACCGACTTTATCGTCACCCTGCCGCGCCGCGTGCAAAAGCTATTGGCGCCAGCGGCGGTGTTCGGCCATTGCGAGGCGCCCAGCGGGTTGCCGGGGTTCACCCTGGATATGCAGTGGAACGAAACCAGTGAACAGGACAGTGCCAATACCTGGTTTCGCGAGCAGGTGGTGAAGGTCTGTGCAGACCAGGGATTACTCTAACCCTGTGGCTGGGTGTCAGCCGATGGCGACTTTGCTGTAGGAATCACGGTCCATGTCCACCAACTGGACACTCAGTTGAACCTGTAAGTCCGCCGGCCAATCGCCCAGATCCTGCAACGCTGCCAGCAGGCTTTGCGACAACTGCTGCTTGACCTGCGGTGACCGCCCACTGAGCAGCGACAGCTTCACCGCGATAAAGCCACGCGGATTGAGGGAAGTGCCGACCTGAAAACTCTCAAGCTTCACTGCGCGGCTTTTGATATCGAACTCGGAGCCGAACTGACCGGACGCCATCAGCACATTGTTGAGCCGCAACAGGGTTTTATCGACGGCCAGGTCTGTCAGGTTGGCGGTGTATTCCAGGTGCAGGTGTGGCATGGGTCGCTCCGAGCTTGTTGTAGGAAGATTCTTGAATATATAGCGTCAGGCCTTGGCGCCCAAGCCTCTATCGCTCATGAATGCCTCCAGTCGCGAGCGCACCCAACGCTCGGCCGGGTCGGTGTCCACGTGGCTGAGCCAGACCATGGACAAATCCAGCGTCGGCGTCTCGAACGGAAACGGCTCACAAAACAGATTGCCCGACACCGCCATGGCTTCGGCGGTGTAGTCCGGAAGGCTGGCGATCAGGTCGGTGCCGGCCAGCAAAGCGGGCAACGCGCTGTATTGCGGCACCGACAGCACCACATGGCGCTTGCGGCCAATCTCGGCCAGCCACTCATCGGCGAAACCCGACACGTTGGCGGTGTGGGACACCAGCACATGGGGCCGTGAGCAGTATTCATCGAGGGTCAGCGGCGTGTCCGAGGCATCGGCGCGCAACAGTCGCGGGCGGATATGGCGCAGCAACTTGCGCTTGGCATTCGCCGGCAGGCCACGGGTCTGGGTAATGCCCACGGTGATATCGCCGGATGCCAGCAGGTCAGGGATGCGCCAGTAATCCACATGCTGCACCACAAACACCACCTGCGGCGCCTCCTGGCGCAGAGCACGCAGCAACGGTGGCAACAGACCGAACTCGACATCATCGGACAGCCCGATGCGAAACGTCATGGTGCTGATGGACGGATCAAAATCGTGGGTCAGGCTCAAGGCCGACGACAAGGAATCCAGGGCCGGCGACAAATGCTGGATGATTTCTTCGGCGCGGGCGGTGGGCTCCATGCGATGGCCAACACGAATGAACAGCGGGTCGTTGAACAAGGTGCGCAGGCGGTTGAGGGCCGAACTGATGGTCGGCTGGCCGAGAAACAGCTTCTCGGCACCCGCGTCACATTGCGCTCCAGCATCAGTGCTTCGAAGACCACCATCAGATTGATGTCGGCCTTGCGTAATTCATTGCGATTCATCGGTGCCTGCCCTTTCCCCAAGACAGGTCGCAGTGTAGAAAGCGCGACGTGCGGCGTCTATGCGCATTGCGCGGTGTGTCGCCGTGGCGAGGGAGCTTGCTCCCTCGCCACGGCGACATACAAAACGCCTCTGCACGCTCGATTGATAACCTGCACACATCAATAAATCCAAATCTTTCACTTATCATTTCTAAATGTGTCAGCCACTATCCTCAGTCTTAAGCGAAACAAGCACTTTAAAAAGAACGCTGGAGACACAAAACCATGACTAGCCCTTCCCGACCCGACGCTGCCAGCTCGAAAATTGGCGCGGTATTTCGCGTTACTTCGGGCAACTTCCTCGAACAGTTCGACTTCTTTCTGTTCGGCTTCTACGCCACCTACATCGCGGCGGCGTTCTTCCCGGCCGCTAATGAGTTTGCGTCATTAATGATGACCTTCGCCGTGTTCGGCGCGGGCTTCCTGATGCGCCCCCTCGGCGCGATCATTCTGGGTGCCTACATCGACGACGTGGGTCGCCGCAAAGGACTGATCGTGACCCTGTCGATCATGGCCAGCGGCACGCTGCTGATCGTGCTGGTGCCGGGATATCACACCATTGGCCTGTGGGCACCGCTGCTGGTGTTGCTTGGGCGCTTGCTGCAAGGCTTCTCGGCCGGTGCGGAACTGGGCGGCGTGTCGGTGTATTTGTCTGAGATGGCCACACCCGGCCGCAAAGGTTTCTACACCAGTTGGCAGTCAGGCAGCCAACAGATCTCTATCGTGGTCGCCGCTGCGCTGGGTTATGGGCTGAACGTGTGGATGGAACCGGCGGTGGTTGCCGACTGGGGCTGGCGCATTCCGTTTGCCGTCGGTTGCGTGATCATTCCGTTTATCTTTGTACTGCGTCGCAACCTGCAGGAAACCGAAGAGTTCGCCAACCGCAAGCATCGCCCGACCATGCGCGAAGTGCTGGCCACCCTGGTGAAAAACTGGACCGTCGTGATCGGCGGCATGCTGATGGTGGCCATGACCACCACCGCGTTCTACCTGATCACCGTGTACGCGCCGACCTTCGGCAAGACCGTGCTGCAACTGAGCACGTCGGATGCCCTGCTGGTGACCTTGTTGGTGGCTGTTTCGAACTTTGTCTGGCTGCCCATCGGCGGCACCCTCAGCGATCGCTTTGGCCGCAAGCCGGTACTGATCGCCATGACTGCGCTGACGGTTCTTACCGCGTATCCAGCACTGTCCTACGTGGTAAATGCACCGAGCTTCGCCCATATGCTGGAAACCCTGCTGTGGTTCTCCTTCCTCTATGGCATGTACAACGGCGCAATGATCCCGGCGCTGACCGAAATCATGCCGGTGGAAGTGCGCGTGGCGGGCTTCTCGCTGGCCTATAGCCTGGCAACCGCGATCTTCGGTGGTTTTACCCCGGCGATCTCCACCTGGTTCATCCACATCACCGAAGACAAGGCTTCGCCGGCCTACTGGATGATGTTTGCCGCAGTGTGTGCGCTGTGTTCGACCTTGGCCTTGTACCGCCGCGCCAACACTCGCGGGCAGGTGATGCAGGGGGCGGCATGATGCAGCCTCTGTTCAAGACCCTGGCGGCCCTGGCCCTCGGCGCGCTGGCGCTGACGGCCCAGGCCGAGGAGCTCAAGGTGATGACCTCCGGTGGCTTTACCGCCGCCTATAAATTGCTCGGTCCGCAGTATGCCCAACGCAGCGGTGACACCCTCGATACCATTCTCGGCCCGTCCATGGGCAAGGCGCCGGAAGCGATTCCCAACCGCCTGGCCCGGGGCGAACACGCCGATGTGGTGATCATGGTCGGCTACGCCCTGGATGACTTGATCAAACAAGGCAAGGTCGACCCGGCGTCCCGCGTGGAACTGGCGGATTCGCGGATCGGCCTGGTGGTGAAGGAAGGCGCGGCGAAACCTGCAATCAGCACCGATGCAGAATTGAAAGCGGTGCTGAGCAAGGCCAAGTCAGTGGCCTATTCGGACAGTGCCAGCGGTGTGTATGTCGAGAAAGAGCTGTTCAAGAAGCTCGGCATGCCGGCCAAGGGCACGATGATCGAACGCATCCCGGTGGCTGAACAGGTGGCCAAAGGTGACTACGAAGTGGGTCTACAGCAGGTAGCGGAATTGTTACCGGTGGCGGGCGTGACCTATGTGGGAAAAATCCCCGAAGACGTGCAATCAGTGACGCGCTTTGCAGCCGGCATTCCGGTGAACGCCGAACACCCCGCGCAGGCCAAGGCGCTGCTGAAGTACCTGGCGTCACCCGAGGCGCAACCGGTGGTGCAATCCACCGGCCTGGACTCGGTGTCACGCTGACCGAAACGGCATCTCCCGCACCAACCGCTCCAACTCCAGCGCCGCTGGCGGCAATGTCCGCCCGCGGCGCTTGATCAAGCCCACATTGCGCATCACCTGCGGCTCCACCAGCGGCACACTGACCAGAATCGGGTGTTCGCCCGCCGGCATCGCAATCGATGGCACCATCGCCACTCCCAACCCCGCTTCCACCAGACCAATCATGGTGGTCACGTGGTGCGTCTCGCAGATACTCGGTTTTTTCACTCGCACGCCGCGCAGGGCCTGGTCCAGCAGGAAGCGGTTGCCCGAGGTCTTGTCCACCGTGATGTAGTCATGCTCGTAGGCTTCGGCCCAGGTCACGCTGTCCCGTTCGGCCAACGGGTGATCACGGCGACAGGCCAGCACGTAGCGCTCCTGCAACAGCAATTCGAACTCCACTTCATCGGCCAGGCTGCCGCTGAAACTCACGCCAAAATCCGCCTCGCCACTTTCCACCGCGTTGCACACCTCACCGGCACTGGCATCCAGTACCCGCAGGCGAATCTTCGGATACAGCTTGTGGAATTCGGAGATCACATGGGGCATGAAGTAGTACGCCGTCGAGGGCACGCAGGCGATGGTGACATTACCCATACGCGTGGACGCGACGTTACTGATGCCCATCAGCGCGATGTCGAGGTCGTCGAGCATGCGCTCGACTTGCGGCAGGAAGGCACGGCCCACCATGGTCAGGCTGACCCGTCGCGTGGTGCGCTCGAACAGCTTCACGTCGAGGGCGGATTCGAGTTTTTCGATGCGCCGGCTGAGGGCCGGTTGCGAGATACGGATGGCCTCGGCGGCGCCGCGAAAACTGCCCTTGTCTACCACGGCGCGGAAGGCTTGGAGGTCGTTGAGGTCGAAGTTGATGATCACGGGAGTCGCCAGTGTGGTCGATTTGACCGGCATTATCTTACGAATGCGCTAGCACATGGCCCACGTGCATTGAAAAAATACGCACCTGCGTAGGCTGCACGTCCTCACCCTGACTCACTACAACTGAAACCGTGCGACCGCGTCGTTGAGCGCCACCGCCAATCGCGCCAGCTCCTGGCTTGAGCCATTGATCTGCCCGGCACCGGAAGACGACTGCGCCGACAGGTCGCGGATATTGACGATATTGCGGTCCACTTCCTTGGCCACCTGGGCTTGCTCCTCGGCAGCGCTGGCGATGACCAGGTTGCGTTGATGAATCTGGTCGATGGAGTCGGTGATCTGACTCAAGGCGCCACCCGCCCCTTCGGCCAGGGTCAAGGTGTCGGATGCGCGCTGGGAACTCGACTGCATTGAGGTCAATGCATCGTTGGAGCCGGTGCGCATGGCGGTGACCATCTGATCGATTTCAAGGGTCGATTGCTGGGTGCGATGGGCCAGTGCACGCACCTCATCAGCGACCACCGCGAAGCCACGCCCGGACTCACCGGCCCGCGCCGACCTCGATGGCGGCGTTAAGTGCCAACAGGTTGGTCTGCTCGGCGATGGAACGAATCACATCG
>NZ_JADDUM010000013.1 GCF_015163715.1 Pseudomonas cyclaminis
CCCCCGATAGCGGTGATTCAGCCAAAATATTAGTGACTGACACTATGCTATCGGGGGCAAGCCCCCTCCCACAGGAGGTCCAAGCAGAGTATGAAATCTCACTTGGCCCCTTCACCGCAATCAGCCTTCGAGCTTGCTTTTCAGCAGTTCGTTCACCTGTTGCGGGTTGGCCTTGCCTTTGGAGGCTTTCATGGCCTGGCCGACAAAGAAGCCGAACATTTTGCCGCGCTTGGCTTCGTCTGCCGCACGGTATTGTTCGACCTGCTCGGCGTTGGCCGCCAGCATCTCATCCAGTACCGCCGAGATGGCGCCGCTGTCGGTGACTTGCTTGAGACCGCGTTTCTCGATGATCTCATCAGCATTGCCTTCGCCCGCAGCCATCGCTTCGAACACCGTCTTGGCAATCTTGCCGGAGATGGTGTTGTCCTTGATGCGCAGCAGCATGCCGCCCAGCTGCTCGGCGGTCACTGGGGCTTCGTCGATTTCCAGGCCCTGCTTGTTCAGCAGGCTGCCCAGTTCAACCATGACCCAGTTGGCCGCCAGCTTGGCGTCGCCGGCAATGCTCACGACTTTTTCGAAGTAGTCGGCTTGTTCACGGCTGGAAGCCAGGACGCTGGCATCGTAGACCGACAGGCCGAACTGCGCCTGGAAGCGCTCGCGTTTTTGCGGCGGCAATTCCGGCAGGGTGGCGCGGATGTCATCCAGGAACGAGTCCTCGATAACCACCGGCAACAGGTCCGGGTCGGGGAAGTAACGGTAGTCGTTGGCTTCCTCCTTGCTGCGCATGGCGCGGGTTTCGTCTTTGTTCGGGTCATAGAGGCGGGTCTGCTGGATCACCTTGCCGCCGTCTTCGATCAGTTCGATCTGGCGACGCACTTCGGTGTTGATCGCCTTTTCGATGAAACGGAACGAGTTGACGTTCTTGATCTCGCAGCGGGTGCCGTATTCGGCCTGGCCTTTTGGCCGCACCGACACGTTGCAGTCGCAACGCAGCGAGCCTTCGGCCATGTTGCCGTCGCAGATGCCCAGGTAGCGCACCAGCGCGTGGATGGTCTTGACGTAGGCCACGGCTTCCTTGGCGCTGCGCATATCCGGCTCGGACACGATCTCCAGCAGCGGCGTGCCGGCACGGTTCAGGTCGATGCCGGTGGCGCCGTTGAACTCTTCATGCAGGCTTTTGCCGGCGTCTTCTTCCAAGTGGGCGCGGGTCACGCCGACACGTTTGATGGTGCCGTCTTCCAGCGGGATGTCCAGGTAGCCCTTGCCGACGATCGGCAACTCCATCTGGCTGATCTGGTAGCCCTTGGGCAGGTCCGGGTAGAAGTAGTTCTTGCGCGCAAACACGTTGTGCTGGCCGATCTCGGCGTCAATCGCCAGGCCGAACATCACCGCCATGCGCACCGCTTCCTGGTTCAGCACCGGCAATACGCCGGGCATGCCCAGGTCGACCAGGCTGGCCTGGGTGTTGGGCTCGGAGCCGAACGTGGTGGCGCTACCGGAGAAAATCTTCGATTGGGTGGCGAGCTGGGTATGAATCTCCAGCCCGATCACAACTTCCCATTGCATAGTGTTCTCCTCAGAAGCCGGTAGGGGTGCGAGTGTGCCAGTCGGTGTTCAACTGGTACTGGTGCGCCACATTGAGCAGGCGGCCTTCGTGGAAATACGGCGCGAGCAATTGCACGCCCACCGGCAGGCCATCGACGAAACCGGCCGGCATGGACAGGCCCGGCAAGCCCGCGAGGTTGGCGGTGATGGTGTAGAGGTCTTCCAGGTACTCGGCAATCGGGTCGCCGGTCTTGGCGCCGATCTTCCAGGCCGGGTTCGGCGTGGTTGGGCCGAGGATCACGTCGACTTCTTCAAAGGCTGACATGAAGTCGTTCTTGATCAGGCGACGGATCTTTGCGCCTTGAGGTAGTACGCGTCGTAGTAACCCGCCGACAAGGCGTAGGCACCGACCATGATCCGGCGTTGTACTTCGGCACCGAAGCCTTCGCCACGGGAGCGTTTGTACAGGTCAGTCAGGTCTTTCGGGTTTTCGCAGCGGTAGCCGAAACGCACGCCGTCGAAACGCGACAGGTTGGAGGAGGCTTCTGCCGGTGCGATCACGTAGTAGGCAGGAATCGCGTGCTGGTTGTTCGGCAGGCTGATTTCCTTGATTACGGCGCCCAGGCCTTCAAGCGTCTTGATGCTGTTGTGCACCAATTCGGCGATGCGCGGGTCGAGGCCGGCGCTGAAGTATTCCTTCGGCACGCCGATGCGCAGGCCTTTGAGCGAGGTATTCAGGCTGGCGCTGTAGTCCGGCACGGGCTCATCGATGCTGGTTGAGTCCTGTGGATCAAAGCCAGCCATGCCTTGTAACAATATTGCGCAGTCTTCAGCGGTGCGGGCCAGGGGGCCGCCCTGATCGAGGCTGGACGCATAGGCGATCATGCCCCAGCGGGAAACGCGACCGTAGGTCGGCTTCAACCCGGTGAGGTTGGTGAAGGCAGCCGGTTGGCGAATGGAACCGCCGGTATCGGTGGCCGTGGCGGCCGGCAGGAAGCGCGCGGCGACGGCGGCGGCCGAACCACCGGACGAACCGCCCGGCACGTGTTCCAGGTTCCACGGGTTTTTTACCGCGCCGTAGTAGCTCGACTCGTTGGCCGAACCCATGGCGAATTCGTCCATGTTGGTCTTGCCCAGGGTCACGGCCCCGGCGGCAGCCAGCTTGGACACCACGGTGGCGTCATAGGGCGCTTTGAAGTTGTCGAGCATCTTCGAGCCGCAGCTGGTGCGTATGCCCTGGGTGCAGAACAGGTCTTTATGGGCGATTGGAGCGCCCAGCAGTGCGCCGTCTTCACCGTTGGCGCGACGTACGTCGGCGGCCTTGGCCTGGCTCAGGGCCAGCTCTTCGGTGAGGCTGATGAAGCTGTTGACCTTGGGATCCAGCGCAGCGATACGCGCCAGCAGGGTCTTGGTCAGCTCTTCGGAAGAAAATGTTTTGTCGGCGAGACCGCGGGCGATCTCGGCCAGAGTCATGTGATGCATGAAAGGCTCTTTCCCTTTAGTCGATGACTTTCGGAACCAGGTACAGGCCGTTTTCGACCGCTGGTGCGATGGACTGGTAGGCCTCGCGATTATTGCGCTCGGTCACGACGTCTGCGCGCAGGCGCTGGCTGGCTTCCAGCGGGTGAGCCAGGGGCTCGATGCCGTCGGTGTTCACGGCCTGCATTTGGTCAACCAGCCCGAGAATGCTGTTCAGGGCTGCGGTGGTCTGTGGAAGATCGGCGTCATTGAGGCCAAGCGAGGCCAGATGCGCGATTTTTTCCACGTCGGAGCGTTCAAGCGCCATGGGAATCTCCAGTGGAAAACAGAACGGAGGCTGTCCGTGTGTTAGATTGTCGGAACACTACCGCATTTCTACGGTCATATGGCCGCGATTGTGGGGGTTGGTGCACAGAAAGTCGGCCAATTTAGCACATTGGCGCCTTGCCCAAAATCCCTGTCGTTGTTAGAGTTTGCCGCACTTTTTTACCCACGCGTTGCCTAGGGTCCTTTCCCCATGTTCAAGAAACTGCGTGGCATGTTTTCCAGCGATCTTTCCATTGACCTGGGCACTGCCAACACCCTTATTTACGTGCGCGAGCGCGGTATCGTTCTGAATGAGCCATCGGTTGTGGCTATTCGGACCCATGGTAATCAGAAAAGTGTCGTTGCCGTCGGCACCGAGGCCAAGCGCATGCTCGGCCGTACACCAGGCAATATTGCCGCCATTCGTCCGATGAAGGACGGCGTGATCGCCGACTTCAGTGTCTGCGAGAAGATGCTGCAGTACTTCATCAACAAGGTTCACGAAAACAGTTTCCTGCAGCCCAGCCCTCGTGTGCTGATCTGCGTTCCATGCAAATCCACCCAGGTTGAGCGTCGTGCCATCCGTGAATCGGCCCTTGGCGCCGGTGCCCGTGAAGTGTTCCTGATCGAAGAGCCAATGGCTGCTGCGATCGGTGCCGGCCTGCCGGTTGAAGAAGCCCGCGGCTCGATGGTGGTGGATATCGGTGGTGGTACTACCGAGATCGCCCTGATTTCCCTGAACGGTGTGGTGTATGCCGAATCCGTACGCGTAGGCGGCGACCGTTTCGACGAAGCGATCATCACGTATGTGCGTCGTAACTACGGCAGCCTGATCGGCGAATCCACCGCCGAACGCATCAAGCAGGAAATCGGTACCGCTTACCCAGGCGGCGAAGTGCGCGAAGTCGATGTTCGCGGTCGCAACCTGGCCGAAGGCGTTCCACGTGCCTTCACCCTGAACTCCAATGAAGTGCTGGAAGCTCTGCAAGAGTCCCTGGCCACCATCGTTCAGGCTGTGAAGAGCGCCCTGGAGCAATCGCCGCCGGAACTGGCTTCCGATATCGCCGAGCGTGGCCTGGTACTGACCGGTGGTGGCGCCTTGCTGCGCGACCTCGACAAGTTGCTGGCCCAGGAAACCGGCCTGCCGGTGATCGTCGCCGAAGATCCGCTGACCTGCGTTGCGCGTGGCGGTGGTCGTGCACTGGAAATGATGGATAAACACACCATGGACCTGCTCTCCAGCGAATAAGATCGTTGGTTACTCCATGTTTCGCCCGCAGGCAGCACTTTGCAGTGCTGCCTGTTGGCGTTTATCTTCTTCAATCTGCATCCAGGCCGGTTAGATGCCGTATGAATAAAGAGAACATTTGCCTGGGAGGAGCGGCTTATTAAACCGCTTTTCGCCAAAGGCCCCTCATTGGGCGTGCGCTTATTGGTGCTGGTCGTGCTTTCGGTCGCGCTGATGGTGGTCGATGCCCGCTTCTCACTGCTCAAGCCGGTGCGTAGCCAGATGTCGCTGGTGTTGATGCAGACATACTGGGTCACCGACCTGCCGCAACGTCTCTACCAGGGCGTGGCCAGCCAATTTGGCAGCCGCACCGAGCTCGTCGCCGAAAACGAAAAACTCAAGACCGAAAACCTGTTGTTGCAGGGGCGCATGCAAAAGCTTGCGGCCCTCACCGAGCAGAACGTTCGGCTGCGCGAGTTGCTCAATTCTTCGGCACTGGTCAACGAAAAGGTCGAAGTGGCCGAGTTGATCGGCATGGACCCGAATCCCTTTACCCACCGCATCATCATCAACAAGGGTGAGCGCGACGGTGTGGTCCTCGGTCAGCCCGTACTGGATGCCCGTGGCCTGATGGGACAGGTAGTCGAACTGATGCCCTACACCTCCCGGGTGCTGCTGCTGACGGACACGACCCACAGCATTCCGGTGCAGGTCAACCGTAACGGCTTGCGTGCGATTGCCAGCGGCACCGGCAACCCTGAGCGCCTGGAATTGCGTCACGTCGCCGACACGGCTGACATCAAGGAAGGTGACCTGCTGGTCAGCTCCGGCCTGGGGCAGCGGTTCCCGGCAGGTTACCCGGTGGCGACGGTCAAGGAAGTGATCCACGATTCCGGCCAGCCTTTCGCCATTGTGCGCGCCGTGCCCACTGCCGCCCTGAACCGCAGCCGCTATCTGCTGCTGGTGTTCAGCGACAACCGCACGCCGGAAGAACGCGCCAACGACGCCGCCCAGGCTCAGGAAGCGGAAGACAAGAAGAACGGCACTGCGCCGGTGATTCCTGCGACCGTACCCAAGCCCGCCGCGGCGACTCCCGTTGTGCCGACATCAACTCCGGCAGTTGCTGCGCCCGCGGTAACGCCGGTCAAACCTGCGGCCCATGGTGCGACGCCGGTGAAACCGGCAGCGGCGAAACCACCCGCCACCACGACGCCTGCTGTGAAGCCTCCGGCTGCAGCCCCGGCCACCACGCGGCAGAGGGACGAATAATGGCAGGTACTCATTCGAGCAATGGCTGGATCGTCTGGCTGACATTCGCTGTCGGACTGCTGCTCAGCGTTTCGCCGCTGCCCCAATTCATGGAAATCCTGCGACCGCTCTGGCTGGCCTTGCTGCTGGCCTTCTGGTCGCTGAACCTGCCGCATAAAGTGGGTATGGTCACGGCCATGTTCCTGGGGTTGGCGGAGGATGTGCTGTATGGCACCTTGCTGGGCCAGAACGCGCTGATCCTGACCTTGATCACCTTCCTGGTGCTGTCGTTGCAGCAGCGTTTGCGCATGTTCCCGATGTGGCAGCAGTGCCTGGTGATCCTGGTGATCTTCGGCCTCGCGCAGTTGGTGCAACTATGGCTCAGCGCCTTGACCGGCAACCGTCAGCCAACCCTGGCGCTGGTCTTGCCAGCCCTGGTCAGTGCACTGTTGTGGCCTTGGATCAGCTTCGGTCTGCGTGGGTTGAGTCGGCGCTATAAAATCAATTGAATGGATTGCGAGGCTCTGCCTGGTTATCGAACCCCACAGGGAGAGACTGCAATGAATTCGCTTTATCTGGCCTCGGGCTCCCCAAGACGGCGTGAACTGCTGACCCAGATCGGTGTGCCCTTCACCGTGGTCAGCGCCGCTATCGATGAAACTCCTCTTACCAATGAATCGGCTGTTGCCTACGTCGAGCGTCTTGCGCGCGGCAAGGCGGCGGCGGGATTTTCTGCGCTTGAGCATCCGTCGGGCGCTTGTGTGTTGGGCGCTGACACGGCAGTGATCGTGGACGGTCAGATCCTCGGCAAGCCGGCGGATCAGGCTGATGCCCTGGCGATGTTGATGGCCCTGGCGGAACGTGAGCATGAAGTGCTCACCGCTATTGCCCTTACCGACGGTCAGCGCTGTGAAACCCAATGTGTAAGCAGTCGTGTACGTTTTCGCGCTATTTCTGTCGAAGAAGCGACAACCTACTGGCATAGCGGCGAACCCCAGGACAAGGCGGGCGGCTATGCTATTCAAGGGCTTGGCTCGGTGTTTGTCGCCGGTCTCAATGGCAGCTATTCCGCCGTTGTAGGGCTGCCGGTGTGCGAAACCGCGCAACTGCTTGCCCGATTCGGCATACCCTGTTGGCAAAACCTTACCGTGCGCTAAACGCCTTACACCAGCGCCCAGCCTTAAGCGACCGGTCACTATTGTGAAAACGCCTGAACGAGACCCAGCCATGAGTGAAGAGATTCTGATCAATATCACGCCGATGGAATCGCGCGTGGCGGTGGTAGAGAACGGTGTTCTGCAAGAAGTGCACGTCGAGCGCACCCAAAAGCGCGGGATCGTGGGCAATATCTATAAAGGCAAAGTAGTGCGTGTATTGCCGGGGATGCAGGCGGCATTCGTCGACATCGGCCTGGACCGCGCTGCGTTTATCCATGCTTCGGAAATTTCCCTGCGCGAAGGGCCGACGGTGGAAAGCATCAGCGCCCTGGTGCATGAAGGGCAGAGCCTGGTGGTGCAAGTCACCAAGGACCCCATCGGTTCCAAAGGCGCACGCCTGACCACGCAGTTGTCGATTCCGTCGCGTTACCTGGTGTACATGCCGCGTACCGCCCACGTCGGCATTTCCCTGAAAATCGAAGATGAAGCGGAGCGCGAGCGCCTGAAAAAGGTGGTCAGCGACTGCGTGGCCGCCGAAGGCATCAAGGAGGCCGGCGGTTTTATCCTGCGTACTGCCGCGGAAGGCGCCGGTGCTGATGAAATCCTGATGGACATCCGCTACCTGCGGCGCCTGTGGGACCAGATCGGCGCACAGATCAAGACCATCGGCGCACCCAGTGTCATCTATGAGGACTTGGGCCTGGCCCTGCGCACGTTGCGCGATCTGGTCAGCCCCAAGATTGAGAAAATCCGCATCGATTCGCGGGAAACCTTCCAGCGCACCACACAATTTGTGGCTGAGCTGATGCCGGAAATTGCCGACCGCCTGGAACACTACCCCGGCGAGCGGCCGATCTTCGACCTGTATGGCGTCGAAGACGAAATCCAGAAAGCCCTGGAACGCAAGGTGCCGCTCAAGTCCGGCGGCTATCTGGTGGTAGACCCGGCAGAAGCCATGACCACCATCGACGTCAACACGGGCGCTTTCGTCGGCCATCGCAACCTCGAAGAGACCATCTTCAAGACCAACCTCGAAGCGGCCACCGCGATTGCGCGCCAACTGCGCCTGCGCAACCTGGGCGGCATCATCATCATCGACTTCATCGACATGGAAGACGAAGATCACCAGCGTCAGGTGCTGCGCACCCTGGAAAAACAACTGGAGCGCGATCACGCCAAGACCAACATCATCGGTATTACCGAGCTGGGCCTGGTGCAGATGACCCGCAAGCGCACACGCGAAAGCCTGGAGCAGGTGCTGTGCGAGCCGTGCAGCAGTTGCCAGGGGCGCGGTAAGTTGAAGACCCCGGAAACGGTTTGCTACGAGATTTTCCGGGAAATCTTACGAGAGGCACGGGCCTATCAGGCTGAAGGTTATAGAGTCCTCGCCAACCAGAAAGTGGTCGATCGCCTGCTGGACGAAGAGTCCGGTAACGTTGCCGAGCTGGAGGGGTTTATCGGTCGCACGATCCGTTTCCAGGTTGAAACCATGTATTCCCAGGAACAATACGACGTGGTGCTGCTCTGATCCCCATTCGCTTTCTTTCTTCGAGACCGGCAGACCTTGATCTGCCGTCCGCCTACTGCCTTGAGGGTCGCCTGACATGGAGCGTCTGATACGCTTTTTTGCCGCTTTGACCCGTTGGGGCCTGGGCCTCTGTGCGTTGCTGCTGGTATTGGCTGCGGTGTATGTGAGCCTGGGTCGTGAATTGACCCCGCTGGTGGCTGAATACCGCGCCGAAGTCGAAGCCAAGGCCCAGGCGGCGGTGGGCATGCCACTGCACATCGGCAGTCTTGAGGGGCGCTGGAGCGGTTTCGCACCGGTGTTGCTGGCCCATGATGTGATGGTCGGCGAGGGCAGCAGTGCCTTGCGCCTGGATCAGGTCGAAGTGGTACCGGCTATCTGGGACAGCCTGATGGCGCGTGAGGTGCGTCTTTCGCACCTGCAGGTCAGTGGCCTGCAACTGAGCGCCAAGGAAGACAAGGACGGCCATTGGGCGCTTCAGGGCCTGCCGGTACAGGACGATCAGCCGCTGGATCCGCAGCAGTTGCTCAAGCGCATGCAGATGGTCAAGCGCGTGTCCTTGCTCGACAGCCAGGTCACCTTGCAACCGTTCGATCAGGCACCGGTCACATTGACCTACGTGGGCCTGAGCCTGCACACCGGCACCACCCGCCAACGCCTGGACGCCCGCCTGACGCTGCCGGACGGCCAGCCCCTGGCGCTCAGCCTGCGCAGCCGCATTCGCGCCAGCCAATGGAAGGACGCCGAGATTCAGGCCTACCTCAGCCTGCCGCAGAGCGACTGGGCCAAGTGGATCCCGGCCAAGCTGACCCAGCAGTGGACACTTTCGCAGTTCAAGGCCGGCGGTGAGTTCTGGCTGAACTGGAGCAAAGGCACTGTGCAAAGCGCGGTGGTGCGCCTCAACTCGCCACAGGTGAAGGGCCGCTACGCCGAGCGCAAGCCGGTGCACATCGAAAATTTTGCCCTCACGGCCTACCTGCAACGCAGTGATACCGGCCTGAAGATACTGTTTGATTCCCTGGCGATGAACCTGGGCGAAACCCGTTGGGAATCGCGCCTGCAATTGCAGCAGACCCTGGCCACCGACAAGGCTCAGGAAGTCTGGAAGCTGCAGGCGGACCGCCTCGACCTGACCCCGATTACGCCGTTGCTCAACGCCCTGGCGCCGCTGCCCGAAGGTTTCGCCAAGACCATCGAACATCTGAAGGCCACCGGCCTGCTGCGTAATGTGCTGGTGGATTTCCGCCCTCAGGACTCCACTGATCAAAAAGTCAGTTTTGCCGCCAATCTTGAGCGGGTCGGCTTCGACGCCTACTTCGGCGCGCCGGCGGCACGAAACGTGTCCGGCAGCATCAGCGGCGACCTGGGCGGTGGCGAGTTACGCATGGACAGCAAGGATTTTTCCCTGCACCTCGATCCAATTTTCGCCAAGCCCTGGCAATACCTTCAGGCCAATGCGCGCCTGACCTGGAAGCTGGATAAAGAAGGCTTCACCCTGATCGCCCCTTACATCAAGGTGCTGGGAGAAGAGGGCAAGATCGCTGCGGACTTTCTGATCCGCCTGCATTTCGACCACAGCCAGGAAGACTATATGGACCTGCGGGTCGGCATGGTCGACGGCGATGGGCGTTTCACTTCCAAGTACCTGCCTGCGGTGTTGAGCCCAGCCCTGGATGAATGGCTGCGCACGGCGATTCTCAAGGGCGCGGTGGATCAAGGTTTCTTCCAGTACCAGGGTTCGCTGAACCACGACGCGTTGCCGGCTGCGCGTAACATCAGCCTGTTCTTCAAGGTGCATGACGCCGAATTGGCGTTCCAGCCGGGCTGGCCCCATGTGAGCAAGGTCAAGGGTGAGGTGTTTGTCGAAGAGACCGGCGTGCGCATCCTGGCCAGCAAGGGGCAGTTGCTGGATACCAAGGTCAATGACATCTACGTCAATATTCCCCACGCCCCATCCGGCAAGGAAAGCCATCTGCTGCTGACGGGTGGTTTTGCCGGCGGCTTGGGTGATGGGCTGAAGATTCTCCAGGAAGCGCCGATTGGCACTGCTTCCACCTTCGCGGGCTGGAAAGGCGAAGGTGACCTGCAAGGCAAGTTGGACTTGGACGTTCCGCTGGTCAAAGGCGTCGAGCCCAAGATCGTGGTGGATTTCCAGACCGACAATGCGCGCCTGCAACTGGCTGAGCCGCCTCTGGACCTGACCCAGCTCAAGGGCAGCTTTCGCTTCGACAGTGCCAAGGGCCTGAGTGGCGAGAAAATCACGGCCCAGGCGTTTGACCGGCCGATCACCGCGCAGATCTTTGCCGATGGCAAGCCGGGCAATATCAGCACCCGTGTCGCCGCCAGGGGGCAGGTGACGGTCAAACGCTTGACGGATTGGTTGAAAATCAGCCAGCCGTTGCCGGTGTCCGGCGATATCCCGTACCAGTTGCAACTCAACCTGGACGGTGCCGACAGCCAGCTGATGGTCAGTTCCAACCTCAAGGGCGTTGCAGTGGACCTGCCGGCGCCGTTCGGCATGCCAGCCAGCCAGGGGCGTGACAGCGTATTCCGCATGACCTTGCAGGGCGCCGAGCGCCGCTACTGGTTTGATTACGGCGAGCTGGCCAATTTCACCTTTGCCGCGCCGCCGGACAAATTCAATGATGGCCGTGGCGAGTTGTTCCTCGGCGATGGCGATGCCGTGCTGCCAGCTGCCAAGGGCTTGCGTATTCGTGGGGTGCTCTCGGAACTGGACATCGATCCGTGGAAAAAACTGGTCAACCAGTATGCCGGCAACGACCCGGGCGGCAGTGCAAAGCAACTGCTCAGCGGTGCCGACTTCAAGATAGGCAAGCTCACCGGTCTGGGCACTCAGTTCGATCAGGTCAGTCTGCAGTTGGACCGAAAACGCGCCGCCTGGGGCATGCAGTTCGACAGCCAGCAGGCCAAGGGCAGCGTGAACTTGCCGGATGCCAAGGGCGCGCCGATTGCGGTCAACCTGCAATACGTAAAACTACCCGCGGTGGACCCGACGGTGCAGGCTGATGAAAACGCGCCGGACCCGTTGGCCAGCATCGATCCGAAAGACATTCCGGCGCTGGATATCGCCATTGCGCAATTGTTCCAGGGGCCCGATCTGGTGGGCGCATGGTCGCTGAAAATCCGCCCAACCACTAAAGGCCTGGCTTTCAGCGATCTTGACCTGGGCCTGAAGGGCATGCAGCTCAAGGGCGCCGGCGGATGGGAAGGCGCTCCGGGGACCAGCAGCAGTTGGTACAAAGGCCGTCTGGACGGCAAGAACATCGCCGATGTGCTCAAGGGCTGGGGTTATGCGCCTACGGTCACCAGCGAAGACTTCCATCTGGATGTGGACGGGCGTTGGCCGGGTTCACCGGCCTGGGTCGGGCCAAAGCGCTTCTCCGGCAGCCTGGATGCAGCCTTCCGTAAAGGCCAGTTCGTCGAGGTGGAAGGTGGCGCCCAGGCGCTGCGGGTGTTCGGCCTGCTCAACTTCAACTCCATCGGGCGCCGCCTGCGGTTGGATTTCTCCGATCTGCTGGGCAAGGGCTTGAGTTATGACCGGGTCAAAGGCCTGCTGGCGGCAAGCGACGGTGTGTTTGTCACCCGCGAGCCGATCACGCTGACCGGGCCGTCGAGCAACCTGGAATTGAATGGTACCTTGGACCTTGTGGCCGACCGCGTGAATGCCAAGTTGTTGGTGACATTGCCGGTGACCAACAACCTGCCGATCGCCGCGCTGATCGTCGGCGCTCCCGCCATTGGTGGTGCGCTGTTCCTGATCGACAAGTTGATCGGTGACCGTGTCTCGCGATTTGCCAGCGTGCAGTACAAGGTGGAAGGGCCGTGGAAGGATCCAAAAATCACCTTCGACAAGCCATTTGAAAAACCAAACTGAGGGCCTGCGCAGTAGCATGGAACTCACTTTTTTGGTGCATGCCTATTACGGAGTGTCGGCCCATGTCCTTTGCAGTAATTCAAATGGTCAGCCAGAGCGACGTGCTGGCCAATCTGGCCCAGGCTCGGCGCTTGTTGGAACAAGCCGCCGCGGCCGGGGCTAAGCTGGCGGTGCTGCCGGAGAACTTTGCCGCCATGGGTCGCCGCGACGTGGCGGACATCGGTCGCGCCGAGGCTCTGGGCGAAGGTCCGATCCTGCCATGGTTGAAACAGACCGCCCGCGACCTCACCTTATGGATAGTGGCTGGCACATTGCCGTTGCCGCCCAGGGATCAACCCCACGCCAAATCCAATGCCTGCTCGCTGCTCATTGATGATCGCGGCGAAATCGTCGCCCGTTACGACAAGCTGCACTTATTCGATGTGGATGTGGCGGATGCCCGGGGTCGCTATCGGGAGTCCGACGACTATGCTTTCGGGAGCAATGTGGTGGTGGCGGACACACCGGTCGGCCGTTTGGGCCTGACGGTGTGTTACGACCTGCGTTTTCCCGAGCTGTACAGCGAGTTGCGCGCGGCGGGGGCTGAATTGATTACCGCACCCTCGGCCTTTACCGCAGTGACCGGTGCTGCGCACTGGGATGTGCTGATACGTGCGCGAGCCATTGAAACCCAGTGCTATGTGCTGGCGGCCGCCCAGGGTGGCGTGCATCCGGGGCCAAGGGAAACCCATGGTCATGCTGCGATTGTCGACCCATGGGGGCGAGTGCTGACACAACAGGATCAAGGCGAAGCGGTGTTGCTGGCCGAGCGCGATAGCAGTGAGCAGGCGTCGATACGGGCGCGCATGCCGGTGGTCAACCATCGGCGCTTTTTCTCGCAGGGCGCACAGCGACCTGCCTCAGAACGATGAATTTAAGGCCAAACCTATGAGCGAGTTGTTGTCCTCAGTCAGTGAACACCTCCTGGCACCCGGTGGCGTGACCATCGAAAGCTTGCAAACCGTGCTGGGCGATCTCGCCGGGCCTGGCATTGACGCCGCCGACCTGTATTTCCAGGGGCAGATTTCCGAGTCATGGGCCCTGGAAGACGGCATCGTCAAGGAAGGCAGTTTCAACCTCGACCAAGGTGTCGGCGTGCGGGCGCAATCCGGTGAAAAGACCGGTTTTGCCTACAGCAACGCGATTACCCTGGAGGCTCTTGGCCTGGCCGCCCGTGCGGCGCGTTCGATCTCCCGCGCTGGCCAGAATGGCACGGTGCAGGCGTTCAGCACCCAGGACGTGGCCCAGTTGTATGCGCCGGATAACCCTCTGGAAGTGATCAGCCGGGCGGAAAAAGTCGATCTGCTCAAGCGTATCGACGCAGCCACCCGCGCCCTGGACCCTCGTATCCAGCAGGTCTCCGTGAGCATGGCCGGCGTCTGGGAGCGAATCCTTGTCGCGTCTACTGACGGCGGCCTGGCGGCAGATGTGCGGCCGCTGGTGCGCTTCAATGTCAGCGTGATCGTCGAACAGAACGGTCGCCGCGAGCGCGGCGGCCATGGCGGCGGTGGGCGTACGGACTACCGTTATTTCCTCGCCGAGGACCGTGCGATGGGTTATGCCCGCGAAGCTCTGCGCCAGGCGCTGGTGAACCTGGAAGCCATTCCGGCCCCGGCGGGTACGCTTCCTGTGGTGCTGGGTTCGGGCTGGTCCGGGGTGTTGCTCCACGAAGCTGTGGGCCACGGCCTGGAAGGTGACTTCAACCGCAAGGGTAGTTCTGCCTACAGCGGGCGCATGGGCGAGATGGTTGCGTCCAAGCTCTGCACCATTGTCGATGACGGCACCTTGGCCGGTCGTCGTGGCTCGTTGAGCGTCGATGACGAAGGCACACCTACTGAATGCACCACCTTGATTGAAAACGGTGTGCTCAAGGGCTACATGCAGGACAAGCTCAATGCCCGCCTGATGGGTGTGGCGCGCACCGGTAACGGCCGCCGAGAGTCCTACGCACACCTGCCGATGCCGCGCATGACCAACACCTACATGCTCGGTGGCGAAAGCGACCCGGCGGAAATCATCGCCTCGGTAAAACGCGGCATCTACTGTGCCAACCTCGGTGGCGGCCAGGTGGATATCACCAGCGGCAAGTTCGTGTTCTCCACCAGCGAGGCGTACCTGATCGAAGACGGCAAGATTACCGCGCCGGTCAAAGGGGCGACATTGATTGGTAACGGGCCGGAAGCAATGAGCAAGGTGTCGATGGTCGGCAACGACCTGGCGCTGGACAGCGGCGTGGGTATGTGCGGGAAAGATGGGCAGTCGGTGCCGGTCGGTGTGGGCCAGCCAACGCTGAAAATTGATGCGATCACCGTGGGTGGCACGGGGTCGTAAGGGATGGAGCTTCGGGTGGCGAAGATCGCCACCCGGGGAAGGGCATCAACGCAGTCCGCGTTGAGTCTCGTCCAGCTCACGGATGTATTTGAAGATTTTACGGCTGGTGGCTGGCGCCTTGTTATGCGCCTGCTCGTGCTGGGCTTGACGGATCAGGGAGCGCAGTTGCTGGCGATCCGCATCCGGGTAGTCCAGCACGAATTTCTCCAGCACGGCGTCATCGCCCGAGATCAGGCGGTCACGCCAACGTTCCAGGTTATGGAAACGTTCGTTGTACTGGCGAGTGGAGGCATCGGTTTGATCGAGCAAGGCCAGAATGGCGTCAGTGTCCTGATCGCGCATGAGCTTGCCGATAAACATGATGTGCCGTTTACGCGCGATATTCGCGGTGTGCTTGGGTGCGTCTGCAAGCGCCCGGCGCATTTCGTCGGTCAGTGGCAGTTTTGCAATCAAGTCTTTCTTGAGCGTTGTAAGGCGCTCGCCAAGGTCAACCAGAGCATGCAGCTCACGTTTGACCTGGGTTTTGCTTTTCTCCCCATCGAGGGAGTCGTCGTAAGAATCAACCATGGTGGCAGTCCGCAAAGAAACGCCGCCATGATAACCAGTCGGGGGCCGCTTGTCCGGCCCGGTCGCTCGATGGCCTTAACCGAAAGCAGAATTTGAGTGGAGAAAACCATGAGTGCAGCCCAAAGCGTCGGTCCGCAAGCGTTACCGGCACTTCAGGAACAAGTCGAGCAGATCCTTGCCGAGGCCAAGCGCCAGGGGGCCAGTGCCTGTGAAGTCGCGGTGTCGCTGGAGCAAGGGTTGTCGACGTCGGTGCGTCAGCGGGAAGTGGAAACCGTCGAATTCAACCGCGACCAAGGCTTTGGTATCACCTTGTACTCGGGGCAGCGCAAAGGCTCGGCCAGTACCTCTGCCAGTGGCCCGGAGGCGATCCGCGAGACGGTGGCCGCGGCGTGGCGATTGCCAAGCACACCTCTGAAGATGAGAGCTCGGGGCTCGCCGACAAAGCGCTGATGGCCAAGGACCTGAAGGATTTCGATCTGTTCCATGCCTGGGACATTACGCCCGAGCAGGCCATCGAACTGGCGTTGACCTGTGAAGCCGCCGCGTTCGACGCTGATGCCCGCATCAAGAACGCCGATGGCACCACGTTGAATACTCACCAGGGTTGTCGCGTATACGGCAACAGCCACGGGTTTATCGGCGGATATGCGTCCACTCGCCACAGCCTGAGCTGCGTGATGATCGCCGAGGCCAATGGCCAGATGCAGCGTGATTACTGGTATGACGTGAGCCGTCAGGGTGAGTTGCTGGCCAACCCGGTCAGCATTGGCCAACGTGCTGCACAACGAGCGGCGAGCCGTCTGGGCGCGCGCCCGGTGCCTACCTGCGAAGTGCCGGTACTGTTTTCGGCGGAATTGGCGGGCGGTTTGTTTGGCAGTTTCCTGGGGGCGATCTCCGGCGGCAATCTGTACCGCAAGTCGTCGTTCCTGGAAGGTGCAATCGGCCAGAAGCTGTTTCCCGAGTGGTTGACCATCGATGAGCGCCCGCACTTGATGCGTGCCATGGGCAGTTCGGCCTTCGATGGCGATGGTCTGGCCACGTATGCCAAGCCGTTCGTCGAGAACGGTGAGTTGGTTTCCTACGTATTGGGCACCTACTCAGGCCGCAAGCTCGGCCTGCCAAGCACGGCCAACTCCGGCGGCGTGCATAACCTGTTCGTGACCCATGGCGATGAAGACCAGGCGGCGCTGTTGCGGCGGATGGGGCGTGGCCTGCTGGTGACCGAATTGATGGGCCATGGCCTGAACATGGTCACCGGGGATTATTCCCGTGGCGCGGCGGGGTTCTGGGTGGAAAACGGCGAGATCCAGTTCGCCGTCCAGGAAGTGACCATTGCTGGCAATATGCGCGATATGTTCAAGCAGATTGTTGCGGTGGGTAATGACTTGGAACTGCGCAGTAATATCCGCACAGGCTCGGTATTGATCGAGCGGATGACTGTCGCCGGCAGCTAACCTGCGCGTTACAAAAAAAGCGTGCTATCTCGTCGATAGCGCGCTTTTTTTATGCCTTCACGAAAACGGATTACTCTGCCGGCATTGCGTTGATTCTCAATATCATTTAATAATAAATATCATTACCGAATGAGTGTGGATCATGAGTTCTGTCCTGCATGAGGATCCGTATCTGGAAAGCTGGCGCTGGATGAGTCGTCAGATTCGCTGCGGCCTCGATCCCAATGAACCTCGCCTGATCGAACATTACCTCAATGAGGGTCGATACCTGGCGTGCTGCACCGCGACCCATCCGTGGACGATCGCTGAAACGTCATTCCGTCTGTTGATCGACACCGCCAGTGATATCGCCTTGCCGTGGCATTGGCGCTCCACCTGTCTGGACCAGGCTTGGCGCCCGCTGCGCGACCTGGAAAAACTCTCCCACTGTGCCTGTCGCCTCAAGCGTTGGCAGACCTTTGCCTGGCAATTGGCGACCTGCGAATTGCTGCCTTCCCTTTCTGTTTCTGACCTGGTGCAAGGATCCTCCGATGATTAGGGTCTGCCATCACTTA
>NZ_JADDUM010000130.1 GCF_015163715.1 Pseudomonas cyclaminis
AAAAAGCCCGATCATCACAAAAGCCCGCTCACCACAAGTATCACCCAGGCTCAGTGGCCGAAGTGGTGCACCTCAGAGCGCAGGGTAGTCGATGTAACCCTCGGCACCTGGCGCATAGAAGGTGTCTTTGTCGGGCACATTCAAGGCGGCACCGCTGCGAAAACGCGCTGGCAGGTCCGGGTTGGCCAGGAACGCATTACCAAAAACCGCCGCATCGGCATTGCCTTCGGCGATCAAGCTGTCGGCGCTGTCCCGAGTCAGCCCGCTGCCCACCAAATAGCGGCCATCGAACAACGGGCGCAACGCCGCGTGGTAGTCAAAGCTCGCCCCGAACAGCGCCACATGCAGGTAGGCCAGCTTCAGCCCGCGCAGTTGCGTGACCAGGTAGGTGTAGGTTTCCTGCGGATCAGCATCGCTGATGTCGTTGAAGTTCATCTCCGGGGAAATCTTGATGCCCACGCGATCACTGCCCACTTCATCGGCCATCGCGGCGAGGACTTCCAGTACGAAGCGGCTGCGGTTTTCCAACGAACCGCCGTACTGATCGTCGCGTTGGTTGCTGCCGCTGGAGAGAAACTGTTCGGGCAGGTAACCGGAGGCAGCGTGCAACTCCACACCGTCAAAGCCCGCCTCGATTGCCCGGCGTGCGGCCTGGCGGTAGCTGTCGACCACGCCACCGATCTGCGCCACGCTCAATGCTTGGGGCGTGACGAAATCCTGCAGGCCGGTCGCGGTCCAGGTCTGGCCCGCCGGTTTGATCGCCGAGGGGGCCAGCGGCAGCCCACCGTCAGCCAACAACGAGGGGTGAGATATCCGTCCGCAATGCATCAGTTGCATGAAGATGTGCCCACCTTGGGCATGTACGGCGTCGGTGACGGATTTCCAGGCGGCCACCTGTGCGGCGGTTTCGATGCCGGGGGTGCGCGCATACCCTTTGCCCGATGCGTCGGGGAACACCCCTTCGGAGATGATCAAACCGGCCGTGGCGCGCTGCGCATAGTAGGTGGTCACCAGGTCGGAAGGCACGCCGGCGTCGTCGGCGCGCGAGCGGGTCATCGGCGCCATGACCAGGCGATTGGCGAGGGTGTAGCGACCGAGCGAAAGGGGAGAGAAAAGAGCATTCATGGCGGTGTTCCTCATCAGTGATGGGGTTATGATTGATCAATCCGATTTCGGGATAAATAGCTCAAACGCGAAATGACTAATCCACTGATGGGATAATGTTGTGGAATTTCTCAACGATATGGCGCTGTTTGTCGAGGTGGTGAAGGCCCGTAGTTTCAGCCGAGCGGCCGAGACCCTGGGCATGCCGAACTCGACGCTGTCCCGGCGCATCAGCGAGCTGGAAAAAGGCATCGGCCTGCGGCTGTTGCACCGCACCACGCGCAAGATCGAGCCCACCGAGGCGGGCCAGCTGTACTTTGAACGCTGCAAGCGCATCGTTGACGAGGCCCGCCTGGCCCATGAGCAACTCGGCGAAATGCTCGCCCAGCCCAACGGCGTGCTGCGCGCCTCGTTGCCGGTGGATTTCGCGATGGTCTACCTGGCGCCGTTGATTGCCGAATTTTCCCGGCTGTATCCGGGCATCACCTTTGAACTCGATTTAACGCCGCGCCAGGTCGACCTGATCAGTGATCCGGTGGACGTGGTCATTCGCATGGGCGAGCCCGCCAGTTCCAATCTGATCGCACGTAAACTCGCGAACATGCGGCGAGCGCTGTACGCGTCAGCCAACTACCTGGAACGCGCTGGCCTGCCTGCGCAGCCCGCAGACCTGGCGCATCACGAATGTTTGCGCATGCGCGGTTCAAGGGCGCATCAATGGATGTTGGTATCGGGGGCGGATACGGTGGAAGTCGATGTGAGCGGGCGGTTTGAGCTTAACAGCGTGGGCATGCTCCGGCGGCTGGCCGCGTTGGACCTGGGCATTGCGCTGCTGCCTGAGGGCATTGCCGAGCAGGATGTGGCCAGCGGCACTCTGTGCAGGGTGTTGCCCGACTGGCATGGCACATCCGTGCCTGTCTACGCGCTCACCGAAACCCGCCTGCTGCCGGCGAAGACTCAACGGTTTATCGAGTTTTTGCGCGACAGGCTGGAGGATGCGTGACAGGCCCGGTACCCTCGGTGATTCTCGCTGCGGCACCGTTGCCGAGATTCCCGAGGTACTGGCCTTCGTCCTGGCGGCTCGCGCCGAGCTGTTCCCCAATCTCAGCGCCTCCGGCATGCCCGCTGACCTGGCGCGCTGCCATCGGCTACTTGCCCTATGACG
Source organism: Pseudomonas cyclaminis (assembly GCF_015163715.1). GTDB lineage: Bacteria > Pseudomonadota > Gammaproteobacteria > Pseudomonadales > Pseudomonadaceae > Aquipseudomonas > Aquipseudomonas cyclaminis. Next base: position 2,270 of record NZ_JADDUM010000130.1, read on the forward strand.
GCCGCTTTTCCCAGCTTAATTACCAGGGCCGCAAGACCGTGGAAGTGGTGTACCTGCATACCCACCCGTTCCTGCCGGGGGCGATTGATTTTTGGGGGCGCCAGGGGTTTGAGATTGTGGATGTCGAGGACGATCCGGCGTGGTGCACGACGCCTATGCAGCGGTATTTATAGGGCTGTGGTCACTGGGTTTGCTGTGGTGTGGTGAGCGGGGCAAGCCCGCTCACCACAAAGCACTCACCTGCCCCAATGAACTCACCTGCTCCAAAGCACTCACATGCCCCAAAGAACGCACATGCCACAAAGGGCTCATCAGCCACAACAACCCTAGTGACTCAGTTGAAGCGCAACCGCAATATCTGCGCCCCATCAAACGGGTCCGTCAGGTAATGCCCCTGCACCCCAAATGTGTCCTGCAAGCGCTGCGGCGTCAGCACCTGCAGCGGTGTGCCCAATGACACCAAACGCCCGCGATCCAGCACGGCCAGGCGATCACAGGTCAGCGCCTGGTTAAGATCATGCAGCGCAATCAACGTCGTCACCGGCAAGCCCTGCACACCCTTCAGGATCGCCAGTTGATGCTGGATATCCAAGTGGTTGGTCGGCTCATCCAGCAACAGGATCTGCGGCCGTTGCGCCAGGGCGCGGGCGATGTGCACGCGTTGGCGTTCGCCGCCGGAGAGGCTGCGCCAGGCGCGTTGGCTCAGGTGCGTGGCGTCCACATCGTGCAGGGCCTGGACGACGATGGCGTCGTCCTCGCTGGACCACGGGCTCAGCGCCGACAGCCACGGCGTGCGGCCCAGTGCCACGGCGTCGAACACGCGGATGGCGTCGTCGGTGTCGGCCTGTTGCTCCACCACGGCCAGCTGCTGCGCAATGGCGCGGCGCGAAAGGTCGCCCAGCCGCTCGCCGCCAAGTCGCACCTCGCCCGACGCCGGTGTGCGCAAGCCCGCCAGCAGTTTGAGCAAGGTGGATTTACCGGAGCCGTTCGGGCCGACAATCCCCAAGGTCTCGCCCAGCTGCACCTCCAGGTGAATGTCGCGCAGCAACTCCGCGTCGCGCACCTTGAAGCCCAGGCCGCTGCAACTGAGTACGCTCATCGCGCATTCCTCCGGCCGATCAGGATCAACGCAAACACCGGCGCGCCGACCAAGGCCGTGACCACGCCCACCGGTATCACCTGGCCTTTGATCAAGGTGCGCGACAGCACATCCGCTGCAATCAAAAACAGCGCGCCGCCCAAGGCGCTGGCCGGCAGCAAACGCGAGTGCCCAGTGCCGAGCAGCAGGCGCACTGCATGGGGGATCACCAGGCCGACAAAACCGATGGAGCCGACAATCGACACCATCACCGCCGTCACCAGTGCGGCGCAGCCCACCAGCACAAATTGCACGCGGCGTACCGGAATACCAAGGGACGCCGCCGAGTCGCTGCCAAAGGTGAACGCATCCAGCGCACGCCGATGCCACAGGCACACCGCCAAGCCGGCCACCGCCACCGGCACCGCCAGCCACACCGACGGCCAGCGCACACCGCTGAGGTTGCCCAGCAGCCAGAACATGATGCCGCGGGCCTGCTCGGAACTGGCCGACTTGGTGATCAGGAACGCAGTGAGCGCGTTGAACAGCTGCGAGCCGGCAATCCCCGCAAGGATGATCTGGCCGGTGCCGCTCATGGCGCCGCTGGCCCGTGCCAGCAGAATCACCAGGGCAAACGCCGCCATGGCGCCGACAAACGCCCCCGCCGACAGCGATATCAACCCGCCGCCCACGCCCATCAGCGCCACCAGCACGGCGCCGGTCGAGGCGCCGGCGCTGATGCCCAGCAAGTAAGGATCAGCCAGGGGGTTGCGCAGCAACGACTGCAAGATCACCCCGCAGGTGGCCAGCCCCGCGCCGCACGCGGCGGCGACCAGGGCGCGGGTCAGGCGGTAGTTCCACACCACGCCTTCGTCGATGGGGTCGAGCAGGTAGCCGGCGTTCCACAGTTTGTTGGCGAGCACTTGCAGCACCACGTGCGGCTCGATGGCGGTTTCGCCGATGGCCACGCCGGCGAGTACGGCGATCAACAGCAGCGTCAGGGCGAGCAGGGTGCGGATCACGCTGTTATTCATTTGTGCAGGTCGTAGCCGTCGATGGCGCCAGCCAGTTGTTCAAGGCCATCGAACATGCGGATGCTGGCCTGCAACGCCAGGGCGTCGAGGATGATGATGCGGTTGTTTTTCACGGCGTCCATGTTGCGCGTGACCGGGTCGCTGCGCAGGAAGGCGAGTTTCTTTTCATGGTCATCGGCAGGGTAGCGGCGGCGGTCCATGCGGGCGATCACCAGGAAGGTCGGGTTGGCCTTGGCGATGGTTTCCCAGCCGACGGCGGGCCACTCTTCATCGGATTGCACCACGTTGTGCAGGCCGAGGGTTTCCAGCATGAATTCGGGGATGCCCTTGTGCCCGGCCACATACGGGTCGCTGGCCATCTCGGAACTGGAGAACCACACCAGCGCGCTGGCGTGCTTGAGGCCCTTGCTCTGCACGGTGGCGACGGACTTGGCCAGGCGCGCCTTGAGGTCGTCGTTCAACTGCTGGCCACGATCCTGTACGTCGAAAATCTCGGCCAGCTGGCTGATGCTTTTGTAGATGGTCTCGATGCGGAACGGCTCCAGCCGCGTGCCGTCGGCGCCCACCAGGTTGTCCTTGCCTTCGCAGTCGGAGGGCAGCAGATAGGTGGGGATCTTCAGTTCATGGAATTGCTCGCGGGTGCCCACCACACCTTGTGGGCCGACCACCCATTCCAGCTCGGCAGCCACCAGTTGCGGGCGCTTGGCGATCACGGCTTCGAAGCTCGGCTCGTTGTTGGCCAGGCGTTCGATCTTGTCGTTCTGCGCCTGGTACTGGGGCAACACACTGTTGAACCACAGCGAGGTGCCGACCACTTTATCGCCGACGCCCAACGCATACAGCATTTCGGTGGCGGCCTGGCCGATGGTCACGCTGCGCGCCGGGGCTTGCGGGAAGGTCACGGCGCTGCCGCAGTTTTCGACCGTCAACGGGTAGTGCGTGGGCGCCGCGTGGGCCAGGGCACAGAAACCCAGGCCGGTGATCAGGGCAGTAACGCGTGGCAGCATGGGGCGATCTCCGGTGAACCGTAGGTGAAGCAGGGGCAGTACGGCTCGGAAATACGCCCTCGAACGCTGCCGGTCGGGCAGGCAAGGATGTCCTTCCCGGACACCCCGCCGGTTAGTGATTGTGCTGGGCCGGCAGGTCTCCTGACTGATGCGTCGTCGCCACGCTCCGGCCTTCCCGGACGAGGTCCAGTGGCGTTAAGGAGCAGGCTCGGCACCTACAGTTGCGGGGGCAGTTTCGATTGGCGCCGCGGGCGGCGTTTCGAATTCCCTATTAGTCCCGTGGGGGAACCGGCGGCGGTATGGTAGTTGATTCAGCCTCGCAGAGGGAGGCTGAAGTTCAGTGGCTCACAGACGAATGTCTTGAGGACCCTGGATCAGCGCTTCAATTCGCGTGCCGGTGGCGCGCTCTTCGTTGCTGAACCCGTCGTAGTCGGCCAGGTTGCCGAAGCGGATGCCGGTCAATCGCTCGATCTGGATCACGCTGCGCTGGTAGGTCCGCAGTTGGCCGAATACCAGCTCAAGCTGACCCAGTTCGCGGCTTTGGTCGATCATGTAGGCACTGGCCGACGGCTTGCCGTCGTCGCTGAGGTAGGCGACCACTTTCCAGAACGCCTTGGGGATTTTGACGCCCCGGTACACGCGGTCATCGTCGCCGAACACCGGCCCGGTAAACACCGTGGCCCGCGCTTTCCAGCGTTGCGTGTTGTCGAGAATGTAGTCTTCAAGCTCCAGCCAGGTCTTCTGGTTAAAGCCGCTCATCTGCGGTGAGCAGTTGGTGAAGTGGAACGTATCGAGGTTGGCGGTTTTTGCCTCGTCGCCCCAATTGGGATCCTGACGCCGCACCAAGTGGCCGCGATCCAGGCCATTGGCGGTGTAGAGGTCTTCACCTATCTGGGCGTCGGTGGGCAGGCGGCCGTCGTAGGCCCAGGTGTCGTTGCTGCGCACGATATCCACGTGTTTCCCGCCGTCGATATTGACGCCCACGTAGAGTGCCAGTCGTCGGGCGCGTGACATCGTGATGGAGAAATGCGTGTAGTCCAGGCGCTTTGGCTGTGCGTCAGGCGCCAGTGACTCCGTCACGGTGGGCCAGGGCACCTCGAAACTACCGAGGAAGTCGTCGGCGTACCCCTGGCGGTTTTTCAGGTCTTTGGCCGGGGTGACACGCGGCGTCGCGGCCCGGGCTTCCAACAGGGTTGGGCTGGCCGCGAGCAGCGGCTTCAGGTCGGCGAGCCGGGGGCGATAGGTCAGGTCGGCGTTGGCTTTACGTGCTGGCATCGGGCGGTCCTCACGGGTGTTGGATCAACATGACTGCAACATAGGTTGATGACAATTGATGTCGAGTCAAGCCATGGCGGCTATCCTGAAAACGGTCGTCCAGACGCTCACCCCTCGCAAAAGGAGCCAGCCAATGTGTGTTCGCCAGCCTCATCGCAATCCGATTTTTTGCCTGATCCCACCGTACATGCTCGACCAGATCGCGCGCCACGGTGATAAAGCCCAGCGCGAGGTCGCGCTGCGTACGCGGGCCAAGGACAGCACGTTCCGTTCGCTGCGCATGGTCGCGGTGCCCGCCAAAGGCCCCGCCCATATGGCCCTGGCCATGGGCGCCGAAAAAAGCCGCTCGATCTACAGTGCCGAAGGCTCCGACAGCCTGCCTGGCAAGCTGATCCGCGCTGAAGGCCAGCCTGCCAGTGGTGATGCCGCAGTGGACGAAGCCTATGATGGGTTGGGCGCCACCTTCGACTTTTTTGACCAGGTGTTCGACCGCAACTCCATCGACGATGCCGGGATGGCGCTGGACGCCACCGTTCATTTTGGCCAGGACTACAACAATGCGTTCTGGAACTCGACGCAGATGGTGTTCGGGGACGGCGATGCGCAGTTGTTCAACCGCTTCACGGTGGCCCTGGACGTGATCGGCCATGAACTGGCCCACGGCGTGACTGAGGATGAGGCCAAGTTGATGTACTTCAATCAATCCGGTGCGTTGAACGAGTCGCTGTCGGACGTGTTCGGCTCACTCATCAAGCAGTACGCGTTGCAGCAAAAGGCTGAGGACGCCGACTGGCTGATCGGCAAAGGGTTGTTCACCAAGAAAATCAAAGGCACGGCCTTGCGCTCGATGAAGGCACCGGGCACCGCGTTTGATGACAAGCTGCTGGGCAAGGACCCGCAGCCGGGGCATATGGACGATTTTGTGCAGACCTATGACGACAATGGCGGCGTGCATATCAACTCCGGTATTCCCAACCATGCGTTCTACCAAGTGGCGACGAAGATCGGCGGGTTTGCCTGGGAGCGGGCAGGGCGCATCTGGTACGACGCCCTGCGCGATGCGCGGTTGCGGCCGAACTCGGGGTTCCTGCGTTTTGCGCGCATCACCTACGACATTGCCGGTCGGCTATACGGGGCCAACAAGGATGAGCAGAAGGCAGTCAAGGCAGGCTGGAAAGCCGTGGGCATCAACGTCTGACAAGCCGCCAGGGCGGTGAGGAACAGCCATGCGAATTTCGATCAAGGAAAACGGCGGCCCGGCATTTTTTCCGGGCTTGGCGAAACCGAACAGCGTGGAGCTGGAGAAGCTGCCCGAGCCGGAACAGCAGGAGTTGCGGCAACTGATCGAGGCTTCAGGCTTCTTCAAGTTGCCGCAAAGCACTGCGCCAGAGCCTGGCAAGCCAGGCCAGGTGCATTACACCCTGACGGTAAGCGAGGGTGAGCGCGAACACACAGTGTGTGTGCTCGCGCCGGTGAAGTCCCAGGCCTGGATGGGTTGGTGCAGTGCGTGCGGCGGCATGTTCGCTGTTGAACCCTAAGGGTAAGGGGCTTACTTGCGATCCAGCCACACCGTCTGCGCGTTGCAGAACTCGCGCACACCAAAGTGCGACAGCTCGCGGCCGAATCCACTTTTCTTCACGCCACCAAACGCCACCCGTGGGTCGGACACGCTGAAGGCGTTGACAAAGATCCCGCCGGTTTCCAGTTGGTTGGCGATGTCCCGCGCCTTCGCCGCGTCGGTGGTGAAGATGCTGGCGGTAAGGCCGAACTCGCTGTCGTTGGCCAGGGCCACGGCGTGGTCGGCGTCGCGGGCGGTGATGATCGAAGCTACCGGGCCGAACAGCTCCTGTTTGAACGAGGTCATCTGGTCGGTGACGTTGGCCAATACGGTCGGCGCGTAGTAGTTGCCATTGCCTGGGACTTTATCGCCGCCCAGCAGCAGGGTCGCGCCTTCTTCCAGGGTGGCCTGGACCTGGCCGTGCAGCTCGTCGCGCAGGTCGAAACGGGCCATTGGGCCGATGTAGGTGGCCGCTGACGTCGGGTCGCCCATGACCAAGGCGCGACTGGCTTCGACGAACTTGGTGGTGAAGGCTTCGACCACGCCTTCTTCGATGATCAGGCGCTTGGCGGCGGCGCAGACCTGGCCGCTGTTCTGGAAGCGGCCGATCAGCGCAGCCTGCACGGCGGCGTCGAGGTCGGCGTCGTTGAGCACGATGAACGGGTCGGAGCCGCCCAGTTCCAGTACGCATTTTTTCAGCGCGGCACCGGCCTGGGAGCCGATGGCGATGCCGGCGCGCACGCTGCCGGTGAGGGTCACGGCGGCGATGCGGGGGTCGGCGATGGCCTTGGACACGCCCTCTGTGGTGACGTTGATCACTTCGAACAGGCCTTCAGCGAAGCCGGCTTTCTGGAAGGCTTGCTGGATCAGGTAGGCGCTGCCCATCACGTTTGGCGCGTGTTTGAGCACGTAGGTGTTGCCGGCCAGCATGGTCGGCACGGCGCCGCGCAGCACTTGCCACACCGGGAAGTTCCACGGCATCACCGCGAGGATCGGGCCCAGCGGGCGGTATTCGATATGGGCGGTGCCGTTGTCGACGAGGGTCGGTTCCGGGGCGAGCATGGCCGGGCCTTGGGGCGGCGTACCATTCGCTCAGTTGTGCGCATTTTTCCACTTCGGCACGGGCCTGGGCGATGGGTTTGCCCATTTCCAGGGTAATCATCTGTGCCATGGCTTCGGCTTGCTCGCGCAGGGCGGCGGCCAGGGCCAGCAGCAACTCGGCGCGCTGGCTGACCGGCTGGCGGCGCCAGGTGCGGAAGGCGCTGGTGGCGCGGTCGAGGGCGGCGTCCAGTTGCGCTGTAGTTTCGTACGGGTAGCTGCCGACGGTTTCGCCGTTGGCGGGGTTGATCGATAAGGCGTGGGTAGTCGCGTTCATGGCACCGTCCTGCGTGTACGTTGGAATGGAGGTCAGCGTACGGGGCTGGTTCTTTTCTGGAAACTGAATAATATTAAGCAATACATTCACGATTGGAGAATGACTTGGATCTGGTGCAGCTGGAAATCTTCAAGGCCGTTGCCGAGCAAGGCAGCATCAGCGCCGCTGCGCAGTTGATTCATCGCGTGCCGTCGAACCTGACCACGCGGATCAAGCAGCTGGAGCAGGATCTGGGCGTGGAGCTGTTTATCCGCGAGAAGAGTCGCCTGCGCCTGTCGCCAGCCGGTTGGAACTTCCTCGGCTATGCGCGGCGCATCCTCGACCTGGTGCAAGAGGCCCGTGCGACCGTGGCGGGGGAGGAGCCCCAGGGCGCGTTTGCCCTTGGCTCGCTGGAGAGCACGGCGGCGGTGCGCATTCCGGCGTTGCTCGCGGCGTATAACCAGAAACACACCAAGGTCGAGCTGGACCTGAGCACCGGCCCATCGGGCACCATGATCGAAGGCGTGCTGTCGGGGCGCCTGACCGCCGCCTTTGTCGACGGGCCGGTGCTGCACTCGACCCTGGAAGGCGTGGCGGTGTTTGAAGAGGAGATGGTAGTGATCGCGCCCCTGCACCACGGGCCGATCACCCGAGGGCAGGACGTGAATGGCGAGAACATCTATACGTTTCGCTCGAATTGCTCGTACCGCCATCACTTCGAACGCTGGTTTTCACAGGATGGCGCGGTGCCAGGCAAGATCTTCGAGATCGAGTCCTACCACGGCATGCTCGCCTGCGTCAGCGCCGGGGCCGGGCTGGCGCTGATGCCGCGCAGCATGATGGAAAGCATGCCGGGGTTTGCGGCGGTGAGTGTGTGGCCGTTGATGGACAGTTTTCGCTTGCTGAATACGTGGTTGATCTGGCGGCGGGGCACGGTGTCACAGAGTTTGAGCAGCTTTGTGAAGCTGCTGGAGGAACGCGGACTGGTTGCCACCTGAAGCCAATGTGGGAGGGGGTAAGCTCCCTCTCACATTTTGATTTTCATCAGCCGCCGAATTGCAGGGTGCCCATCGCCAGTTTGGCCATGATCGCCGTGGCACCCAACTGCACCAGCCACAGGGCCAAGCCACCGAGGAACACACCCAGCGCCACTTGCAGCACCAGGCTTTTCTGGCGTTTGGCTTGCGGTGCTCGCGGGGTGTAGTCGTGCAACTCGTCGCGGTCGGCGCGCAGGTCCAGGTCATCGTTTCGCATAGGGCTCTCACAGCAAAGGGGCGGTCAGGGTTCAGTCTAGGGGCTGGAGACAAAAAAGGGGAAGCCATCGGCTTCCCCTCCTTGTGCAACGGCTACAGGTTTACAGCACCTGGACGATTGCCTGTGTGACCGCACCAATGTTCGACTGGTTCAGCGCCGCCACACAGATACGCCCGGTATCCAGCGCGTAGATGCCAAACTCGCTGCGCAGACGGGTGACCTGCTCAACGGTCAGGCCGGAGTAGGAGAACATCCCACGCTGGCGGCCGACGAAGCTGAAGTCGTGGCCCGGTGCAGCCTTGGCCAGTTCGGCGACCATCTGCTCGCGCATGCCGCGGATGCGCAGGCGCATTTCGGCCAGTTCGGCTTCCCATTGGGCGCGCAGCTCAGGGCTGTTGAGCACAGCGGCCACAATCGCGGCGCCGTGGGTCGGCGGGTTGGAGTAGTTGGTGCGGATCACGCGCTTGACCTGGGACAGGATGCGCGCGCTTTCTTCCTTGGAGTCGCCGACGATGGACAGCGCGCCCACACGTTCGCCGTACAGGGAGAACGATTTGGAGAACGAGCTGGACACAAAGAAGGTCAGGCCCGATTCCGCGAACAGGCGCACCGCCGCGGCGTCTTCGTGGATGCCGTCGCCAAAGCCCTGGTAGGCCATGTCGAGGAACGGCACCAGGTTCTTGGCCTTGACCACGTCCAGCACGTTCTGCCAGTCGGCCGGGCTCAGGTCGACGCCGGTCGGGTTGTGGCAGCATGCGTGCAGCACCACGATGGACTGCGGCGGCAGGGCGTTGAGGTCTTCGAGCAGGCCGGCGCGGTTCACGTCGTGGGTGGCAGCGTCGTAGTAACGGTAGTTCTGCACCGGGAAACCGGCGGTTTCGAACAGGGCGCGGTGGTTTTCCCAGCTTGGGTCGCTGATGGCGACGACGGCGTCGGGCAGCAGTTGCTTGAGGAAGTCAGCGCCGATCTTCAGGGCACCGGTGCCACCCACGGCCTGGACGGTCACGACACGGCCAGCGTCGAGCAGTGGCGAATCGTTACCGAACAGCAGGGTTTGTACGGCCTTGTCGTAGGCGGCAATGCCGTCGATCGGCAAGTAGCCACGGGCGGCGTGTTGCGCCACGCGAATGGCTTCCGCTTCGGCAACGGCACGCAAGAGTGGAATCTTCCCCTCCTCGTTGCAGTAAACGCCTACGCCAAGGTTGACCTTGGTGGTTCGTGTGTCGGCGTTGAATGCTTCGTTGAGGCCCAGGATAGGATCGCGTGGTGCCATTTCGACAGCGGAGAACAGGCTCATTTTGCGGCAGCTCTATGGGGGAAAGGAGGGACGTGTCGCGCTCCAGCCGAATGCACTAGAGCGGTGCACAAACGGGGAGCTAGTATAGAGGCCATCACGGCTGAGGGCGACAACCGAAACGGCTTTTCGGCCAAGTTTTTCGGTTTATTTGCTGACCGTTAGTCTTATTGCAACATTGATCCAGGACGGCAGATAGGACGATTGCCTTGAAACCCGTCACATTCGCCACCACTTCTATGGCTATCATGGTTTTTTCCTACCGCTCGCTCTGAATCTTCGCGGGGGGTGGTCTATTTCGTCCTCGGCGGGTTTACAGTCCGGGGTGACTTCAAGAGGTACGTTATGTCGGATTTCCAACTAGTCACCCGCTTTGAACCCGCGGCGATCAGCCGGAAGCCATTCGCCAGATGGTCGAAGGCATCGAGGCCGGCCTGGCGCACCAGACGTTGCTCGGGGTGACCGGTTCAGGCAAGACGTTCAGCATCGCCAACGTCATCGCGCAGATCAACCGCCCGACGCTGGTGCTGGCGCCCAACAAGACCCTGGCCGCGCAGCTTTACGGCGAGTTCAAGGCGTTCTTCCCGAATAACGCAGTCGAATACTTCGTTTCCTACTACGACTACTACCAGCCCGAAGCCTACGTGCCGTCCTCCGATACCTTTATCGAGAAGGATGCGTCGATCAACGACCACATCGAGCAGATGCGGCTGTCGGCGACCAAGGCGCTGTTGGAGCGCAAGGACGCGATCATCGTCACTACCGTGTCGTGCATCTATGGCCTGGGCAGCCCGGAAGCCTATTTGAAGATGGTGCTGCACGTGGACCGTGGCGACAAACTCGACCAGCGCGAGTTGCTGCGCCGCCTGACAAGCTTGCAGTACACCCGCAACGACATGGACTTTGCCCGCGCTACGTTCCGTGTGCGCGGCGATGTGATCGACATCTACCCGGCTGAATCCGACCTGGAAGCGATCCGTATCGAGTTGTTCGACGATGAAGTCGAGAGCCTGTCGGCTTTCGATCCGTTGACCGGCGAAGTGATCCGCAAGCTGCCGCGCTTCACCTTCTATCCGAAAAGCCACTACGTGACCCCGCGTGAAACCCTGATGGGTGCCATCGAGGGCATCAAGGTGGAGCTGGCCGAGCGTCTGGAGTACCTGCGCGCCAACAACAAGCTGGTGGAAGCCCAGCGCTTGGAGCAGCGCACGCGCTTCGACCTGGAGATGATCCTGGAGCTGGGCTACTGCAACGGCATCGAAAACTACTCGCGCTACCTTTCGGGCCGCGATTCCGGTGCACCGCCGCCGACGCTCTATGACTACCTGCCGGATGACGCGCTGCTGGTGATCGACGAATCCCACGTCAGCGTGCCGCAGGTGGGCGCGATGTATAAGGGCGACCGCTCGCGTAAAGAAACCTTGGTGGAATATGGTTTCCGCCTGCCGTCGGCGCTGGATAACCGGCCGATGCGTTTTGACGAATGGGAAGCCATCAGTCCGCAGACCATCTTTGTCTCGGCCACGCCGGGCAACTACGAGGCCGAGCATGCCGGCCGCGTGATCGAGCAACTGGTGCGCCCGACGGGTCTGGTGGATCCGGAAATCGAAATCCGCCCGGCGCTGACCCAGGTGGATGACCTGCTGTCCGAGATCACTAAGCGCGTCGCGCTGGAAGAGCGGGTACTGGTCACCACGCTGACCAAGCGCATGTCCGAGGACTTGACCGACTACCTGGCCGATCACGGGGTGCGCGTGCGCTACCTGCACTCGGACATCGACACCGTGGAGCGCGTAGAGATCATCCGCGATCTGCGCCTGGGTGTGTTTGACGTGTTGGTGGGGATCAACCTGCTGCGCGAAGGGTTGGACATGCCGGAAGTGTCGCTGGTGGCGATCCTCGATGCCGACAAGGAAGGCTTCCTGCGCTCCGAGCGCTCGCTGATCCAGACCATTGGCCGGGCGGCGCGTAACCTCAATGGCCGGGCGATTCTCTACGCGGACCGCATCACCGGCTCCATGGAGCGGGCGATTGGCGAGACCCAGCGTCGTCGCGACAAGCAGATCGCGTTCAACCTGGAACACGGGATTACACCCAAAGGCGTGTTCAAGGATGTCGCCGACATCATGGAAGGCGCCGTGGTGCCGGGCTCGCGCAGCAAGAAGCGCAAGGGCATGGCCAAGGCCGCCGAGGAAAGCGCCAAGTACGAGAACGAACTGCGCTCGCCGAGTGAGATCACCAAGCGGATCCGCCAGTTGGAAGAGAAGATGTACCAGTTGGCGCGGGATCTGGAGTTCGAGGCGGCGGCGCAGACTCGGGATGAGATTGGCAAGTTGCGTGAGCGGTTGCTGGCTGTCTGATCTGCGGTGGCTGGACTGACCTCTTCGGGGGCAAGCCCCCTCCCACATTTGACGGTGTTCACAAGTCAAAGTGTGGCAGGGGGCTTGCCCCCGATGGTTGCGCCTCGGTTTTCCAGAAATCACCCAGGCTGTTACCATTCGGCCCTTGTTTCAATTTTCAGTTTTTATCGCCCATTCGAGACCCGCCATGACCACCGTCCGCACGCGCATTGCGCCATCGCCTACTGGGGATCCCCACGTCGGCACTGCCTACATCGCCTTGTTCAACTACTGCTTCGCCAAGCAGCACGGCGGTGAATTCATCCTGCGGATCGAAGACACCGACCAACTGCGCTCCACCCGCGAGTCGGAACAGCAGATTTTCGATGCCTTGCGCTGGTTGGGCATTACCTGGGCCGAAGGCCCGGACGTTGGCGGCCCACACGGCCCGTATCGCCAGAGCGAGCGCAGCGACATCTACAAGCAGTACACCCAGCAATTGGTCGACATGGGCCATGCGTTCCCGTGCTTCTGCACCGCCGAAGAACTGGACCAGATGCGCGCCGAACAACAGGCCCGTGGCGAAACCCCGCGCTACGACGGCCGTGCGCTGCTGCTGTCCAAGGAAGAAGTGGCCCAGCGCCTGGCTGCCGGCGAACCGCACGTTATCCGCATGAAAGTGCCGAGCGAAGGCGTGTGCGTGGTGCCGGACATGCTGCGCGGTGACGTCGAGATCCCGTGGGACCGCATGGACATGCAGGTGCTGATGAAGACCGACGGCCTGCCGACGTACTTCCTGGCCAACGTGGTCGACGACCACCTGATGGGCATCACCCACGTACTGCGTGGCGAAGAGTGGCTGCCGTCGGCGCCGAAACTGATCCTGCTCTACGAATACTTCGGCTGGGAACAGCCGCAGCTGTGCTACATGCCGCTGCTGCGTAACCCGGACAAGAGCAAGCTGTCCAAGCGCAAGAACCCGACGTCGGTGACCTTCTACGAGCGCATGGGCTTCATGCCCGAAGCGATGCTCAACTATTTGGGTCGCATGGGCTGGTCGATGCCGGACGAGCGCGAGAAATTCTCGCTGCAGGAAATGGTCGACAACTTCGACCTGTCCCGCGTGTCCCTGGGCGGTCCGATTTTCGATGTCGAGAAGCTGTCTTGGCTCAACGGCCAGTGGTTGCGTGATCTGCCGGTGGAAGAGTTCGCCAGCCGCGTGCAGCAGTGGGCGTTGAACCCTGAGTACATGATGAAGATCGCGCCGCTGGTGCAGGGCAGGGTGGAGACGTTCAGCCAGGTCGCCCCGTTGGCCAGCTTCTTCTTTGCCGGGGGCGTGAACCCGGATGTCAAGTTGTTCGAGTCCAAGAAGCTCTCGGGCGACCAGGTTCGCCAGTTGATGCAGTTGATCCTGTGGAAGCTCGAAAGCCTGCGCCAGTGGGAGAAGGACGCGATCACCGCGACGATCCAGGCGGTGGTGGAGTCCCTGGAGTTGAAGTTGCGTGACGCCATGCCGCTGATGTTTGCTGCGATCACCGGGCAGGCCAGTTCGGTGTCGGTGCTCGATGCGATGGAAATTCTCGGTCCGGACCTCACTCGTTTCCGTCTGCGCCAAGCCCTTGATTTGCTTGGTGGTGTGTCGAAGAAAGAAAACAAAGAGTGGGAAAAGCTGCTGGGCGCTATCGCGTAAGCAGGCCGTTGCAGCGACGAAACCCCGGTTTTCCGGGGTTTCGTCGGTAAGTGATTGTTATCCCGGCAAAAAACTTTGGAAAATGTTGAAAATAAATTTGACACACTTCCAAACCGCCATTAAGATTCGCCCCGTCCTCACCGATGAGGGGCTATAGCTCAGCTGGG
>NZ_JADDUM010000131.1 GCF_015163715.1 Pseudomonas cyclaminis
GGCGTGGACAATGCCCGGCCGCTGGGGCGGCTGGATGCCGGAGTTCAAGTCGGTAGGCAGAGCGGGCAGTTGATTAACGAGGCGGTGGGGCAGGTGGGGTATCGGCTGTTCTATCAATAACACCACAAGTCAAAAAATGTGGGAGGGGGGCTTGCCCCTCCCACATTTGTTTTGTGTACACCTTTAAGAGCAGCAACTGCCCGAAGCCAACTCCTTGAGAATCGGACAATCCGGCCGATGATCGCCCTGGCAGTGCTCCACCAGGTCCTGCAACGTATCGCGCAACTGCCCCAGTTCCAGAATCTTCTGGTTCAACGCCTCGATATGCTGGCGGGCCAACGCCTTCACGTCTGCGCTGGCCCGTTGCCGGTCCTGCCACAGGGTCAGCAGCTTGCCAACCTCTTCCAATGAAAACCCCAGATCCCGCGAGCGTTTGATAAACGCCAACGTGTGCAAATCCTCCGGGCTGTACACACGGTAGCCGCTGTCCGTGCGGTGGGCGGCTTTGAGCAGGCCGATGGATTCGTAGTAGCGAATCATCTTCGCGCTCAGCCCGCTTTGGCGAGCGGCTTGGCCGATGTTCATGGGCGTTGATCCTCCAGGTCCTTGGGTTTCCAGGTTTTCAACAGCAAAGCATTGCTCACCACGCTGACGCTGGACAAGGCCATGGCCGCGCCCGCCAGCACCGGGTTGAGCAGGCCGAATGCGGCCAGGGGGATACCGATCAAGTTATACACAAAGGCCCAGAACAGGTTCTGGCGGATTTTTGCATAGGTCTTGCGGCTGATCTCCAGGGCGGCCGGCACCAGGCGTGGGTCCCCGCGCATCAGGGTGATCCCGGCGGCGTGCATGGCCACGTCGGTGCCGCCGCCCATGGCGATGCCGATATCGGCGGCAGCCAGGGCCGGGGCGTCGTTGATGCCGTCGCCGACCATCGCCACTACGCCGGTTTTTTTCAGTTCGGCGACGGTGGCGGCCTTATCGGCGGGCAGCACTTCGGCGTGTACATCGTCGATGCCCAAGGCCTGCGCCACTACGCGGGCGCTGCCACGATTGTCGCCGGTCAGTAAATGGCTGCTGATGTGCCGGGCCTTGAGTTGCTCAACGGCCGCCAACGCACCGGGCTTGAGGGTGTCGCCAAAGGCGAACAGCCCGAGCACGCGTGGTTGCGGGCCCTGTTCGATCAGCCAGGACAAGGTGCGGCCTTCGGCTTCCCAGTCTTTGGCGCAGCCTGCCAGGTCCCCCGCGCTCAAGCCGCTTTCCTCCAGCAGGCGGCGATTGCCCAGGGCCAATGGCCGGCCGTCGAGGGTGCCTGCAATACCGCGTCCGGTCAGGGATTGGCTGGCGCTCGCATCCGCGACCTTCAGCCCTTGTTCGTTGCAGGCATCCAGCACGGCCTTGGCCAGCGGATGTTCGCTGCCACGTTGCAGCGCGCCCGCCTGTTGCAGCAGCACGGCTTGATTGCCATCCACCGCGACCAAGTGTGCAATCTTTGGCGTGCCGGAGGTGAGGGTGCCGGTCTTGTCGAAGACCACTGCGCTCACCTCATGGGCGCGTTCCAGGGCTTCGGCGTCTTTGATCAGGATGCCATAGCGGGCAGCAACACCCGTGCCGGCCATGATTGCAGTCGGCGTGGCCAGCCCGAGGGCGCAAGGGCAGGCGATCACCAGCACCGCCACGGCGTTGATAATCGCCGTTTCCAGCGACGCGCCGTACAGCCACCAACCCACCAGCGTGAGCAATGCCAGCACCAGTACGGCCGGGACGAAGACCTGGCTGACTTTATCCACCAGTTTCTGAATCGGCGCCTTGGCGGCCTGGGCGTCTTCCACCAGACGGATGATGCGTGCCAACACACTTTCAGCGCCAAGGGCGGTGGTGCGCACCAGCAGGCGACCTTCACCATTGATGGCGCCGCCGGTGACGTTATCGCCGGGTTGCTTGGGCACTGGCAGGCTTTCGCCGCTGATCAGCGCCTCGTCGGCATGGCTTTGGCCTTCGATCACTTCGCCGTCCACCGGGAAACGCTCGCCGGGTTTGACCAGCACCTGGTCATTGAGCTGCAACGCGCTGATCGCGACATCCTCTTCGCGCCCATCCTGTACACGCAGGGCGCGTTCAGGGCGCAAGGCTTCCAGGGCTCGGATGGCACTCGCGGTCTGGCGTTTGGCACGGCTTTCCAGGTATTTGCCCAGCAGCACCAGGGCGATCACCACGGCCGATGCTTCAAAGTACAGGTGCGGCGCCATCCCGGCGTGGGCGGTGAGCCATTCGTAAATACTCAGGCCGTAACCGGCGCTGGTACCGATGGCCACCAGCAAGTCCATATTGCCGGCACCGGCGCGCACCGCTTTCCAGGCGGCGATATAGAAACGCGCACCAAAGATGAATTGCACGGGGGTGGCGAGGGCGAATTGCATCCAGGCCGGGAGCATCCAGTGCAGGCCGAAGGGTTCTACCAGCATCGGCAGCACCAACGGCAGGGCCAGCGCAATCGCCAGCAGCAGCGACCAACGCTCGCGGTGCAGGCGCTGGGCTTGATCGGTCTCGGTGGCTATTTCGCTTTGGGGCAGGCTCGCGCTGTAACCGGCCTTGTCGACGGCCGCGATCAGCACGGCGGGGTCCATCTGGCCCTGCACTTGGACGTGGGCACGCTCATTGGCCAGGTTGACGCTGACGCTTTGCACCCCCGGCACCTTGCCCAGCGCACGCTCGACACGCCCGGCGCAGCTGGCGCAGGTCATGCCGCTGATGGGCAGATCAAAGGTGGTGGATCCATTCATGGGGCAGTCCTCCAGGAGAAGTTGCCCCTAGGATCAACCTTGACCTGTGGGTAAGGTCAAGCGCCTTCAGTAGTCCAATGCAGCGGCTTTGAGGTACATGCCGTCCGGGCCTTGGGCAATCCGCAACTTGCGTACATCACCGGCCTTGAGCTTGATGTTCTGCGCGGGCGGGGCGAGCAGGCCTGGCAGGCAGCCCGGCGCTTGGCCCGGCAGCAGCTTCAGGCGCAGTGACACATCGCCAGCGGGCAGGTTGAAGGAGGTGGCCTGCTCCTGGAACAGCCGGCCCGCCAACTGGTCATTCAGGTAGAGGCCGATCTCGCAGTTGGTCAGTACTTCCAGGCGTTCCCGGGAAATGATCAGCACCGCGTAATCTTGATCGGCACTGGCCATGGGCGCAGCGGCAGACAAACTCATGAAGCCGGCAAGGGCAAAAAACGACCAGCGCATGGCGAATGCTCCGTGGTATGAATCAAAGATGGCTCAAGCTTGGCCGACAGTGCCGCCGAATACCAGCCCGGCCGATTTTTTCAGAACTTGACCTTGCCATCGTGGCAAGGTCGAGACTGGTTTCAACCTCATCAAAGGAGTCATGTCATGCAAGTATTCAGCGTTGAAGGGATGACCTGCGGCCATTGTGTCCGGGCGGTGACCCAGGCGGTGCAGAGCCAGGACCCGGCGGCCAGCGTGAAGGTCGATCTGGCGGCAAAGGAAGTGGGCGTGGAAAGCCGCTTGTCTGCCGAAGAGGTGATCAGCCTGATCACCGAGGAAGGCTACAGCGCCAAGCTCGCCTGATTTTAATAGTTAGCGAGCTAACTTAATGTTCAAGGCACCCAGGCCCGGCTAGACTGTCGGGCTGCCGACTCTCTTGGGTGCCTGATGAACCTTCGCATAATCCTGATCCTGGGTGCCTTGAGCGCCTTCGCGCCGCTGGCGATCGACTTTTACCTGCCGGGCTTTCCGGCAATGGCCACGGCCTTCGCCACCGATGAAAAACACATCCAGTTGACCCTGGCGGTGTACTTCGCCGGCCTGGCCATTGGCCAATTGATCTACGGCCCCCTGGCGGATCGTTTCGGTCGACGCGGGCCGCTGCTCAGTGGCGTGACGCTGTTCACCCTGGCATCTTTCGCCTGCGCCTACGCGCCCTCCCTGGATTGGCTGATCGGCGCCCGCTTCGTGCAGGCCCTGGGCGGCTGCGCCGGCATGGTGATTTCCCGCGCAGTGGTCAGCGACAAATGCGACGCCGTGGGTTCGGCCAAAGTGTTTTCCCAATTGATGCTGGTGACCGGCCTGGCGCCCATCCTCGCGCCGCTGGCCGGCGGGGTGATGGTCGGGTTGTGGGGCTGGCAGTCGATCTTCCTGGCGTTGACGATCTTCAGTGTGATGGCCGCCGTTGCTGTGGCATTCGGCCTGCCCGAGACCTTCCCGGCCCATCAGCCGCGCCAGCCGTTGTCGGGCTCGTTGCGCCGCTACTTTGGGTTGCTGTCCGACCGGGTTTACCTCGGCTACGCCCTCACCGGCGCGCTGTCGATTGCCGGGATGTTTGCCTACATCGCCGGTTCACCGTTCGTGTTTATCAAACTGTATGGCGTGCCCGCTGAGCATTACGGCTGGGTGTTCGGCTCCAACGCCGCAGGCTTCATCCTGGTGGCGCAGCTCAATGCACGCTTGCTGGCCAAGCGTGGCCCGGCATTTTTGCTGTCGCGTTCGGTGTGGGTGTATCTGCTGGCGGGCCTGACGCTGCTGGGCATCACGGCGTTGCGCACTGATGCGCTGTGGCCATTGCTGGTGCCGCTGTTTATCTGCATCGCCAGCCTGGGCTGCATTTTGCCCAATACCTCGGCCTGTGCCATGAGTGGGCAGGGCGCACGGGCGGGCAGTGCGTCGGCATTGCTTGGCTGCATCCAGTTCGGTGTGGCGGCGGGGGCGGCGTCGTTGGTGGGGGTGTTACACGATGGCACAGCCATGCCGATGGCGATGGTCATCAGCCTGTGCGGTGTATTGGCGGTGACGGTGGCCGTGTCGACCCAGCGCCTGCAACGGGCAAGAGCCGCGCAAGCGCAGGTCTGACGAGCGGGTCAGCCAGCGGCGCAATGTTGCTGGCTGATTGGAAAGCGGTGAGGCGCCTGGATACGCGCTTGCAGGGTATCGGCAAAGGCGCGTGCTTCGGCTTCAGTGTGAAAAGTAATCGCCTTCTGGTCCAGACGAACTTCCCATTGGGATTTTGCTAACGCTTTTATCAGGATCTTCATTGCTGACTTCCTCACGTAAAAGAATCGTGGCAAAGGCGGCCAATATAAACCCGAATACGCTCACAAATATGACAAAGATCAACTCTCTGACTAGCGGTGTCGTCCATTACTCACACGAATAAGGGACGACACTGACAGACGTTATTTCAGAAGCCTTCCAGCACGATCTTGCCCTTGGCCTTGCCGCTTTCCAGCAGGGCGTGGGCTCGGCGCAGGTTCGCTGCATTGATCACGCCGAAGTGCTCGCCCACCGTGGTTTCCAGGGTGCCGGCGTCGATCAGCTCGGCGACCCGATTGAGCAGGTTGTGTTGCTCAATCATGTCTGGCGTCTCGAACATCGAGCGCGTGTACATGAACTCCCAATGCAGCGACAGGCTCTTGCGCTTGAGCTTGCTCACGTCTAACGCCTTGGGGTCGTCGATCAGTGCCAGTTTGCCCTGGGGCTGTAGTGCTTCTACCAGTTGATCCAGGTGATGGTCGGTCTGGGTCAGGCTGGCAACGTGGGTCACCTGCGGGTGGCCGGCGTGTTTCAGCGCTTCGCTCAGCGGTTGGCTGTGGTCGATCACCAGGTCGGCGCCGAGCGCCTTGGTCCATGCTTGGGTTTCCGGGCGCGAGGCGGTACCGATCACTTTCAGTGCGGTGAGCTGGCTGGCGAGTTGGGTCAGGATCGAGCCCACGCCACCGGCGGCGCCGACGATGAGCAGGCTCTGGCCTTCGTCGTCTTTACCCTCACGCACTTGCAGGCGCTCGAACAGCAGCTCCCAGGCGGTGATGGCGGTCAGCGGCAGTGCGGCGGCTTCGGCAAAGCCCAGGCTCTTGGGCATATGGCCGACGATACGCTCGTCCACAGTGTGCAGTTCACTGTTGCCGCCTGGGCGTACCAGGGAGCCGGCGTAGAACACCTTGTCGCCGACCTTGAACAGGCTCACGTCACTGCCGACCGCCTTGACCACACCGGCGACGTCCCATCCCAGCACCTTGGAGGCGCCGTTTTCCGGGGCGACGTTCTGGCGCACCTTGGTATCCACCGGGTTCACCGAGATGGCTTTGACTTCCACCAGCAGGTCGCGAGGGCCGGCGACAGGCTCCGGCAATTCGATGTCTTGCAGGGATTTTTCATCGGTGATCGGCAGTGATGCGTAGTAGGCAATGGCTTTCATGGGGGCTCCAAAACAGCTGATGAACGGGATGGGCAAATAATTGGTTATTTCCCAAGCAGATAAAAGCCGCTAAAACAGCACTCTGTTTCAATGGAATTTTGATAATAGGGGGAGAGCATGCTGCGCTTTGATGATTTGCAGTTGTTTGTGCGCGCTGCCGACCTGGGCAGTTTGTCGGCGGCGGCGCGGGTGATGGACTTGTCGCCCGCGGTGGCCAGCGCGGCGCTCAAGCGTATCGAGCAACAACTGGGCACGCGTTTGCTGGCGCGCTCCACCCGCAGCCTGCGCCTGACGGCCGAGGGTGAGGGCTTTCTGGAATATGCCCGCGCCGCGTTGAGTTCTCTGGATGAAGGACGGCGCCTGTTGGCCAGCGGCCAGGACCATGTCAGCGGTGTGCTGCAACTGTCGGCCCCCTCGGATTTTGGCCGCAACCAACTGCTGCCGTGGTTGGACGAATTCCAGCGTGAGTACCCGCAGCTCACCGTGCGCCTGTTGTTGGGGGACCGGATTGCCGACCTGTTTCGCCAGCCGGTGGACATTGCCCTGCGCTATGGAGAGCCCGAGGATTCCAGCCTGGTTGCACTGCCCGTCGCGCCGCACAACGTTCGTGTGCTGTGCGCGGCGCCCAGTTACCTCGCACGCCACGGTGAGCCGCGACACCTGGAGCAATTGGCCCAGCACAATTGCCTGCTCTATATGCTCGGCAGTCGTGTGCATGACCACTGGACCTTTCACGACGGCAAGCGCGACGTCAGCTTGACGGTCAGCGGCGACCGCTTCAGCGACGATGCCGACGTGGTGCGCCGCTGGGCCGTCGCGGGTGTAGGCATTGCCTATAAATCCTGGCTGGACGTGAGCACCGACGTGCTGGCCGGGCGCCTGCGCCTGATCCTGCCGGAGCTGCGCGGCGAGCGCACACCGCTCAATCTGCTGTGCGCGCATCGCGCGCAGTTGAGCAAACCCATCAACCTGTTGCGAGAAATGCTCGTGTCTCGCTGTGCGACATTGACCGCTCAATTGCCGGAGCGATCAGGCGCAACGTAAACAGCCTCCATCACACAAGGAAATTTCACTCAGATCCTGTCCCTAGTCGCGCTGTAAGACGCTAAGGAACTGCCGGTTTACGCACCTATACTTTGGCGCCAACCGCAGTACAAAAATAAGTCGACAGGGAGTGAATCGATGGAAGAGGCACCATGCATCAGTCAGATCGCCAGCTTGCTCGCTGAGCCAAAACGCACCGCCATGCTCTGGTCCCTGATGGACGGCTCGGCCAAGTCCTCTGAAGAACTGGCTACGCTTGCCGGGCTGTCACCGGCCTCGGCCAATGCGCATCTGGCACGGCTGACTGGGAGTGGTTTGCTACGGATCGAAGCCCGGCGCGGTAAACGGTTGTTCCGCGTGGCGGCTGCCGACGTGAGCGTCGCCATCGATGCCTTGGCCAGTACCACCCTGGCCAGCGCAATACGCAGTTCGCCGGATGCTTCGCCGTTGGCGTTGGTGGCGCCACCGTTGTTGCGCCATGTTCGGCTGTGCCAGGGTCACCTCGGCGGTGAGCTGGCGGCGGGGCTGTATGACCGGATGTTGGTGGCGGGTTGGATCGAGCGTCGCGAGCAACGCATCGAGGTCACGGTCAAGGGCGTGCAGCACTTGGCGGGCCTGGGTATTTTTACTCAGGCCCTGGCATCACCGCTGGTGTGCGACTGTTTCGATTGGAGCCAGCGGCAACCGCACCTGGGTGGCGCGTTGGGCGCGGGGCTGTTGCAGTTGTTCCTGCAATCGAACTGGATCAGCCTGGTCAACGAGTCCCATGCTGTGGTGGTCAACGACATCGGGGTGAAGGAAATCGCCCGATTGGCAGCGCTGTAGGAACAAACGCCCTCGTCACAGGCGCTCATTCCCACATTCTGCTTACATCACGGCTTTACGAGACGCGCATCCAGGCTGTTCTGCGCCAGGCGTTTGGCCTGGTCCTGGGTCATACCCAGAGAGGTGTACAGCGCGTGGAAGTTTTCGGTGACATAGCCACCAAAGTACGCCGGGTCATCGGAGTTCACGGTCACCTTCACACCACGTTCCAGCATGTCGAGGATGTTGTGCTGGGCCATGTCGTCGAACACGCAGAGCTTGGTATTGGACAGCGGGCATACGGTCAGCGGGATCTGCTCGTCGATGATGCGCTGCATCAGGCGCTCGTCTTCGATGGCGCGCACACCGTGGTCGATTCGCTGGATTTTCAGCAGGTCGATGGCTTCCCAGATGTACTCCGGTGGGCCTTCTTCGCCGGCGTGGGCGACGGTGAGGAAGCCTTCATGACGGGCCCGGTCGAACACCCGCTGGAACTTGCTCGGCGGGTGACCCATCTCGGAGCTGTCCAGGCCCACGGCCACGAACGCGTCACGGAACGGCAGCGCCTGGTCGAGGGTTTTCTGCGCTTCGTCTTCGCTCAGGTGGCGCAGGAAGCTGAGGATCAAGCCGCTGGTGATGCCCAGTTGCTGCTCGCCATCTTTGAGTGCAGCGGCGATGCCGTTGAGCACGACTTCGAACGGCACGCCACGGTCGGTGTGGGTCTGCGGGTCGAAGAAGGGTTCGGTGTGGATCACGTTCTGTTCTTTGCAGCGCAGCAGGTAGGCCCAAGTCAGGTCGTAGAAGTCCTGGGAGGTGCGCAGCACATCGGCGCCTTTGTAATACAGGTCGAGAAACTCTTGCAGGTTGTTGAAGGCGTAGGCCTTGCGCAGGGTTTCGACGTCGTTCCATGGCAGCGCAATCTTGTTGCGCTCGGCCAGGGCGAACAGCAGCTCAGGCTCCAGCGAGCCTTCCAGGTGCAGGTGCAGTTCAGCCTTGGGCAGGGCGTTGAGCCAATCGTACATGTCTAAATTCTCATCAGGTGCAATGGGCGCATTCTACAGGTCATGGCTGAAATAATCGGTAAAACCTGACCGGCAGGAGAGTATTCGTTTTATTCGCGCAAGAGGGTTCTGAACTAAGGTGTAACGAAACGTTAGCAGCGTGGCGCAGTCTGTACCCCATCAATGACTGATTTGCTGTACGAAAAGGCCCCGAATGCTCTCCTCTCTCAAGCAAGAAAAATTCATGCTGTTGGCGCTGATTGCCGCCATCGCCGCCTACCCGCTGGAGCACTGGATGCTGCACAGCGGGCAACTGGTCGCGCTGCTGGCCGGCGTGGCGTTGATCGGTTTTATCGTGGTGGCGTCGATGCGTGTGGCCCATCACGCCGAGCAACTGGCGGAAAAAGTCGGCGACCCTTACGGCACTATGATCCTGACCCTGGCGGCCGTGCTGGTGGAAGTGGTGATCCTGGCGATCATGATGAGCAACGAGCCGTCGCCCACCTTGGTGCGTGACACCATTTACTCCGCGGTAATGCTGGATATCAACGGCATCCTCGGCCTTGCCGCGTTGATGGGCGGCATCAAACATGGCGAGCAGTCCTACAACGATGACTCGGCGCGCACCTACAGCGTGATGATCCTGACGGCCATGGGCGTGTCGATGGTGGTGCCGGAATTTATCCCCGAAGCCGACTGGAAAATTTACTCAGCCTTCACCATTGGCGCGATGGTGGTGCTCTATACCCTGTTCCTGCGCATGCAGGTGGGGCCCCACAGTTATTTCTTCAGCTACAGCTACCCGGAAAAACGCCGTAAGAAACTGCCGGAAGAGGAGCAGACGCCGCCGGTGAACCTGGCGTTCTCCATTGGCACGCTGGTGTTTGGCGTGATTGTGATTGGCGCGCTGGCCGAGGTGATGTCCAAGACCCTCGACCTGGGCCTGGAAGGCACGGGCGCACCGCCGGTGATCACGGCGATTGTGGTCGCGGCGATCTCGGCGGCGCCGGAAATCCTGACAGCGTTGCGCGCTGCACTGGCCAATCGCATGCAGTCAGTGGTGAACATTGCGCTGGGTGCGTCGTTGTCGACAGTGATTTTGACAGTGCCGGTGATGGAGGCCATGGCGCTCTACACTGGCCAGCCGTTCCAGATGGCGATGACGCCGGTGCAAACCGTGATGGTGTTTATCACGTTGATCGTCAGCGCGATCAACCTCAACGATGGCGAAACCAACGCCATCGAAGGGATGACTCATTTTGTGTTGTTTGCGACGTTTATCATGTTGTCTCTGCTGGGGTTGTAGGAACACAACAGATAAAAGTGTGGGAGGGAGCTTGCCCCCTTCCACATTTTGAACTGTGTTTGCTTAGGTCCCGGCGATCAGCTGTCGAGCCGCCTGGGTGTGATCGGCGATCAGGCCCTTCAGATCCAGGCCCTCCACCTGCCCGTCGATCACGCGCCACTTGCCTGCGATCATCACCCGATCCGCCCGATCCGCACCACACAACAGCAGTGCGGAAATCGGATCATGGCTGCCGGAAAAACGCAGTTCATCGAGTTTGAACAGCGCCAGGTCGGCCTGTTTGCCGACGGCCAACTCGCCGATATCCTTACGCCCCAGCAACTGCGCCGAACCTTTGGTAGCCCAACCGAGCACGCCTTGCGGGGTGATTTTTTCCGCGCCGTAACGCAGGCGCTGGATGTACAGGGCCTGGCGGGTTTCGAGGATCATGTTCGACGCGTCGTTGGAGGCGGAACCGTCCACGCCCAGGCCGATCGGCGCGCCGGCTGCCAGCAGGTCGAGGGTCGGGCAGATGCCGGACGCCAGGCGCATATTCGAGCTTGGGCAGTGACAGATCCCAGTGCCGGCGGCGCCGAGGCGGGCAATTTCATCCGGGTTGAAGTGAATGCCATGGGCCAGCCAGGTGCGTGGGCCAAGCCAGCCGACGCTGTCGAGGTAATCCACGGTGCGCAGGCCGAAGCGTTGCAGGCAGAAATCTTCTTCGTCGAGGGTTTCCGCCAAGTGGGTGTGGAGGCGCACGTCGAGGCTGTTGGCCAGTTCGGCGCTGGCTTGCATGATTTGCGGGGTGACGGAGAACGGCGAGCAGGGCGCCAACGCGATCTGGATCTGCGCACCGTCGCCACGCTCGTGGTATTCGTGGATCAGGCGCTGGCTGTCGTCGAGGATCACTTGGCCTTGTTGCACGGTCTGTTGCGGCGGCAGGCCACCGTCGGCTTCGCCCAGGCTCATGGAGCCGCGGGTGAGCATGGCGCGCATGCCGAGTTCGCGCACACTTTCCACTTGCACATCGATGGCATTCTCCAGGCCGTCGGGGAACAGGTAGTGGTGGTCGGCCGCGGTGGTGCAGCCCGAAAGCAGCAACTCAGCCAGTGCGACCTTGGTGGCCAGGGCGAGCTTTTCCGGGGTCAGCCGCGCCCACACCGGGTACAGGGTTTTCAGCCAGGGAAACAACGGCTGGTTGACCACTGGCGCCCAGGCGCGGGTGAGGGTTTGGTAGAAGTGATGGTGGGTGTTGATCAACCCCGGAAGGATCACATGTTCACGGGCATCGAACACCTCGGCACAGGGCTGTGCGGGTGCTTGCCCCTGGGCCAGCACTTCGGTGATCACACCGTCTTGCAGCACCAGGCCGCCACGGGCATCGAGGCCATTGGCAGTGAAAATCGCGAGGGGGTTTTTTAACCAGATACGGGTCGCAGGCATTGGCCGGCTCCTCTGAATGATGGGTTCAGGTTTGCCAGCTCAGTGTTGCCCTGTCTGCTGATCCAGGGTCGCCCGTGAGGGCGAGCTGCGTAGATTACGTGTAGTTCGGGATCTGGTCTACTCGTAGGAAAACCGAGGGTTCACCAGGCGATGGTGTCGCCTTTGTAGTCCACGAAGTGGTGGCCGCCTTTGCCGGTGTAGGCATTTACCTGATCCACCAGGCCTCGCACGCTGGTGTCGACATCAATGTGCGCGTTTTCACCGCCCATGTCGGTCTTTACCCAGCCTGGGTGCAGCGACAGCACGGTGAGCTTGTGGTCGCCCAGTTGTGTGATGAAGCTGTTGGTCATGGAGTTGAGCGCAGCCTTGCTGGCCTTGTACAGCGCCAGGTCCGAGCCGTCGGGGATCGTCACGCTGCCCAGCACCGAACTCATGAATGCGAGCACGCCGCTGTCTTTGCGGATCTGTCCGACAAAGCGCTGCGCCAGGTTGATCGGCGCCACGGCGTTGGTGAAAAACAGTTGGCCGACTTCCGCCAGGGTGGCGTGGCCAGGTTCCTGGTTGGCCGGGCCTTTGACGCCGGCGTTGACGAACAGCAGGTCGAAGGTGCGCTCTTTGAGGCGCTGGGCCAGGGCGATCACGGCTTGCTGATCGTCCATGTCGAGTTTTTCGATCTGCACCGGGCCCACGGCTTTCAGGGCATCGGCCTTGCTCGGATCACGCACGGTGGCGGTTACGTCCCAGCCGTCCTGGAGCAGTTGCTTGACCAAGCCAAGGCCCAGCCCGCGCGAGGCGCCGATGATCAGTGCGGTTTTTGGCGTAGACATGAAAAGCTTCCTTTGGAGTCGCGGTTCAGGGGAATTCAGCAAATTACAGTAACAGTTTCAGCGTTGCAGCAGGATACGCCCACGGCTCAGGTCGGCCAGTTGGGTTTGCAAGGTGTCGATATGCGCTTCGCCCAGTGCCAGTTGCAGGTCGACGCCGTTGGCGGTGAAGGTTTCCTCGATCATCAGCCCGCCCAGTTCGGCGACGCGCAGTTTCACCAGGTTCAACTCGGAGAAACCACAGGCGCAGCTCAGCGGCACGCGGCTGATCAGTTCGAGGCGCTCGGCATTCTGCAGGCATTTATTCGCACCGCCGCCATAGGCACGGGCCAGGCCGCCGGTGCCCAGTTGGATGCCGCCGTACCAGCGAATCACCAACACGGCGACCTGATCAAAACCCTGGGTTTCGATGGCTGCCAGAATCGGCCGCCCGGCAGTGCCACCGGGTTCGCCGTCGTCACTGCTGCGGTATTGGTCGGCCAGCTTCCAGGCCCAGCAGTTGTGCGTGGCGTTCAGGTCGCTGTGTTGCTCGAAAAAAGCCTGGGCGTCCTGCGGGCTGGTGATTGGCGCGGCGAGGGTGATGAAGCGGCTTTTGCGTATTTCTTCACGGAATTCGCAAAGACCGGTGAGCGTGAAAGGCATAAGTGGCTTCGTCTACAGGGTCGGCTTGATGCCGCAGCCTTTGAGAATGATGTGAATCAGGTTGGTGCCGGCGTCTTCCATGTCTTGCTTGGTCAGCTTGGTGCGACCGGTGACGCGGCAGATCTGCGTGGCGAAGTCGGCGTAGTGCTGGGTGCTGCCCCACAGCAGGAAGATCAGGTGTACCGGGTCGATAGGATCCATCTTGCCGGCGTCGATCCAGGCCTGGAACACGGCCGCTCGGCCACTGAACCAGGTGCGGTAGTCCTGGCTGAAATATTCGGTTAGGCATTCGCCGCCGCTGATGATCTCCATCGCAAAGATCCGCGAGGCCTGGGGTTGGCGTCGCGAAAACTCCATCTTGGTGCGGATGTAGCGGGAGAGGGCCACGGCCGGGTCGTCCTCGGCGGTCAGCGTGTTAAATGTGCTGTCCCACAGTTCGAGGATATTGCTGAGCACGGCGATATACAGGCCCAGCTTGTTGGTGAAGTAGTAGTGCAAGTTGGCCTTCGGCAATCCGGCGCTGGCAGCAATGGTGTTCATGCTGGTGCCCTTGTAGCCATGGCGCGCGAATTCATCTTCAGCAGCCTGGAGAATCGCTTGTTCGTTCTTTTGCCGAATGCGGCTGGCGGGCTTACCGGCGTGGTTGCTGTGGGCAGGAACTTCGAGGCTCATGGAGATTACCGTGCTGATCGATAGAGACGACGTGTGCACAGATAACCCACCCTCAAGCCTCAGACAAGTCCTGATGCAACAAAACCCTTAAAGCGGTTCCAGTGTGTCGCTTTCCGGCGCTTGGTTTGCGCCAGCTTCAGTCGCCTTGGACTCTGGCAGTAGGAGGCACAGCACGATGGCCGTCAGCCCGCCGCTGGTGATGGCCGAGTCAAACAGGTTCTGCACCAGGGTCGGCATCAGGTGCAACAGATTCGGTTGCGCGGCGATGCCCAGGCCGACGCCAAACGATGTGGCGATGATCAGCATGCTGCGGCGGTCCAGCGGCGCCTGGGCAAGGATGCGCACGCCTGCGGCCGCCACACTGCCGAACATCACCAGGGTCGCGCCGCCCAATACGGGTTTGGGGATTTGCTGCAACACCGCGCCAATCAACGGAAACAAGCCGAGGCAAAACAGCACCACGCCTATATATAAGCCAACGTAACGGCTGGCGACGCCGGTGAGTTGGATCACGCCGTTGTTCTGAGCAAAGGTGGTGTTGGGAAAGGCGCTGAAGGTGGCGGCGATCATGCAGCTCACACCATCCCCCAGCACGCCGCCCTTGAGTCGGCTTATATAAGACGGGCCGCTGATGGGCTGGCGCGCGATCATGCAATTGGCGGTGAGGTCGCCGACGGTTTCGATGCTGCTGATCAGATAAATCAGTGCGATTGGTAGGAAAGCGCTCCAGTCGAAATTGAACCCAAAGCGAAACGGTATAGGCAGGCTGACCACAGGCAAATCTGGCAGGGCGTGGGGCACCAGTTTACCGCTGAACCAGGCCGCGAGGCTGCCAAGCGCCAGGCCGATGATGATGGCCGAGAGGCGTACCCACGGCGTGTTGGAACGGTTGAGCAGGATGATCGTCAGCACTACGAACAGGCCCAGCGCAAGGTTGGTGGGCGCACCGAAATCCGGTGCATTGAAGCCACCGCCGAGGTCGGTGATACCCACTTTGATCAGGCTGATGCCGATCAGGGTGATGACAATCCCGGTCACCAAAGGCGTGATGACTCGGCGTAGTTGGCCGATAAAACGGCTCAGCACGATCTGCACCACGGCGCCGAAAAAGCACACGCCGAAGATCATTGCCATGATGTCTTCCGGGCTGCCGCCGCGTTGCTTCACCAGGAAACCCGCCGACAGCACCGCGCCAAGAAAGGCAAAGCTGGTGCCTTGCAGGCAGATCATCCCCGCACCGATCCCAAATGGCCTGCGCGCCTGGATGAATGTGCCGACACCGGACACCATCAACGCCATGCTGATCAGGTAGGGCAAATGGGCGGTCAGGCCGAGTGTGGAGCCGATGATCAGTGGGGGAGTGATGATGCCGACAAACGCGGCCAGCACATGTTGCAGTGCGGCCAAAAAAGCTGGCGCGGGTTTGGGACGGTCGTTGAGGCCGTAGATCAGGTCGCTGGGGCTGCTGGATTCTGGTGGCATGACGGGTTAACTCAAGGCTGATGGTTCACGTTCCATCTGCTCTTGCAAAAAGCTGTCCAGTTGCTCAGCTTTTTGCGTAAGCACCGTGCTAGCGCGTTGTGGCCAGACTGTCGAGGAAACTTTCCAGCACCAAATGAGGGCGACGTCCCTTGCGGGTGACCGATGCGAGGCTTAAATCGTAAAAACGTGTAGCCGATTTCAGCGCACGCAGTCGGCCTTGTTGCACCCAGAGGCTGGCGTAGTGGTCGGGCAAATAGCCGATGTAGCGGCCGGTGAGAATCAGGAACGCCATGCCTTCGCGGTCCGAGGCGCTGGCGGTGCAGTTAAGGGCTTGGTAATGGGCCTGGATTTCAGCAGGCAGGCGGAAGGTAGGTGCGATGGCGTCCTGGCTGTCGATGCGCTCGTCGTCCAATTGCTTGTCGTCGGCGTAAAACAGCGGGTGGCCGACTGCGCAGTAGAGCAGCGAACGCTCGCTATATAACGGTTGGTACTCCAGTCCGGAGAGGGCGCTGGCCTGTGGCACTACACCGACATGCAGGCGACCGTCGAGTACGCCTTGTTCGACTTCATTGGGGGCGATCATGCGGATCTGGATCTGCACGTCCGGGCCGCGTTCCTTTAATTGGGCCAGGGCGTGAGTGATGCGCATGTGGGGCAGGGTGACGAGGTTGTCGGTAAGGCCGATGATCAACTCTCCGCGTAAATGCTGGTGCAGGCCGTTGACCTCGGTGCGGAAACTTTCCAGCGCACTTAAGAGTTGCAGCGCCGATTGATAAACCTCGCGGCCTTCTTCGGTCAGGGAGAACCCGGCGCGGCCGCGTTGGCACAGACGTAATCCGAGGCGCTGTTCAAGGTCGCTCATTTGCTGGCTGATGGCCGAGCGCCCGATACCGAGCACGGTTTCCGCCGCCGAGAACCCACCGCACTCCACCACGCTGCGAAAGATGCGCAGCAGACGAATATCAAAGTCGCTGACTTGGGCCAGGGGATCGGGTCGACGGCTGCTCATAGTTTAGTGAAGGCCTGACTGAAGGTTAGAAGAGTTGAATTTCACCGACTTTATCGCCGTGGCAATTTAGCTGCAACAACGCTTTTCAATCCCGACGCTGCCTTTTGCCCTGCGAGGTTTTGCTGATGAACATGCCCGAAAACGCCCCATCGTCCCTGGCCAGCCAACTGAAGTTGGACGCGCACTGGATGCCCTACACCGCCAACCGTAACTTCCAGCGAGACCCGCGTTTGATCGTGGCCGCCGAAGGCAGCTGGTTGACCGATGACAAGGGCCGCAAGGTGTACGACTCGCTGTCAGGCCTGTGGACGTGCGGCGCAGGGCACACGCGCAAGGAAATCCAGGAAGCGGTCGCCAAGCAATTGGGCACCTTGGACTACTCGCCGGGCTTCCAATACGGTCATCCGTTGTCCTTCCAACTGGCGGAAAAGATTACCGACTTGACCCCAGGCAACCTGAACCATGTGTTTTTCACCGACTCCGGCTCCGAGTGCGCCGATACAGCGGTGAAGATGGTGCGTGCTTACTGGCGCCTGAAAGGCCAGGCCACCAAGACCAAGATGATCGGCCGCGCCCGTGGCTATCACGGTGTGAACATCGCAGGCACTAGCCTGGGCGGTGTCAACGGCAACCGTAAGATGTTTGGCCAGGCGATGATGGACGTCGACCATCTGCCGCACACCTTGCTGGCGAGCAACGCTTTTTCCCGCGGTATGCCTGAGCTGGGCGGCATCGCGTTGGCCGATGAGCTGCTCAAGCTGATCGAACTGCATGACGCGTCCAACATCGCGGCAGTGTTTGTCGAGCCGATGGCTGGCTCCGCTGGCGTGCTGGTGCCACCGCAGGGTTATCTCAAGCGCCTGCGTGAAATCTGCGATCAGCACAATATCCTGCTGGTGTTCGACGAAGTGATCACCGGTTTCGGCCGTACCGGCTCGATGTTCGGTGCCGACAGCTTCGGCGTGACCCCGGACCTGATGTGCATCGCCAAGCAAGTCACCAACGGCGCGATCCCGATGGGCGCGGTGATTGCCAGCAGCGAGATCTATCAGACCTTCATGAACCAGGCGACGCCTGAGTACGCGGTGGAATTCCCTCACGGTTACACCTACTCGGCGCACCCCGTCGCTTGCGCGGCTGGCCTGGCGGCACTCGACCTGTTGCAGAAGGAAAACCTGGTGCAGAGCGTGGCCGAAGTCGCTCCACACTTTGAGAATGCGCTGCACGGCTTGAAGGGCAGCAGGAACGTGATCGACATTCGTAACTACGGCCTGGCCGGTGCGATCCAGATTGCCCCGCGTGACGGTGATGCCATCGTGCGTCCATTTGAGGCCGGCATGGCCTTGTGGAAAGCCGGTTTCTACGTGCGTTTTGGCGGTGACACCTTGCAGTTCGGGCCAACCTTCAATAGCAAGCCGCAGGACCTGGACCGCCTGTTTGATGCGGTCGGCGAAGTGCTGAACAAGATCGACTGATTTCTCCTTCTATATAGAACAACTTTTCAGGAGCCCTGCATGAGCCTTATCCAGCATTTGATCAACGGTGAGTTGGTCAACGACAGCGGTCGCAGTGCCGACGTGTACAACCCGTCCACCGGCCAGGTGATTCACCAGGTGCCGTTGGCCAGCCGTGAAACCATTCAACAGGCGATCGACTCGGCCAAAGCCGCATTTCCGGCTTGGCGCAATACGCCGCCGGCCAAGCGTGCCCAAGTGATGTTTCGTTTCAAGCAGTTGCTGGAGCAGAACGAAGCGCGCATCTCGCAGTTGATCAGCGAGGAGCACGGCAAGACCCTGGAAGACGCAGCGGGTGAGTTGAAGCGCGGCATCGAGAACGTTGAGTACGCGTGCTCGGCGCCGGAGATTCTGAAGGGCGAGTACAGCCGCAACGTGGGGCCGAACATTGATGCGTGGTCGGACTTCCAGCCGTTGGGCGTGGTAGCGGGTATTACACCGTTCAACTTCCCGGCGATGGTGCCGCTGTGGATGTATCCGCTGGCAATCGTGTGCGGTAATTGTTTCATCCTGAAACCTTCCGAGCGTGATCCGAGTTCGACGTTGTTGATTGCGCAATTGTTGCAGGAAGCTGGCCTGCCTAAAGGTGTGCTCAGTGTGGTGCACGGCGACAAGGGCGCGGTGGATGCGCTGATTGAAGCGCCGGAAGTGAAAGCGCTGAGCTTTGTGGGGTCGACGCCGATTGCCGAGTACATCTACTCCGAAGCGACCAAGCGCGGAAAGCGCGTACAGGCGTTGGGCGGTGCGAAGAACCATGCGGTGCTGATGCCGGATGCGGATCTCGATAACGCAGTCAGTGCCTTGATGGGCGCGGCATATGGTTCTTGCGGTGAGCGTTGCATGGCGATCTCGGTGGCGGTGTGCGTGGGTGACCAGGTGGCGGATGCATTGATTGCCAAGTTGGTGCCGCAGATCAAGGCGCTGAAGATTGGCGCGGGCACAACGTGTGGGTTGGATATGGGGCCGCTGGTGACAGGGCAGGCGCGGGATAAGGTCAGCGGCTATATAGAAGACGGTGTGGCTTCGGGTGCGGAGCTGGTGGTTGATGGCCGTGGGTTGAGTATTGCCGGGAATGAAGAGGGCTTCTTCCTCGGTGGCAGCCTGTTTGACCGTGTGACGCCTGAGATGCGCATCTATAAGGAGGAGATATTCGGGCCTGTGTTGTGCGTGGTGCGGGTGAGCAGTTTGGAAGCGGCGATGCAACTGATCAACGACCACGAATATGGCAACGGGACGTGTATCTTCACGCGTGATGGTGAAGCGGCTCGTCTGTTCTGTGATGAGATTGAAGTGGGCATGGTGGGGGTGAACGTTCCACTTCCAGTGCCGGTGGCTTATCACAGCTTTGGTGGCTGGAAGCGCTCGCTGTTTGGCGACTTGCACGCCTATGGGCCGGATGGTGTGCGTTTCTACACCCGTCGCAAGGCGATTACCCAGCGTTGGCCGCAGCGCGCGAGCCATGAGGCGTCGCAGTTCGCTTTTCCTAGCCTGTAAGGCTTGGTAGGCGCAAAGCCGGCCCCACGGGGCCGGCTTTTGCGTTTCTGGGGCATTTTTGACTTATATGACAGAAATATGAAAAAGAAGGTTGACGCCAGATTCTGGAAGCCTATAATTCGCCCCACTTCCGGCGCAGTCGAAACTGAAAACTTCTTGGTAAACAATGAGTTACGTCAGTTTTCGGCAGCAGGTTGTCTCAGTTCATGACCAAAAGGAAGTGGAAAAAGAGGTGTTGACAGCAGCGTGTAACGCTGTAGAATTCGCCTCCCGCTGATGAGAGATCTGAAG
>NZ_JADDUM010000132.1 GCF_015163715.1 Pseudomonas cyclaminis
GGCGATGCCGGTGACAAGATCTTCGGTACCAAGCAGAAGGACGCGTGAGCATGCAG
Source organism: Pseudomonas cyclaminis (assembly GCF_015163715.1). Classification (GTDB taxonomy): domain Bacteria; phylum Pseudomonadota; class Gammaproteobacteria; order Pseudomonadales; family Pseudomonadaceae; genus Aquipseudomonas; species Aquipseudomonas cyclaminis. The sequence goes on from NZ_JADDUM010000132.1 coordinate 57, forward strand.
GATGAATTCAACGACCCGCTTTGGCGCCAGATCCTGTCTGGCGCACAAATGCTCTTCGTAGCATTTGGCGCGCTGGTGTTGATGCCGCTGATCACAGGTCTTGATCCAAACGTCGCACTGTTCACCGCAGGCCTGGGCACGCTGTTGTTCCAGCTGGTGACCGGGCGGCAGGTGCCGGTGTTTCTGGCGTCGAGCTTTGCGTTTATCACGCCGATCATTCTCGCCAAGGACCAGTTCGGCCTTGCCGCGACGATGGGCGGGGTGATGGCCGCCGGTTTCGTCTATACGTTCCTGGGCGCTGCCGTGAAGATCAAGGGCACCGGCTTCATTGACCGCCTGCTGCCGCCCGTGGTCATCGGCCCGGTGATCATCTCCATTGGCCTGGCCATGGCACCGATCGCCGCTAACATGGCGATGGGTAAAGGTGGCGACGGCGCCGAACTGATTCCCTACAAGACAGCCATGCTGATTTCGATGCCGGCGCTGCTCACCACGTTGATCGTGGCGGTGTTCGGCAAAGGTATTTTCCGCCTGGTGCCGATCATCTCCGGTGTGTTGGTGGGATTTGCCATGGCGTTCTACTTTGGCGTGGTCGACACGGCAAAGATTGCCGCCGCGCCGTGGTTCGCCCTGCCCCACTTCACCGCGCCGGAATTCAACTGGCAGGCGATCCTGTTCATTGTCCCGGTGGCCCTGGCCCCGGCGATTGAACACATCGGTGGCGTGATTGCAGTCGGCAGCGTGACCGGTCGCGACTACCTGAAAAAGCCCGGCCTGCACCGCACCCTGTTGGGTGACGGTATCGCCACCACGGCAGCCGGTCTGTTTGGCGGCCCGCCGAACACCACCTACGCCGAAGTGACTGGCGCGGTAATGCTGACCAAGAACTACAACCCGAAAATCATGACCTGGGCGGCAGTGTTTGCCATCAGCCTGGCGTTTATCGGCAAGTTCGGAGCATTGCTGCAGAGCATCCCAATCCCGGTAATGGGCGGAATCTTGTGCCTGCTGTTCGGCTCGATTGCTGCGGTGGGGATGAACACACTGATCCGCCACAAGATCGACCTGGGCGAGGCGCGTAATCTGGTGATTGTGTCGGTAACGCTGGTGTTCGGGATTGGCGGGGTATTGGTGGGGACCGGTACAGGCCCGAATGACTTCGGCCTCAAGGGCATCGCCCTGTGTGCGGTCGTGGCGATTGCTTTGAACCTGCTGCTGCCGGGCAATGATGGCTGGAAGAACAAGAAGCCGGATGAGCCGTTGATCTAATCAGCACCGCAAAACTAATGTGGGAGAGGGCAAGCCCCCTCCCACATTTTTTGATCTTCAGTGTGGCTTAGAGCTCGCCGAGGCCATCGATCAGCGCCTGGTTCTGCTCCGGCGTACCGATGCTTATCCGCAGGAACTGGGCAATCCGCTCCTGCTTGAAGTGCCGCACGATCACCCCTTGCTCACGCAGCTTGGCCGCCAGGCCGGCCGCGTCGTGCCGGGGGTGACGGGCAAAGATAAAGTTGGCCGCTGACGGCAACACTTCAAAGCCTTTAGCTTCCAGTTGCGCGACCACTTTGTTGCGGCTGTCGATGACCCACTGGCACGTCTTCTCGAAGTGCTCACGGTCCTCAAACGCCGCCGCAGCGCCGACAATCGCCAGGCGATCCAGCGGATAGGAGTTGAAGCTGTTCTTGACGCGCTCCAACGCCTCGATCAGGTCCGGGTGGCCCACGGCCAGGCCCACCCGCAAACCGGCCAGTGAGCGCGATTTGGACAGGGTCTGGGTCACCAGCAGGTTCGGGTAGCGATCCACCAGGCTGATGGCGGTTTCGCCGCCGAAGTCGATATAGGCTTCATCGACCACCACCACCGAATCCGGGCTGGCCTTGAGGATCTGCTCCACCGCCTCCAGCGCCAGCACGCAGCCGGTCGGCGCGTTGGGGTTGGGGAAGATGATGCCGCCGTTAGGCTTGGCGTAGTCCGCTACACGAATCTGGAACTGCTCATCCAGTGGCACCGGGTCGGACTGGATCCCGTAGAGGCCGCAGTACACCGGATAGAAGCTGTAGCTGATGTCCGGGAACAGCAGCGGCAGGTCGTGCTGGAACAGGCCGTGGAAGATGTGCGCGAGCACTTCATCCGAACCGTTGCCGAGAAACACCTTGCCAGCGTCGACCCCGTAGTACTTGGCCACGGCCTGCTTGAGCAGGTCGCTGTTGGGGTCCGGGTAAAGGCGCAGGTTGTCGTTCAACTCGGCCTGCATGGCGGCCAACGCCTTGGGCGACGGGCCGTAGGGGTTTTCGTTGGTGTTGAGCTTGACCAGCTTGGTCAGCTTTGGCTGTTCGCCGGGTACGTAAGGCACGAGGTCCTTGACGAAGGGGCTCCAGAATTTGCTCATGACTTAGTTACCCTTCTCTTCGAGGATTCGGTATTCGGCACTACGGGCGTGTGCGCTCAGCGATTCACCACGGGCCAGCACCGACGCGGTCTTACCCAGTTCGGAAGCCCCTTGAGGCGAGCAGAAGATGATCGACGAACGCTTCTGGAAGTCATACACCCCCAGCGGCGAGGAGAAACGCGCAGTGCCGGAGGTCGGCAGCACGTGGTTCGGGCCGGCGCAGTAGTCGCCCAAGGCTTCGCTGGTGTGGCGCCCCATGAAGATCGCACCGGCGTGGCGAATCGACGGCAGCCAGGCCTGTGGATCGGCCACCGACAGTTCCAGGTGCTCGGGGGCGATACGGTTGGCCACTTCGATGGCTTGCTCCATGTCGCGCACCAGGATCAACGCACCACGGCCATTGATCGACTTCTCGATGATCTCGGCGCGGTCCATGGTCGGCAGCAGCTTGTCGATGCTGGCGGCGACCTTGTCGAGGAACTCTGCGTCCGGGCTGACCAGGATCGCCTGGGCGTCTTCGTCGTGCTCGGCCTGGGAAAACAGGTCCATGGCAATCCAGTCCGGGTCGGTCTGGCCGTCGCACACCACGAGGATTTCCGAGGGGCCGGCAATCATGTCGATGCCGACCTGGCCAAAGACATGGCGCTTGGCGGTGGCGACGTAGATGTTGCCAGGGCCCACCACTTTGTCGACCTTCGGCACGCTTTCAGTGCCATAGGCCAGGGCCGCGACGGCTTGGGCGCCACCGATGGTGAACACGCGGTCGACACCGGCGATGCAGGCCGCAGCCAGCACCAGCTCGTTGATTTCACCGCGAGGGGTTGGCACGACCATTACCACTTCGGTCACGCCGGCCACTTTGGCCGGAATTGCGTTCATCAACACCGACGACGGATACGACGCCTTGCCACCCGGGACATACAGCCCCGCACGGTCCAGCGGCGTGACCTTTTGGCCCAACACCGTGCCGTCGGCCTCGGTGTAGCTCCAGGAGTCCTGTTTCTGCTTTTCGTGGTAGCTGCGCACCCGCGCCGCCGCGACTTCCAGGGCTTCGCGCTGAGGCGCGGTGATGCGCGTCAGGGCCAGCTCCAGGCGTTCACGGGGCAGGATCAGGTCGGACATGGACGCAACGTCCAGGCCGTCGAACTGGCGGGTGAAATCCACCAACGCCGCGTCACCGCGCTCGCGCACGGCCTTGATGATGTCGAGCACCCGCTGGTTGACCGAGTCGTCGGACACGCTTTCCCAGCTCAGCAGATGATCCAGATGATGGGCGAAATCCGGGTCGGCAGCGTTGAGTCGGGCAATTGCAGTGGACGTGGTCATAGCGAGGGCCTCAATAGAATTGGCAAAAACTCAGGCGCCCTAAACTAGCAGTCGTTTCCGCTTGGGCACCTGAGAATTCTGGCTATGAGGCGGATAGACGGGCGTAGCTCTTCAGCTACGCGGGTAGGTCAACCGCGGTGTCGAGACTCCACTGCGGTGCGCAGGGTGTCGATCAACGCCTGAATACGGGCGTGCTGCATCTTCATCGATGCCTTGTTGACGATCAGGCGAGAGCTGATGTCGGCGATGAAGTCCTGGGGTTCGAGACCGTTGGCACGCAGGGTGTTGCCGGTGTCGACCACGTCGATGATCTTGTCGGCCAGGCCGATCAGCGGCGCCAGCTCCATCGAGCCGTAGAGCTTGATGATGTCGACCTGACGGCCTTGCTCGGCGTAGTAACGCTTGGCGACATTGACGAACTTGGTGGCCACGCGCAGGCGGCCCTTGGGCTCGACATCACCGACACGGCCGGCGGTCATCAACTTGCACAGGGCAATGCGCAGGTCCAGCGGCTCGTACAGGCCCTGGCCACCGTATTCCATCAGCACGTCTTTACCGGCGACACCGAGGTCGGCCGCGCCATGCTCAACGTAGGTCGGCACGTCGGTAGCCCGCACGATCAGCAGGCGAACGTCGTCCTGGGTCGTGGGGATGATCAGCTTGCGGCTCTTGTCCGGATTCTCGGTCGGCACGATGCCCGCTTCAGCCAGAAGCGGCAAAGTGTCGTCAAGGATGCGGCCCTTGGACAGTGCGATGGTCAACATGGGAAACGTCAGTCCTTCATCAGGCTATTGCTGTCCGGTCGCAAACGGCGCCAGACGCAGATCGAGGCCATGACAGCCTCGATTTGAAACCAATTCAGCATACTGCGAGCTGACAGCGTCTGTAGTGAGCGGGCTTGCCTTGCGTTGGGTTGCGTAGCGGCCCCCAGAAAAGGGACTGCTGCGCAGTCCAGCGCGGGGCAAGCCCGCTCACCACAACAAGCCCGCTCACTACAGCAAGCCAGCTCACCGCAGTGACGGTGTTTTCAGTTCCGGGACTAGCCCGGTACGCGGCGGATTTTAGCGCCGAGCATCTGCAGTTTTTCTTCGATGCACTCGTAACCACGGTCGATGTGGTAGATGCGGTCGATCAGGGTGTCACCTTCAGCGATCAACGCCGAGATCACCAGGCTGGCCGATGCACGCAGGTCGGTGGCCATGACTGGCGCGCCCTTGAGCTTCTCGGTGCCCGTCACGATGGCGGTGTTGCCTTCAACCTGGATCTTCGCGCCCATGCGGTGCAGTTCGTACACGTGCATGAAGCGGTTTTCGAAGATGGTCTCGATCACGGCACCGGTGCCTTCGGCAATCGCGTTCAGAGAGATGAACTGCGCCTGCATGTCGGTCGGGAACGCCGGGTACGGAGCGGTCCGCACGTTAACGGCTTTTGGCCGCTTGCCGTGCATGTTCAGCTCGATCCAGTCTTCGCCGGTGGTGATTTCGGCACCTGCTTCGCGCAGTTTTTCCAGGACCGCTTCCAGGATGGTCGGATCGGTGTCCTTGACCTTGACGCGACCACCGGTAACGGCGGCGGCAACCAGGTAGGTACCGGTCTCGATGCGGTCAGGCATGACCTTATAGGTGGCGGTGTGCAGACGCTCTACACCATCAATGGTGATAGTGTCGGTGCCAGCACCGGATACCTTGGCGCCCATGGCGTTCAGGAAGTTGGCCAGGTCGACTACTTCAGGCTCGCGCGCGGCGTTTTGCAGGACGCTGCGGCCTTTGGCCAGGGCAGCGGCCATCATGATGTTCTCGGTACCGGTCACGCTGACGGTATCAAAGAAGAAGTTCGCGCCACGCAGGCCGCCTTCCGGTGCCTTGGCCTTGATGTAGCCGCCTTCAACGTCAATGACTGCGCCCATGGCTTCCAGGCCACGGATGTGCAGGTCCACTGGACGCGAGCCGATGGCGCAACCGCCAGGCAGGGCGACTTCGGCTTCGCCGAAACGAGCAACCATCGGACCCAGTACCAGGATCGACGCACGCATGGTTTTCACCAGTTCGTACGGGGCGATCAGGGTCTTGATGGTGCGCGGGTCGATTTCGACGGACAATTTCTCGTCGATCACCGGCTCAATGCCCATGCGACCGAACAGCTCGATCATGGTGGTGATGTCGTGCAGGTGCGGCAGGTTGGCCACGGTCACCGGGCCATCGCACAGCAGGGTCGCTGCCAGGATCGGCAAGGCAGAGTTTTTCGCACCGGAAATGCGAATCTCGCCATCAAGGCGGGCACCGCCGGTAATAATCAATTTATCCATAAGAATCTCGACGCCTTGGGGGCTCAGGTGCGCTCGGCCCAGGCCGCGCGGCTGAAAAATTTCATAGTGACCGCATGGATGCTGCCATCGGTGATCCATGGGTTCAAATGGGCATAGATCTGCTGTTGACGCTTGACCGGGCTCAATGCCGCCAGTTCATCGCTAATCACGTTCAGCTGGAAATTGCAGCCTTCGCCCTCAACTTCTACGCTCGTATCGGGCAGCTTTCCTTCGAGAAAGCTTTTAACTTCTAGGGCCTGCATGATCAACCTCTATCGGCGCCCAGTGCGCACGGGTCGCACATCATACAAAAAAGCCCCGCGCCTGCGAACCCCGCATAGCAGGACTCTGACGGGGGGCCTCTCCGATAATGTGTATTAAGGATGCGCCAACAGCTCGGTCAGACCCGAAACTTCGGCAATTTCACGCATGTCTTCGGGTAAAGCCCGGATGCTGACCGGCTTTTTCGCCGCTTCGGCGTCACGCATGAAGCACAAAAGCAACGACAAACCGACACTGCTGGACTTGGTCACCGCCGAGCAATCGAGCACCAGCGCAGGAGCCGTGCTGGTCTTGATCAGCGCCTGACCCTGCTTGCGCAGGTCAGGCCCGGTGCGGTAATCCAGCACACCGCTGAGGAACAGCTCGCCAGCGTCGCCGAGACGAACAGCCGACTCGGTCATTGCGCAGGCTTCCCGGCAGCTTTATCGGTTTCTTCCTTGGCCTTGGCAACTTCACCGGCCCAACCATTGATGGTCTTGTCCAAGTCGTTGCCATTGCGCTGCATCGCGTCGGCGAACTGATCACGGAACAGCTTGCCAATGTTGATACCGTTGATGATCACGTTGCGCAGTTTCCACTCGCCGTTGATCTTCTCCAGGGTGTACTGCACCGGGTAAACGGCGCCGTTGTTGCCCTTGACGCTCATGTTGACGCTGGTGCGATCACCGGATTCATCACCGGCCGGAGCGACGGTAATACCCTGGTTGTTGTATTCCAGCAGGGCGTTGCCGTAGAACTGGAACAGGCCTTTCTTGAAGTTTTCCTGGAACGTCTGCATCTGCGCAGGTGTTGCCTTGCGCGAGTACTTGACGGTCATGATGCTGCGCGAAATACCCTCGGCATCCACGACGGGGCCCACAATGGTATTGAGCGCGTCGTAAAACTTGCTCGGGTCTTGCTTGTACTGTTCTTTGTTGGCCGTCAGGTCAGCCAGCATCTTGCTGGTGGTGTCCTGCACCAGCTGGTGCGCAGAACCTGCCGCGTTGGCCATCAATGGCAGTGCTGCAAGCAGTACCAGCAGGCCACGTCGCAAGGTAGAGATCATGAACAGATTCCTCATTTGGCGTCTTTATTGACCGTATTGAGCAAAAATTTTCCGATCAAGTCTTCAAGTACCAACGACGACTGTGTGTCGTGGATTGTCGAACCATCCTTGAGCAGGGCTGTTTCCCCGCCCACGCTGACACCGATGTACTTCTCGCCCAGCAGCCCCGCAGTGAGGATAGATGCAGTGGAGTCAGTCGGCAGATTATCTACCTTCTTGTCCAATTGCATGGTCACTCGCCCGGTGAAGCTGTCGCGATCCAGATCGATTGCCGTGACCTTGCCGATGGTTACACCGGCCATGGTAACTTTAGCTCTGACAGTCAAACCGGCGATATTGTCGAAGTATGCGTAAAGTTTATAAGTATCGGCGGTGGGGCTGGCCGAAAGGCCGCTGACTCGCAGAGCCAGCAACAGTAAAGCCAGGATGCCAGCCAGCAAGAAAAGGCCGACACCGATTTCCACAGTGCGGTTTTGCATCAGAAATCTCCAAACATCAAGGCGGTCAAAATGAAGTCAAGGCCCAGTACTGCCAGCGAGGCGTACACTACGGTCTTGGTGGTGGCGCGACTGATCCCTTCTGAAGTGGGCTCACAGTCGTAGCCTTGGAATACGGCGATCCAGGTCACTACAAAGGCGAAGACGATGCTCTTTATAACGCCATTGAGCACGTCACCGCTAAAGGTCACGCTGTTTTGCATGTTGGCCCAGTAGGAACCGTCGTAGACGCCCAGCCAGTCCACCGCCACCCACGAACCACCCCAGATACCGACCACGCTGAAGATCATCGCCAGTAATGGCAGGGAGATGAAGCCGGCCCACAGGCGCGGGGCAACAATGTATTTGAGGGGGTCCACGCCGATCATTTCGAGGCTGGACAGCTGTTCGGTGGACTTCATGTTGCCGATTTCGGCAGTCAACGCGGAGCCCGCACGCCCGGCGAACAGCAACGCGGTCACCACCGGCCCCAGTTCACGCAGCAGCGTCAGGGCAACCATCTGCCCCACTGCCTGCTCCGACCCGTAGCTGGACAGGATATTGAAGCCCTGCAACGCCAGCACCATGCCGATGAAGACCCCGGAGACCACAATGATCACCAGGGACATTACGCCCACCGAATGCAGTTGTTTGAGCAACAGGCCAAAGCCGCCACCGATGCCGCCGCGGCCAAGCAAGGCGTGGAACAGGAAAATCGTCGAACGACCCAGCACCTCGACGATGTCGATGCCCGAGCGACCGAAAAGGCGAACCTTTTCATGAGAGATGTCTTGCGCATCAGCGCTTCCCCAGAAGATCTGAGCGGTAATCCGCTGCCGGAAAGTGAAAAGGCACAGGGCCATCGGGATCGCCAGTCATGAATTGGCGAATGCGCGGGTTATCGGCGTTCATCAGCTCTTCAGGCGTACCCTGCCCCAGCACCTGGCCATCGCCGACTACATAGAGGTAATCGGCAATGCTCGCGGTTTCTGCGAGGTCGTGGGACACCACGATACTGGTGATGCCCAGGGCATCGTTGAGCAGACGGATCAGGCGAACCAGCACGCCCATGGCGATCGGGTCCTGACCGACGAAGGGCTCGTCGTACATGAGAATCTGCGGATCGAGCGCAATGGCGCGCGCCAGGGCCACGCGACGCTTCATGCCGCCGGACAGTTCGTCGGGCATCAGGTCAATGGCACCACGCAGGCCCACGGCCTGCAATTTCAGCAACACAATGTCACGAATCATTTCATCGGACAGCTGGGTATGCACCCGCAGCGGGAACGCCACGTTCTCGAATACATCCAGGTCGGTAAACAGCGCACCGCTCTGGAACAGCACGCCCATGTGCTTGCGCGCATCGAACAGATCGCTGCGCGACAGCGTCGGCAGGTTCTGGCCGTTGACCCACACTTCGCCGGCGCTGGGGCGCAATTGCATGCCCATCAGCCGCAACAGGGTGGTCTTACCGCAACCGGACGGCCCCATGATGCCCGTGACCTTGCCACGGGGAATGCGAATATCGACGTTATTGAAGATGCTGCGCGTCCCGCGCTTGAAGGTCAGTCCCTTCAGCTCGACCGCGTAGGCGTTATCGGCACTCATCTAAACTCCTTGGGATGCAGCCTCTCACTCAGACACCACGCATGCGACAAACGTTTGCAACGGCGACGCATATAGATAGCCTCATGGGCTGGGCGGACCGAACTGGCGGCGAACTATATCACTGCTGGTACAACGCGCCCAAGGCCGGAACGGTGCTAGTTCAGTTTGAGGACAGGGAAAAAACGTTGCCAACGGTGTTACTGGGGATCGATCTCAGGAACCCAAAGAACAAAGCCTGACGAACTTGCGTGAGGGAATTGATCATTACCGCTATAATCGCCGACTTTTCGTCAGGCTATACGATTTCAGACATGAGCCAATCCAGCGACCTTATTCAATCCGCACAACGCACCATCCGCCTCGAAGTCGAAGCCGTAGAAGGCTTGCTGGCCCATATCGACGCAGATTTCGTACGCGCCTGCGAGATGATTCTGGCCAGCAAAGGCCGCGTTGTAGTGGTCGGCATGGGCAAATCGGGCCACGTCGGCAACAAGATCGCCGCCACCCTGGCCAGCACCGGGACCACCGCATTTTTTGTGCATCCCGCCGAGGCAAGCCACGGCGACATGGGCATGATCACCAAAGATGACGTCATCCTGGCACTGTCCAACTCTGGCACCACCAACGAAATCGTGACCCTGCTGCCGCTGATCAAGCGCCTGGGCATCAAGATGATCAGCGTCACTGGCAATCCAGAGTCGACGCTGGCCGAGGCTGCCGAAGTGAATCTGAATGTTCATGTGGCCCACGAAGCCTGCCCGCTGAATCTGGCGCCGACTTCCTCCACCACCGCGGCCCTGGTCATGGGCGACGCCCTGGCCGTTGCGCTGCTTGAAGCCCGGGGATTCACCGCTGAAGATTTCGCATTTTCCCACCCTGGTGGTGCGCTGGGCCGCCGCCTGCTGCTGAAAGTGGAAAACGTCATGCACTCGGGTGATGAATTGCCCCACGTCCAACGCGGCACGTTACTGAAGGACGCGCTGATGGAAATGACCCGCAAGGGCTTGGGCATGACCGTGATCCTGGAAGCTGACGGGCGCCTGGCCGGGGTCTTCACTGACGGTGACTTGCGCCGTACCCTGGACCGCACCATCGATATCCACACGGCGACCATCGACGCAGTAATGACCCCGCACGGCAAGACCGCCCGCCCTGAAATGCTGGCAGCCGAAGCCTTGAAGATCATGGAAGACCACAAGATCGGCGCCCTGGTGGTGGTCGATAGCGACGACCATCCGGTCGGCGCCCTGAACATGCACGACTTGTTGCGTGCGGGAGTGATGTAAATGACCAGCGACCTGTTGCAACGCGGCAAGCACATCAAGCTGGCGATTTTCGACGTTGACGGCGTGCTGACCGATGGCCGCTTGTACTTCCTCGAAGATGGCAGTGAATTCAAGACATTCAACACCCTCGACGGCCAGGGCATCAAAATGCTGATGGCTGCGGGCGTGCAAACCGCGATTATCAGCGGACGGAAAACCCCCGTTGTGGAACGCCGCGCACAAAATCTGGGGATTCCTCACCTGTATCAGGGCCGCGAGGATAAACTGGTGGTTCTGGACGAGCTTCTTGGCCAACTCAACCTAAGCTATGAGCAGGTCGCGTACCTGGGCGATGATCTGCCCGACTTGCCGGTTATTCGCCGAGTGGGCCTGGGCATGGCCGTCGCCAATGCGGCGGCGTTTGTTCGCGAGCACGCCCATGGCATCACCTCTGCCCGTGGTGGCGAAGGTGCGGCCCGCGAGTCTGCGAACTGATCCTGCGAGCCCAGGGCAGCCTTGAAGCGGCACACGCCGCCTACCTATAGAGCGTTTTATGCTGAGTAAAAAGATTCGCAACTTCCTGCTATTCGGGGTCATCGCCGCGCTGCTGCTCGCGGTGGGCTACTGGAATATCAGCCCGGGGCGCTTCCTCGACCAGCCGGCTGCACAGGTCGACGGAGGGGCTATCGACTATTACGCTACCAATGCCTATAGCGTGCAGTTCCTGCCCGACGGCAAGTTGCAGTACGAAATGACCTCGGACAAAGTCGAACACTTGAAGGCCACCGAAGTCACCCTGCTGACCAACCCGGACCTGAACCTGTACCGCGGCACCGAATTTCCGTGGCATGTCACCAGCAAGCGTGGCGAGGTGAACCCTGACGGCACCGAGGTAGAACTGATTGACTCGGTACGCGTTGCACGCACGGACGCCAAAGACCGCAACACGGTGATTACCAGCAGTCGCATGACCGTATTCCCGCAGAAGCAATATGCGCAGACCGAGCAAGACGTTAGAATCGACGGCGCTGGCGGTGTATCGACTGGCAAGGGAATGAAAGCGTATTTGAAAGAAAGCAGGATACACCTGCTATCGAACGTAAGAGGACAGTATGAGGCTCGTTAAAACTCTCCCTATTTTGCTCGGTTTGGGCGCAGCACTGGGAAGCGTGAGCGCCTGGGCTCTGCCGAACGATAGCCAGCAACCGATCCACATCTCGGCTGACGATGCGCAACTCGATGACAAGCAAGGTGTTGCCACCTACACCGGCGGCGTGATCATCACCCAAGGGTCGATGAAAATCACCGGCAATACCGTGACACTGACGCGCACCCAAGCCGGTGATATCGACGTCGTGACCTCGGTAGGCAACCTGGCTTACTTCGAACAGAAGCAGTCCGCGACCGATACCGGCCCGATGAAGGGCTATGGCAAGACCATCCAGTATCACGCCCAGCAGAATCGCATTGTGCTGATCGACCAGGCCAAGGTGCTCAGCCCCGATGGCAACTCCACGGAAGGTGAAAAGATCACCTATGACACCGTGAAACAGATCGCCAATGCCGGCCGCGCCAATGGCAGCAAGGTGACCGCACCGCGTCCGCGTATCGACATGGTTATCCAGCCGAAGAAGAAGGCCGAGTAATGGCAACCCTGAAAGCCCAGCATCTGGCCAAGGCCTATAAAAGCCGACAGGTCGTGCGCGACGTCAGCCTGTCGATCGACAGCGGCCAGATCGTCGGCTTGCTCGGACCCAACGGCGCAGGCAAGACCACATGCTTCTATATGATCGTCGGCCTGGTACAGGCGGATCAGGGTCGCGTACTGATCGACGACCTGGATGTCAGCCACCAGCCAATGCACGGTCGTGCCCGCGCCGGTATCGGTTATCTTCCGCAAGAAGCGTCGATCTTCCGCAAACTGTCGGTTGCCGACAACATCATGGCCATCCTTGAAACCCGCAAGGAACTGGACCGTGACGGCCGTCGCCAGGAACTGGAAAGCCTGCTGCAGGAATTCCACATCAACCACATTCGCGACAACCTTGGCATGAGCCTGTCCGGTGGTGAACGTCGTCGCGTGGAAATCGCCCGCGCCCTGGCCACCGCCCCCAAGTTCATCCTGCTGGACGAACCGTTTGCCGGCGTCGACCCTATCTCGGTTGGCGACATCAAGCAGATCATCCATCACCTCAAGGCCAAGGGCATCGGTGTATTGATCACCGACCACAACGTGCGTGAGACCCTCGATATCTGCGAAACCGCCTATATCGTCAACGATGGACAACTGATCGCCGAAGGCGACTCCGCTACCATCCTGGCCAATGAACTGGTCAAGGAAGTGTACCTGGGTCACGAGTTTCGCCTGTAAACCCGCCTGTGAAAACAAGGCGGTGGCAGGTGGTTTGCCCGATGCGCGGGAGTCAATAAGAACCTTCGGTTTTTTATTGTTACCGCGCTCTAGGCAAAGCCCTCGATATCAGGCATATAATTTGCTTATGTTTGGCGCTCACGCGCCCTGTCGTGGATGGCGCATTGCGCCGGCGAATAAGGTGTTAAGCCCCTGCCATGAAACCATCGCTAGTCCTGAGAATGGGCCAGCAGCTGACGATGACACCGCAGCTGCAACAGGCCATCCGCCTACTCCAATTGTCGACCCTGGACCTGCAACAGGAAATCCAGGAGGCCCTGGAGTCCAATCCGATGCTCGAACGCCAGGAAGAAGGCGACGACTTCGATAATGCAGATCCGTTGGCCGACAACATCGAGCAAAAACCCAACGCCGACGTGCAGGAACCGTCCTACCAGGAAACCGCCCCTACGGTGGACAACCTGGAGGAAGGCGATTGGAACGAACGCATCCCCAACGAGCTTCCAGTAGACACCGCCTGGGAAGACGTCTATCAGACCAGCGCCAGCAGCCTGCCCAGCAACGACGATGACGAGTGGGACTTCACCACCCGCACCTCCGCCGGTGAAAGCCTGCAGAGCCATCTGCTGTGGCAACTGAACCTCGCACCGATGTCCGACACCGATCGACTGATCGCCGTCACCCTGATCGACTGCATCAACAACCAGGGTTACCTGGACGAGACGCTCGACGAAATCCTTGAGGCTTTCGACCCGGAACTGGACATCGAGCTGGACGAAATTGAAGCGGTGCTGCACCGCATCCAGCAGTTCGAGCCGGCCGGCATCGGCGCCCGCACCCTGAGCGAATGCTTGCTGCTGCAACTGCGCCAGCTGCCCGCCAAGACGCCGTGGCTCGCTGAGGCCCAGCGCCTGGTTACCGACTACATCGACCTGCTGGGCAGCCGCGACTACAGCCAACTGATGCGCCGCATGAAGCTCAAGGAAGACGACCTGCGCCAGGTCATTGAGCTGGTGCAGAGCCTGAACCCGCGTCCGGGCTCGCAGATCGAGTCGAGCGAAGCCGAGTACGTGGTGCCCGACGTCATCGTGCGCAAAGACAACGAGCGCTGGCTGGTTGAACTGAACCAGGAGTCGGTGCCGCGCCTGCGGGTCAACCCGCAATATGCCGGCTTTGTGCGCCGGGCAGACACGAGTGCCGACAACACCTTCATGCGCAACCAGTTGCAGGAAGCCCGCTGGTTCATCAAGAGCCTGCAGAGCCGCAACGAAACCTTGATGAAAGTGGCCACCCAGATCGTCGAGCATCAGCGCGGCTTCCTGGAATACGGCGACGAAGCAATGAAGCCTCTGGTCCTGCACGACATCGCCGAAGCGGTAGGCATGCATGAATCGACAATTTCACGCGTGACCACGCAAAAATTCATGCATACCCCACGGGGTATTTATGAGTTGAAATACTTTTTCTCCAGCCATGTCAGCACCTCCGAAGGCGGCGAATGCTCGTCAACGGCGATCCGCGCGATCATCAAAAAACTGGTTGCTGCGGAAAATCAGAAAAAGCCGTTGAGTGACAGCAAGATCGCTGGTTTACTGGAGGCACAAGGCATTCAGGTCGCCCGTCGAACCGTCGCCAAGTACCGCGAATCCCTTGGGATCGCGCCTTCCAGCGAGCGCAAGCGTTTGATGTGACGGGCGGGCCACAGCGTTCCAGTGACGGGTATTCCTACCCGTCGCTTTATGCACTGGCAACGAAGGAGAAGCTGTATGCAAGTCAACATCAGTGGACACCATGTAGAAGTCACCCCTCCCCTGCGCGAGTATGTCGAGCAGAAGCTGAAACGCCTGGAGGGTCATTTTGACAAAATCACCAACGTGCAAGTCATCATGAAAGTCGACAAGCTTCAGCAGAAAGTTGAGGCGACCCTACAGATTCCCGGTGGCGAAGTAGTCGCCAATGCCGAGCATGAGGACATGTATGCATCGATTGATGCCTTGACTGACAAGCTTGACCGCCAACTTAAAAAGCATAAGGAAAAGCAGCAGAGCCTTCTTAATGGCACTGGCCGCTAACACCCCCAACCCATGATCCGACTTGAAACCATCCTGACCCCCGGCCGTTCCCTGGTGAACGTGCCGGGCGGCAGCAAGAAGAAAGCCCTCGAACAAATTGCCAACCTGATCAGCAGCCAAGTGCCTGAACTGGAGATGCAAGATGTCTTCGAGGCTCTGATTGCCCGTGAAAAACTCGGCTCGACCGGTTTTGGCAACGGCATCGCCATTCCTCACTGTCGCCTCAAAGGCTGCGAGACACCTGTCAGCGCCCTGCTGCACCTGGATGCCCCTATCGATTTCGACGCCATCGACGGTGCCCCGGTCGACCTGCTGTTTGTTCTGCTGGTCCCGCAGGCCGCCACCGATGCGCATCTGGAACTGCTTCGGCAGATCGCCAGCATGCTTGACCGCAAGGACGTACGCGACCAATTGCGCAGTGCCAGCAGCAACGAGGCGCTGTACCGAGTTGTCCTGGATGCGCAAAGCGGGCAGTAACCATGCGTTTGATCATTGTCAGCGGCCGCTCCGGCTCAGGTAAAAGTACTGCTCTCAACGTTCTTGAGGACAATGGCTTCTATTGCATCGACAACCTACCTGCCGGCCTGCTGCCGGAGCTGGCGGAACGTGCACTGATCCACACCGAACTGGCCCAACCCCTGGTTGCCGTTTCGATCGACGCCCGCAACCTGCCCAGCCACCTCTCGCGATTCCCGGAGTTGCTGGAAGAAGTGCGCGCCAAGCACATCCATTGTGATGTGCTGTACCTGGATGCCGACGAAGAGACGCTGTTAAAACGCTTCTCCGAAACCCGCAGGCGCCACCCGCTCAGCAGCCCTCACCGCTCCCTGGCCGAAGCCATTGAGGACGAAACCAAGTTGTTGGGGCCGATCATTGACCTCGCCGACCTCAAGATCAACACCACCAGCCTTAACCTGTACCAACTGCGCGATGCCATCAAGCTGCGCCTGCTGAACCAGCCGGAGCCCGGCACGGCGTTTCTTGTCGAGTCTTTTGGCTTCAAACGCGGTATGCCAGTGGATGCGGACCTCGTGTTTGACGTGCGCTGCCTGCCCAACCCCTACTGGAAACCGGAATTGCGTGACCAGTCAGGGCTGGATCTACCCGTAGCCGAATACCTGGCCGCGCAGCCGGATGTGGAGGAGATGTTTCAGGACATCTCCAGTTACTTGCTCAAATGGCTGCCGCGCTTTGCCGCGAGCAACCGAGCCTATGTCACCATTGCCATTGGCTGCACCGGTGGTCATCACCGCTCGGTGTACCTGACCGAGCGCCTGGGCCAGGTACTGCAACAAACCCTCAAGAACGTCCAGGTCCGCCACCGCGACCTCAGCTGAAAGGAACACCTTCGCGATGCCCGCTCTGGAAATTGAAATCATCAACAAGTTGGGCCTGCATGCCCGCGCCTCAGCCAAATTTGTCGGAGTTGCGGGGCAGTTCCCCTGCCAGATCAGGGCCGGGCGTACACCGGAGAGCATGGTCGATGGCAAAAGCATCATGGCAATGATGATGCTGGCGGCCGGTAAGGGCACCAAGATTCATCTCAAGACCGAAGGCGAGCAAGAGCAGGAAGCGATGGACGCACTGGTAGCGCTGATCAACAACTTCTTTGATGAGGGTGAGTAAACTCACCCTTTGAGGTAGGCGTGAAGCCGCAACGGCTTCACCCCAAGGCAGTATCCATCACCATCATCAAACAGAACCCGATACACAATCCCAGACTGGCGAGTTTTTCGTGGCCATTGCGCCGTGACTCAGGGATGACCTCATGGGTCACCACCAACAACATCGCCCCAGCGGCCAATGCCAAACCCAACGGCAACAGCACCTCAGCCAGGCCCACCAACCACGCGCAGAGCACGGCAAACACCGGTTCCACCAAGCCTGACGCAGCGCCAATCAGAAACGCCTTGACCCGCGACATGCCTGCCCCGGCCAACACCAACGCAATCACAAGGCCTTCGGGCACATCCTGCAAGGCAATGCCCATGGCCAGGCTATCGGCATCCGGCATGCCGCCGCCCGCCGAGACGCCAACCGCCATGCCTTCGGGGATGTTGTGGGCAATGATGGCGAACACGAACAGCCAGATTCGCGGCGGGATCACCGGCTTGTCCGGCGTGCCCACCAGCATTTCCGGACTGGCGCCGGAGACCTTGCGGTCAACCAGATACAGCCCGAATGCCCCCAACATGATGCCGAAACTAATCAACCCGCCCGCCCCCCCAGGGCGTAAGCCCCAGGCTTTCGGCAGCGGCGATGCCTGGCACTACCAGCGAAAAGGCGGTGGCGGCCAACATCACGCCCGCCCCAAAGCCCAGCAAGGTATCGCTCACGGCAACCGGCATCCGCCGAATCACCAATACAGGAACCGCGCCCAGCGCGGTGCCGAGCGCGCAGATCGCCCCGCCCTGCAAGGCACGCAAGATACGCGGTTCCAGGTCCAGCCAGGCCAGCCCGTGGGCCACCAGCAATGCAGTACCTGCCAGCAGCAGCAGCGAGCCCAGCGCATAACGAAACATTCGCACGCTGCCGATCGCCAGTGTTTCAGTGCCCATAGTCGGCCTTAGATCTTGTTATGGAGGTAAATGTCAGGCCAAAGCAGCCTGATAGCGTGCGGCAACTTCTGGCCAGTTGATAACACTGTAGAAGGCATTGATGTATTCCGGGCGGCGGTTCTGGTAGCGCAGGTAGTAAGCGTGCTCCCACACGTCCAGGCCGAGGATAGGCGTGTTGCCGTTCATCAGCGGGCTGTCCTGATTACCGCTGCTTTCCACGACCAAAGTCTTTTGCGGGGTAACGCTCAGCCAGGCCCAGCCGCTGCCGAAGCGGGTCAACGCGGCTTTGGTGAAGGCCTCCTTGAAGCTTTCAAAACCACCTACTTGCTCGTCAATCGCCTTGCCCAGCGCGCCTTCAGGCTTACCGCCCCCCTGAGGTGACATCACCGCCCAGAACAGCGAGTGGTTAGCGTGGCCGCCACCTTGATTGATCACCGCAGCGCGCAGTTTTTCCGGCAACTGCTGCACGCTGGACACCAGTTTCTCTACGGGCCAGCCGGCGAACTCGGTGCCCTCGACCGCGGCATTGAGGTTGTTGATGTAGGTCTGGTGATGCTTGGTGTAGTGGATTTCCATGGTTTGCGCATCGATATGCGGTTCCAGGGCATCGTAGGCGTAAGGCAGGGCAGGCAAGGTGTAAGTCATATCAATGTGCTCCGTATTGAGGCGTAGTCGGTTGCGCCGCAGTACCGCCCAGCAAGCGATGGGTGCGCGGGTATTCGCCGTGATCGCTGATGAAATTCAACAGTTCGACGTAGGTCTTGCTGCTCTGGCGCAGGGCTGCTTCGCGCAGTTGCGGGCTCAGGCGTGCGTCCTGCATGGTCTGCAGCAAGCGCTGGTGAATGGCGCAGAGGTACTCGGCGCTTTCCTCTGGCTGATTCAGGCGCAAGTGCAGATCCGCCAGGTTGTGATGTGAAATGACGCAGGCCGCCACCGCTTCGTCGGCATCTGCCCAGCGTTCGAACAACACTTGGGCCAGGGCCAGGGCTTGCAGATAGGCCTCGCGAGCGTCGACCAGTTCGCCCTGCATAAAGCAGCGATTAGCCCGTTCGATCGTGCGTTTCCAGTGCTCCATGATGAGCCTCCAAAGCAGAGTCGGTGATTACACGCCGCCAGCCGTAAGCTTTTCCGGATCCAGCAGGATTTCCAGTTGGCTACGAGGCAAGTCGGTGTGCTCAAGGGCGACATCAATCACTGGACGGCCTTGCTGATAGGCCTTCTTGGCGATTTCAGCAGCCTTTTGGTAACCAATGATCGGGTTGAGTGCGGTAACCAGGATCGGGTTGCGCGACAGCGCTTCCTTGAGCTTGGCTTCATTGACCTTGAAGCTGGCGATGGCTTTGTCCCCCAGCAGGCGGCTGGCGTTGGCCAGCAGTTCGAGGCTGCTGAGCAGGTTCTGGGCGATGATCGGCAGCATCACGTTGAGCTCGAAGTTGCCAGATTGGCCGGCGACGGTGATCACCGTGTCATTGCCGATGACTTGGGCCGCCACCATGGCAGTCGCTTCCGGAATGACCGGGTTGACCTTGCCGGGCATGATCGAAGACCCCGGTTGCAGGCCTTCCAGCTCGATTTCACCCAGGCCGGCGAGTGGGCCGGAGTTCATCCAGCGCAGGTCATTGGCGATTTTCATCAACGATACGGCGGTGGCTTTCAGTTGGCCGGAAACAGCCACGGCCGTGTCCTGGGAGCCAATCAGCGCAAACAGGTTTTTACCCGGCGTGAATTTCACATCCGTCAGGCTGCTGAGCTGTTGACTGAAGCGCGCCGCGAATTCCGGATGCGCGTTGATCCCGGTGCCCACCGCTGTGCCGCCTTGCGCGAGGGCCTGCAGGCTTGGCAGCAGGTCTTGCAGATGACCGATATTGGCCTTGAGTTGCTGCGCCCAGCCATTGAGTACCTGGCTCATACGGACTGGCATGGCGTCCATCAAATGCGTGCGGCCGGTCTTGATGAACGGGTGGACTTCTTCAGCCTTATGCTCGATCACCTCCACCAGGTGCAACAGCGCCGGCAGTGTTTGCTCGTGCAATACCAGCGCCGCACTGACGTGGATGGTTGTAGGAATGATGTCGTTGCTGCTTTGGCCGCAGTTGACGTGATCGTTCGGGTTGACCGCCTCGCCCAGCAGACGACTGGCGAGGGTTGCAATCACTTCGTTGGCGTTCATGTTGGAACTGGTGCCGGAACCGGTCTGGAAGATATCAACCGGAAAGTGCTGCATGAAGTCGCCTTCCAGCAGACCTTGGGCAGCATCGACGATGGCCTTGCCCTGCCCTTCGCTGATTTGCTTGAGGTCGACATTAACCTTGGCGGCAGCCACCTTTGCCAGGATCAGTGCGCGAATGAATTGCGCCGGCATGCGTTGGTAGCTGATCGGGAAGTTGTTCACCGCGCGCTGGGTCTGTGCGCCATACAAGGCCTCGGCAGGTACTTGCAGTTCGCCCATGCTGTCGCGTTCGATACGGGTGTTAGGGTCTGCCATCACTTA
>NZ_JADDUM010000133.1 GCF_015163715.1 Pseudomonas cyclaminis
GATACACGCCATTGAGCACGTTGAGCAACGAACTTTTACCGGGCGCCGTTGGGGGCCGATCAACGCGCAGATCTCGCCCCGCTGAACCTCAAAAGACAAGGCGTTGATGGCCTTGACCCCTTTGAATGACAGCGAGATATCGCGCACCTGGAGAATAGCGTCACTCATGCGATATCCCGTTTGAATTCGGCCAGCCACACCGGCTCGGCCGTGGATCTGAGGGGCTGCCAGATAAAGGCCAGGCGCTGGAAGCCCAGCAGTTTGCGTACGCGGTTTTTCAGCAGCCGGCGCAGGCCGCTTTGGGGGTGGGCGATGGCCCAGTCGCACAGGCGTCGACGCCAGGTGCCGTGGGGGGCCAGGCGGCTTTCGATCTCGTCGGCCAAGTGCTGCAAACGCGCCGGCGACAGCAGCAGGCCGGTGGGCGCGACTTCGCCGCGATCACGCCGCGCCGACGCCAGGCTTTCCGGAAAAGCCAGGCCGTGGCCGCTGTTCAGCCACTGCTCCAGCACCACAGCCAGGCCGCCTTGCCAGTGGGTGCCCTCCTCGCTCCACAGCGCGGTTTCGCCTGTGGGTTGCCACCAGCGTTGCAGGTGTTGCGCCGGGTCCACGGGGCCGAGCAATTGGGCGAAATCCACCCGGTTGGCGGACTGCCAATGCCGAATCTGCTGGCGACCCTGTACATAGGAATGGCTGGGACGAATGCGCCATAACTGTTGATGCACAGCCTCGGCGTCGAGGTCATCGGCGAGGGTGACAACCTGTCCGCCGACGGACTGCGCGGCCAATGCCAGCAGCAACAGGTTGGGCTCGAACGGACCACTGAGGGCCAACCGTGACTGCTCGTCGAACCCCTGTTGGCGCAAGCCATCGGCCAGGCGCTCGACATCGCGCAAGGCGTCGATCCAGCGCCAGGCGTACCACTGGCCCTGGCGCTTGTGGCGCAACGCGGTTTGCAAAGGATGGATCTGCGCCCAGTGGTGCAGTTGTTCCTGGGCCTTGGATAAGTTGCCGAGCAATTCGGCGGGCCATTCCAGGGCCAGCGGGCGTTTGAGTGCGTGCACGCTCATAGGGGTGGTGCTCCTATTGGGTGATCAAGCGTGCGGTGGTCCGCTGGCCGACGGGGAGAGCTGGGTTCATTGCAGGAGTCGTGCCTACAAAAAAAACCTGCATATCCAGTGGGTTATCAGGTCACCCAGGATTTGCGCCGTGTGCTGAATGAGCAAAGTGCCCACGAGCTGTTGCGGGAGCAACACTTCGAGATTGCATGTCACGAAGTGGCTGCGTGGGCACCTTCGCTATAAAAAAACCACGACTTAAACCTGTTATTTCTGACAGTAGACACTCGCCTGCACAGCCATTAGTTTTTGAAACCCAACAGCATAATTATCGAGTCATTTTCTGAGAGGTCGCCATGAACGCTCTTGAAAAACTGTACCCCGACAACACCAAAGGCGTGTGTACCGCCGACGTCATCAAAGACCCCGACGTTAATAAGTTTGAAGCCAAGACACTGACATTCGCCGAGGACAAGGTGTATCAGCGGTGGGTCATCCATGCGCACACGTCGAGTGCCAGCGGCACCCAAACGCTTTCGTTTTATATCCCGTTTGGCGACGACGTAACGGACCGTGAATTCAAGATCGTCGACGCCGCCAGCGGCCCGGATACGATGCAGGTCGACTGGCAAGAAATCATCAACGGTGAAATTCATCGCTACATTGGCTTCGAAGGAAAAGCCATCGTCAGTATTGATAAAAGCACAGCCACGCTGACTGCCCGGTTCGACTTCAAGGCAGACAGAGCCTCGAACGTTATCGAGATTGCCCGTGGCAAGTTGAGTGTCGAAGGCTTCAGCCACGATACCGGCTCAGTGACCGCTGATGTGACAGGCGACGTCACCGCAAGCTACCGAGCCACTGAAGTCACTCTGATCCACCAACCTGCGTCTCGTACCTTCCCTCCCAGTTTTCGTGGCTGGTCACTTCATTACGAACCCAGGCCCAATATCCGCGAATTCCAGCTGTCACTATCGGTTGCGGACCACCTCAAACCGGGCACGTACTCAGTGACCCGAGACAGCCAGGAAGTCCGGATTATATTTTTCGATATGCGCAAAAGATTCTTGGGGTATTGGGCAACTGAAGGCACGGTAAACATCCAAAAAATGCCAGCCTCCGACGCCAGCAGCGGTGAACTGACAGCCACCTTTGACTTCACAGCAAAGACTGAAGCACCCGAGCACGTTATCAAGGCAATCAATGGGCACTTGCACATCAAGAAATAAATCATGGCTTCAACCTGTGTACAGGCTTGCTGTTTAGCAACCAGCAAGCCTTATCGCACATTCGGCAGGCGTTACGCAGGCTCATAAATAGAGTTTTTCAGGTTCCGGTAACCACTTCCAGGATGAACCTCAGGCAACCGCGCGCCTTCGCCAAACAACTTCTCGCGCAACGTGCCCTGGGCGTATTCGGTCTTGTACACGCCGCGCTTCTGCAACTCCGGCACCAGCCATTCGACGGCGTCGATAAAGGTTTCGTGGGTCAACGCATAGGCCAGGTTGAAGCCGTCCACGTCGGTCTCTTCGACCCACTCCTGCAACAGGTCCGCCACGGTCTGCGGGCCGCCGACGAACAGTGGGCCAAAGCCGCCGATACCGACCCAATCGGCCAGTTCGTTGGGCGTCCAGACCTTGTTCGGGTCCGCCGTGGAAAACGCTTCCACCGCCGATTGAATCGCATTGGTGTGCACGTGCTTGAGCGGTTCATCCGGCTTGAACTGGCTGAAATCAATCCCGGTCCAACCGGAGATCAACGCCATCGCGCCTTCATAGCTGACGTAGGATTTGTACTCGTCAAACTTGGCCTTGGCCTTGGCGTCGGTCTCGTCGACGATCACCGTCTGCAAGTTGAAGATCAGGATTTTCTTCGGATCGCGTCCAGCCTCGGCGGCGCGGCGGCGGATATCAGCCACGGTCTTTTTCAGCAGCACCTTGGACGGCGCCGCAACAAACACGCATTCGGCCTGCTCGGCGGCGAACTGCTTGCCACGGCTGGACGCGCCAGCCTGGTACAGCACCGGCGTGCGTTGTGGCGACGGTTCGCACAGGTGAATACCGGGCACCTGGAAGTGTTTGCCGACGTGGCGGATCTCGTGGATTTTGCTCGGGTCGCTGAAAACCCGCCGTTCGCGATCACGCAGGACCGCGCCCTCTTCCCAACTGCCTTCCCAGAGCTTGTAGCAGACCTCCAGGTATTCCTCGGCGTAGTCGTAGCGCGCGTCGTGTTCGGTCTGGGCTTTCTGGCCGAGGTTCTTGGCACCGCTTTCCAGATAGGAGGTGACGATGTTCCAGCCGATGCGGCCCTTGGTCAGGTGGTCCAGCGTCGACAGACGACGGGCGAACGGATACGGATGCTCAAAGGATAACGAAGCGGTGAGGCCAAACCCCAGGTGCTCGGTGACCAACGCCATCGGCGCGATCAGCGATAACGGGTCGTTGACCGGCACTTGGGTGGCCTGGCGAATCGCCGCGTCACCGTTGCCGTTGTACACGTCGTAGATGCCCAGCACGTCGGCGATAAACAGACCGTCAAACTTGCCGCGTTCGAGGATTTTCGCCAGGTCGGTCCAGTATTCCAGGTCCTTGTACTGCCACGAACGGTCGCGGGGGTGTGCCCACAGGCCGGGAGATTGGTGGCCGACACAGTTCATGTCGAAGGCGTTCAAGCGAATTTCACGGGCCATCAAAGCACTCCGTTGAGGTGGTAGTTGCCGACGATTTGGTATTTCCAGCGCAGCGGGTCATCAACGGTCGACGGCAGTGCGGTGCGTTGACCGGTCAGTTCGAATTCCGCGTTGCTGGCGGCGATCAGGGCTTCGGCGGCGGCGATCTGCGCCTCGGTGGCGGCGACCGGGCTGGGGTGGGTGTCAGCGCGCTCAAGCAAGGCGGCGGCCACCTCCACGCGGATCTGCAAGTCGCCGAAGCGGCTGATCACATAGGGGTCGTCGCTTTTTTCGACATGGCGGCGGGTGCTGTCCAGCAGTTGGCGTGCGAGATTCAAGGCAGTCATGGGTCAGGTTCCTCAGTTCCAGGCGTGGCGCGCAGGCTTCACGCCGTTGAGCACGAAGTTGCCGATCAGGTGGTATTTCCAGCGGGCCGGATCGTGCAAGGTGTGGGTGCGTGCGTTGCGCCAGAAGCGGTCGAGGTTGTGCTTGGCGGTGACCGAGCGGGTGCCGGCCAGTTCGAAGAGTTTGCTGCTGGCGAGCAACGCCGTTTCGGCGGACAGCACCTTGGCCTGGGCGACGATCAGCGAGGCGTTGGCGACGGTGTCTTCATTCGGTTCAGCGAGGGCTTGGTCCACGGCGATACCGGCCTTGGCGAGAATCGCTTCGGTGCCGTGCACGCGCCATTCCAGATCGCCGATGGCGGCGATGGTGAACGGGTCCTGCCAGCCGTGATCCTGCTGGCTGTCGATCCACGGCCGCGCCTGGCGGGCGTAGATTTTGGCCTGTTCGAGGGCACCGAGGGCAATGCCGGTATCGACCGCCGCCTGGATGATCTGGGAAATCGGACCATCGGCTGTTGGTTGGTCAAAGGCGAGGTGGGCGGGGATCACCGCGCTCAGGGGCACGGTCACGCCATCGAGGGTCACGCCGCCGCTGGCGGTGGTGCGTTGGCCGAAGCCGTCCCAGTTGTCGATCACGGTAAGGCCTGGCGCGTCGCGTTCGACGAGGCCAATAAACGCCTGGCCTTTTTCGTTGTTACCGACGGTGGGCACGATATGGGCGAACAACGCGCCGGTGCAGTAGAACTTCTCGCCGTTGATTTGCGCGGTGTCGCCATGAAAGCGGATCTGGGTGTCGAAGGTGCCGGCGTTTTTGCTCTTGGCCTCGGAGAAGGCGTTGCCGAACCGGTAGCCCGCCAACACTTTGCCGAAGTAATGAAGCTTTTGTTCCTCGGTGGCGGTTTGCAGCAGGATGTCCACCACACCCAGGTGGTTCTGCGGGATTTGCCCCAACGACGGGTCGGCGGCGGAGATCAACTTGATCACTTCGGCCACGGTCACATAGGACACACCAGCGCCGCCGTAGGCCTTGGGAACGGTGATG
Source organism: Pseudomonas cyclaminis (assembly GCF_015163715.1). GTDB lineage: Bacteria > Pseudomonadota > Gammaproteobacteria > Pseudomonadales > Pseudomonadaceae > Aquipseudomonas > Aquipseudomonas cyclaminis. The sequence continues at coordinate 5,110 of NZ_JADDUM010000133.1, forward strand.
CCCCACAGGCCACTGGCCGAGAATTCTTCGAGTTCGGCTACCGGTAAGCGGCGGTCGCGGTCACGCACGCTGGCGTCGACGGCAAAACGCTCGGCCAGGCGCGTGGCGACCTCGATGGCCTCCGCGTCCGAGCGGATGATATGGGCAGGTTGTTGAGGGTGGGCTGACATGGGCCGACTCCAGGCTCCGAGGGAATATCGGAGTGATTGCAGGAGTCGTGCCTGAATTTAATCGTCAGTAAAATCAGCCGCTTGCCGCGAAAAGCAAGCGTTGAGCGCGGTTGCAGACCAGCAAAGTGTGCATCCACTGTTGCCAGGCAGACAGTTAGATCACCACGTTGCGCACAAAGCGTACGGCCACGTCCCCGTCATTGCGATAAACGTGGGGCTGGTGACTGGCGAACATGAAGAACTCGCCGGCGCCGATGGTGTTTTCCTGGTCGCCGATCACCAGCGTCAGGTTGCCCTCGAACACAAACAGTTGCTCGCTCCAGCCTTCAAGGTCGGGGTCCGGGCAATAGCGGTCGCCGGGTTCAAGGCGCCACTCCCACAGCTCAACTTCGCGGCGTGCAGTGGCCTTGGCCAGCAACACCGCTTTGCTGCCGGCGATTTCACCGGCCCAGGCCAGTTCGTTGATGCGGCTGTGATCGCGTACGTCCGGCGCCTGGATCAGGTCGCTGAACGCCACGTCCAACGCCTCGGCCACACGGTCGAGGGTCGACAGGCTGACGTTCTTCTCCCCGGCCTCGATGGCCACCAGCATGCGCCGGCTGACCCCGGACTTCTCCGAGAGCGCGGTCTGGCTCAGGTCGGCGGCGTGGCGCAGGCGACGAACGTTCTGGCTGACGTGCTGCAGGACCGAAGCCCGTTGTGGATTTTCTTTGTGCACTATATTGCTCAATGGGTGGGTGTGCGCAGTATACTGCCCAGCGTGCGGCGCATTGTGCGGTCCGTGCCTTTCCCTGTGCAAGACCGAGCTGCCATGACCACCGCCAAAACCCCTTCGCGTTTCAACCGTTTCAGCAAAGCCGAATGCATCCTGGTGTTTATCACCATGATCTGGGGCGGCACCTTTTTGCTGGTGCAGCACGCCATGACGGTGAGTGGCCCGATGTTTTTCGTGGGCCTGCGCTTTGCGGCGGCGGCCATTGTGGTGGGCTTCTTCTCGCTGCGCACCTTGCGCGACCTGACCCTGTTCGAATTGAAGGCCGGGGTGTTTATCGGTGTGGCGATCATGTTTGGCTACGGCTTGCAGACCATCGGCCTGCAAACGATCCTGAGCAGCCAGTCGGCGTTTATCACCGCGCTGTATGTGCCGTTCGTGCCGTTGTTGCAATGGTTGGTCCTGGGCCGTCGTCCCGGGTTGATGCCGAGCATTGGCATCATGCTCGCATTTGCCGGGTTGATGTTGTTGACCGGGCCAGCGGGGGCTTCGTTGAATTTCAGCCCCGGTGAAATCGCTACATTGATTGGTGCCATTGCGATTGCAGCAGAAATCATCCTGATCAGCGCATTTGCAGGTCAAGTGGATGTACGCCGGGTGACGGTGGTGCAACTGGCCACGGCGTCACTGCTGTCGTTCCTGATGGTGGTGCCGATGGGTGAGGCGCTGCCGGGGTTCTCGTGGTTGCTGCTGTTCAGTGCGGTGGGTCTGGGCTTGACCAGCGCGGTGATCCAGGTCGCGATGAACTGGGCACAACAGAGCGTTTCGCCGACGCGGGCCACGTTGATCTATGCCGGCGAGCCGGTCTGGGCCGGCGTGGTGGGGCGGATTGCCGGCGAGCGCTTCCCGCCGATTGCGATGCTGGGGGCGGTGTTGATTGTGGTGGCGGTGATTGTGAGTGAGATGAAGAGGAGCAGCTCGAAAGCTGGCGATGTGCAGGACACTGTAGAGTCGAAACATCTGGGTTGATGCCTTGAGCGACAAGCCACAAGCTGCAAGAAATACGCGTTCGGCTATTATCTTGTAGCTTGCCGCTTGTAGCTGCTTTCTACTGCCTCTGTAGGATCCTGCCACATCTTGCCGTTTGGTGATCAAGATTCCGGCACGTATGATGCATCCCAAACTCCCGCAGATTAGAAGCCTATGTCCCTGATAGTTCTACTGCTTCTGCCATTCATTGGCAGCTGTCTGGCGGCCTTGCTGCCGCACAATGCACGTAACACCGAATCCCTGCTGGCCGGCCTTGTGGCCCTGGTCGGCACCCTTCAAGTCGCCCTGCTCTACCCCCAGATCGCCCACGGTGGCGTGATCCGCGAAGAATTCATGTGGTTGCCCAGCCTCGGGTTGAACTTCGTATTGCGCATGGACGGGTTTGCCTGGCTGTTCTCGATGCTGGTGCTCGGCATCGGCTCGCTGGTGGCGTTGTATGCGCGTTACTACATGTCGCCGGATGACCCTGTGCCGCGCTTCTTCGCGTTTTTCCTGGCCTTCATGGGCGCCATGCTCGGGCTGGTGATCTCCGGCAACCTGGTCCAGATCGTGTTCTTCTGGGAACTGACCAGCCTGTTCTCGTTCCTGTTGATCGGCTATTGGCACCACCGCGCCGATGCCCGACGCGGCGCCTACATGGCACTGATGGTCACCGGCGCGGGCGGCTTGTGCCTGCTGGCCGGGGTGATGCTGCTGGGGCATATCGTCGGCAGCTATGACCTGGACCGGGTGCTGGCGGCGGGCGATCAGATCCGCGCACATGCGCTGTACCCGGTGATGCTGGCCCTGGTGCTGATCGGCGCCCTGAGCAAAAGCGCGCAGTTCCCGTTCCACTTCTGGCTGCCCCACGCCATGGCCGCACCGACGCCGGTGTCTGCCTACCTGCACTCGGCGACGATGGTGAAGGCCGGCGTGTTCCTGCTGGCCCGCCTGTGGCCGTCGCTGTCGGGCAGCGAAGAATGGTTCTGGATCGTCGGCGCGCCGGCGCCCTCACCCTCCTCCTCGGCGCTTACTGCGCCATGTTCCAGAATGATCTTAAAGGCCTTTTAGCCTACTCCACCATCAGCCACCTCGGGCTGATCACCTTGTTGCTGGGCCTTAACAGCCCGCTGGCGGCCGTCGCCGCTGTGTTCCATATCCTCAACCACGCCACCTTCAAGGCCTCGCTGTTCATGGCGGCGGGCATCATCGACCACGAAAGCGGCACGCGGGATATCCGCAAGCTCAGCGGCCTGGTGCGCCTGATCCCGTTCACCGCGACCCTGGCGATGGTGGCCAGTGCCTCCATGGCCGGCGTGCCGTTGCTCAATGGCTTCCTGTCCAAAGAGATGTTCTTCGCCGAAACCGTGTTTATCTCGGCGACAAAATGGGTGGAAATTGCCCTGCCGGTGATCGCGACCATCGCCGGCACTTTCAGCGTGGCCTATGCCCTGCGCTTTACCGTCGATGTGTTCTTCGGTCCGCCTGCAAAAGACCTGCCCCACACCCCCCCACGAACCGCCACGCTGGATGCGGGCCCCGGTCGAGCTGCTGGTGTTCACCTGCCTGCTGGTGGGGATTTTCCCGGCCCAGGTGGTCGGCTCGATCCTTGCGGCTGCCGCACTGCCGGTGGTCGGCGGTGTGCTGCCGGAGTACAGCCTGGCCATCTGGCACGGCTGGAACGCGCCGATGATCATGAGCCTGGTGGCCATGACCGGCGGCGTGCTGCTCTACCTGATGTTGCGCAAGCAGCTCAAGCGCGGGCGCTTCAAGTACCCGCCGCTGGTGGGCTACTTCAATGGCAAGCGCGGCTTCGAGCGCTGCTTGGTGGTGATGATGCGCGGCGTGCGCAAGATCGAAAAACGCATCAGCACCAAGCGCCTGCAAACCCAGTTGTTCCTGTTGGTGATCGTCGCCGTGATCGGCGCCATGATCCCGATGCTCAACAGCGGCCTCACCTGGGGCGACCGGCCGAAGATTCCGGGCTCCATTGTCTTCGTGACCTTGTGGCTGCTGGCAATTGCCTGCGCCCTGGGCGCCGCGTGGCAAGCCAAATACCACCGGCTCGCGGCACTGACCATGGTCAGCGTGTGCGGCCTGATGACCTGCATCACCTTCGTGTGGTTCTCCGCGCCCGACCTTGCGTTGACGCAGTTGGTGGTCGAAGTGGTGACCACGGTGCTGATCCTGCTGGGCCTGCGCTGGCTGCCACGGCGGATCGAAGAAGTCTCGCCACTGCCCAGCTCGCTGCGCAAGGCGCGCATTCGCCGCTTGCGTGACTTCCTGCTGTCCACCGTGGTGGGCGGCGGCATGGCGCTGCTGTCGTACGCGATGCTGACCCGCCAGACGCCCAATGATATTTCCTCCTTCTACCTGAGCCGCGCCCTGCCCGAAGGCGGCGGCAGCAATGTGGTGAACGTAATGTTGGTGGACTTCCGGGGCTTCGACACGCTGGGCGAGATCACCGTGCTCGGTGCTGTGGCGCTGACGGTGTACGCCCTGTTGCGCCGCTTCCGCCCCTCCAAGGAGAGCATGCAACTGCCCGCGCAACAGCGCCAACTGGCGCCGGACGTGGCCACCGACCTGGTTAACCCGCGCCAGGCCAGCGACACCGCCCTGGGCTTCATGATGGTGCCGGCCGTGCTGGTGCGCCTGCTGCTGCCGATTGCGCTGGTGGTGTCGTTCTATCTGTTCATGCGCGGCCACAACCAACCGGGCGGCGGGTTTGTCGCCGGGCTGGTGATGTCGGTGGCGTTTATCCTGCAATACATGGTCGCCGGTACGCAGTGGGTCGAGGCGCAGATGAGCCTGCGGCCGATGCGCTGGATGGGCTTTGGCCTGCTGTCCGCCACGCTCACCGGGCTCGGCGCGCTGTTTGTCGGCTACCCGTTCCTCACCACTCACACCTGGCATTTCAGCCTGCCGCTGCTGGGTGATATCCATGTCGCCAGTGCGTTGTTCTTTGACGTCGGCGTGTACGCCATGGTCGTCGGCTCGACCTTGCTGATGCTCACCGCCCTCGGTCACCAGTCGGTGCGCGCGCATAAACCGAGCAACCAGGCCAAAGTAGTCGCCGCAACAGAAGGAGCCGCCTGATGGAAGAAGTCATCGCAATTGCCATTGGGGTCCTGGCGGCCTCCGGCGTCTGGTTGATCCTGCGCCCACGGACGTTCCAGGTGGTGATGGGCCTGTGCCTGTTGTCGTACGGGGTCAACCTGTTCATTTTCAGCATGGGCAGCCTGTTTATCGGCAAGGAGCCGATCATCAAGGACGGCGTGCCGCAAGACCTGCTCAACTACACCGACCCGCTGCCACAGGCCCTGGTGCTGACGGCCATCGTGATCAGCTTTGCCATGACCGCCTTGTTCCTGGTGGTGCTGCTGGCCTCCCGTGGCCTGACCGGCACGGACCATGTGGACGGCCGGGAGCCCAAGGAATGAATTGGGTCAATCAACTGATCGTCGCACCGATCCTGCTGCCGCTGCTGACCGCCGGGCTGATGCTGATGCTCGGCGAGAAGCGCCGCCCGCTCAAAGCCAGGATCAACCTGTTCTCCAGCGTGATCGGCCTGGGCGTCGCCGTGTTGCTGCTGTACTGGACGCAAAAAGGCGGTCCCGGCTCGATTGGCGTGTACCTGCCGGGCAACTGGCAGGTGCCATTCGGCATTGTGCTGGTGGTGGACCAACTGTCGGCGCTGATGCTGGTCCTCACCGGGATTATCGGCGTTAGCGCGCTGCTGTTCGCCATGGCCCGCTGGGACCGTGCGGGCACCAGTTTCCATGCGTTGTTCCAGGTGCAGATGATGGGGTTGTACGGCGCGTTCCTGACCGCCGACCTGTTCAACCTGTTCGTGTTCTTCGAGGTGCTGCTGGCGGCGTCCTACGGCCTGATGCTGCACGGTTCGGGCCGTGCGCGGGTGTCGGCGGGGCTGCATTACATCGCGATCAACCTGCTGGCGTCGTCGCTGTTCCTGATTGGCGCGGCGATGATCTACGGCGTGACCGGCACGCTGAACTTCGCCGACCTGGCGCTGAAAATCCCGCTGGTGCCGGAGGCCGATCGCGGCCTGCTGCATGCCGGTGCGGCAATCCTGGCGACGGCGTTTTTGGCCAAAGCCGGCATGTGGCCGCTCAACTTCTGGCTGGCGCCCGCCTATTCCTCGGCCAGCGCGCCGGTGGCGGCGATGTTTGCGATCATGACCAAGGTCGGCGTGTACACCGTGCTGCGCCTGTGGACCCTGCTGTTCTCCGGCCAGGCCGGCGCTTCGGCGCTGTTTGGTGGTGACTGGCTGGTGTACGGCGGCATGGCGACCATCGTCTGCGCCGGGCTCGCAATGGTCGCTGCGCAGCGCCTGGAGCGTATGGCGAGCCTGAGCATCCTCGTCTCGGCCGGCATCCTGCTGTCGGCGGTGGGGTTTGCCCAGCCGAGCCTGACCGCAGGCGCGCTGTTCTATCTGGTCAGCTCCACACTGGCCTTGAGTGCACTGTTCCTGCTGGCCGAATTGATCGAGCGTTCGCGTTCGGCCAATGACCTGCCGCTGGATGAAGAAATCGATGCGTTGCCCAAAGCGATGGAATCCCTGCATCCGCGTCCCGGTGTGAACCTCGATGACGAGCAAAAGGCCGTGGTCGGCCAGGTGATTCCGTGGACCATGGCGTTCCTGGGCCTGAGCTTTGTCGCCTGTGCCCTGCTGATTATCGGCATGCCGCCGCTGTCCGGGTTTATCGGCAAGCTCAGTTTGTTGAGTGCGCTGGTCAATCCACTGGGCCTGGGCAGCGGCCTGGAAGGCCCGATCAGGCCTGCAGCGTGGGGCCTGATGGCCTTGCTGATCCTGTCCGGCCTGGCCTCGCTGATCGCCTTCGCCCGCCTGGGTATCCAGCGTTTCTGGACACCGGAGGAGCGCCCATCGCCCTTGCTGCGTCGCTACGAGTGCGTGCCGATCTTCTTCCTGCTGGGCCTGAGCATCCTGCTGACCTTCAAGGCCGAGCCGCTGATGCGCTACACCCAGGCCACGGCCGAAAGCCTGAACAACCCGGAAGCCTATGTGATGGCCGTCATGGCCACGCGCCCGGTGCTCAGCCCTGAAGCCAAAACGGCCGCCCTGGAGGTGCAACCATGAAGCGCCTGTTCCCCGCCCCATGGTTGTCCCTGGCATTGTGGGTGCTGTGGCTGGTGCTGAACCTGTCCGTCAGCCCTGGTCATCTGCTGCTGGGTGCTGCGCTGGGGGTGCTTGCCCCGCTGCTGATGGCACCGTTGCGTCCGCTGCCGATCCGCATCCGCCGCCCCGGCGTGATCATCCGCCTGTTCTTCCTGGTGGGCCGCGATGTGATCGTCTCCAACCTGCAAGTGGCCTGGGGCGTGCTGACGTGCGGCTCGCGCCCACCGCGTTCGCGCTTCATCAAGATCCCCCTGGACTTGCGTGACGCCAACGGCCTGGCGGCCCTGTCGATGATCACCACCGTGGTGCCCGGCACCATCTGGTCGGAACTGGCCCTGGACCGCAGCATCCTGCTGCTGCACGTCTTCGACCTGGATGACGAAGCGGCCTTCATCGAACATTTCAAAAGCGCCTACGAACGGCCATTGATGGAGATCTTCGAATGAGCGCCCTGCTCTCCAACGCAATCCTGTTCAGCCTGTTCCTGTTCTCCCTGGCCATGGTGCTGACCCTCGTCCGCCTGTTCAAAGGCCCCTCGGCCCAGGACCGGGTCCTGGCGCTGGACTACCTGTACATCCTGGCGATGCTGATGATGCTGGTGCTGGGCATTCGGTATGCCAGTGACACCTACTTTGAAGCGGCGCTGCTGATCGCGCTGTTCGGCTTCGTCGGCTCGTTTGCCCTGGCCAAATTCCTGCTGCGTGGGGAGGTGATTGAATGATGCCGTTATGGATGGAAATCGTCGTGGCCGTACTGCTGGTGCTCAGCAGTATGTTTGCGCTGATCGGAGCGATTGGCCTGCTGCGCATGAAGGACTTCTTCCAGCGCATGCACCCGCCTGCGCTGGCCTCGACGCTGGGCGCATGGTGTGTGGCGTTGGCGTCGATTATCTACTTTTCGGTACTCAAGTCCGGGCCGGTGTTGCACGGCTGGCTGATCCCGATTTTGCTGGCGATCACCGTGCCGGTGACTACTTTGCTGCTGGCGCGTACGGCACTGTTTCGCAAACGTATGGCTGGGGATGATGTGCCGGCAGAAGTCAGCAGCCGTCGCTGAGCGCTGAAGAGAACACAATCCAAATGTGGGAGGGGCTTGCCCCCGATTGCGGAGGGTCAGTTGCAGATGAGCCGACTGATTCACTGCTATCGGGGGCAAGCCCCCTCCCACATTTAGAACTGTACTAGGCGAAAGATCGGATTCGCTCGGCCAGTTC
>NZ_JADDUM010000134.1 GCF_015163715.1 Pseudomonas cyclaminis
CCACAGAAGAGCCAGCTCATCCGTGGGTTAGGCGCTTTTCGCCGAAGGCAGCTTCGATACCAGGCGCAGCGATACAGTCAGCCCTTCAAGCTGATAGTGCGGGCGCAGGTAGAACTTGGAGTTGTAGTAACCCGGGTTGCCTTCGACGTCTTCCACGATCACTTCGGCGGCAGCCAATGGGTGCTGGGCCTTGGTGGTTTCGGTGGAGTGCGCCGGGTCGCCGTCGACATAGTTGAGGATCCAGTCCTGCAACCAGCGCTGCATCTCGTCCTTCTCTTTGAAGGAACCGATCTTGTCGCGCACGATGCACTTCAAGTAGTGAGCGAAACGGCAGGTGGCAAACAGGTACGGCAGGCGCGCAGCCAGGTTGGCGTTGGCGGTGGCGTCCGGGTCGTCGTATTCGGCCGGCTTCTGCAACGACTGGGCGCCGATGAACGCGGCGAAGTCGGTGTTCTTCTTGTGCAGCAGCGGCATGAAACCGTTCTTCGCCAGCTCCGCTTCACGGCGGTCGCTGATGGCGATTTCGGTCGGGCACTTCATGTCCACGCCACCGTCATCGGTAGGGAACGTATGGGCCGGCAGGTTTTCCACTTCACCGCCGGATTCCACGCCACGGATGCGCGAGCACCAGCCGTAGTGCTTGAACGAACGGTTGATGTTCACCGCCATCGCGTACGCGGCGTTGGCCCAGGTGTACTTGGAGCTGTCGGCGCCGTCGGTGTTTTCTTCGAAGGCGAAGGCTTCCACCGGGTCGGTCTTGGCGCCGTACGGCAGGCGCGCCAGGAAGCGCGGCATGGTCAGGCCGATGTAGCGCGAGTCTTCCGATTCACGCAGCGAGCGCCAGCCGGCGTATTCCGGGGTGGTGAAGATCTTGGTCAGGTCACGCGGGTTCGACAGTTCCTGCCACGAGCCCATGCCCATCACGGTCGGCGAGGCCGCAGCGATGAACGGAGCGTGCATGGCGGCGCAGACTTTGGACAGCTCGCCCAGCAGCTCGACGTCCGGTGGCGACTGGTCGAAGTAGTAGTCGCCGACCAGGCAACCGTACGGTTCGCCGCCGAACTGGCCGTATTCTTCTTCGTACATCTTCTTGAAGATCGGGCTCTGGTCCCACGCGGTGCCCTTGAATTTCTTCAGGGTCTTGTGCAGGTCCGGCTTGGAGATGTTGAGCACGCGGATCTTGAGTTGCTCATCGCTCTCGGTGTTGTTGACCAGGTAGTGCAGGCCACGCCAGGCACTTTCCAGCTGCTGGAAATCCTGGTGATGGATGATCTGGTTGACCTGGGCGGTGAGCTTGGCGTCGATGGCGGCGATGATCGATTCGATCGATTTGATCGCGTCGTTGGACACCAGGTCAGTCTGGGCCAATGCCTGTTCAGCCAAGGTGCGCACGGCGGTTTCCACGGCTTCGCGGGCACGCTCGGTCTTGGGCTTGAATTCTTGCATCAACAGCGAGGCGAACTCGCTGGTTTCTTCAGTGGCGCCGAGTTTGAGCGCGCCTTCACGGGCGGTATTGTCAGTCATGATTATTGGTCCCCTGCAGGCTTAGGCGCGCTGGCAAGTGCCTGAAGCAGTGCCGGGTCCTTGATTGCCTTCATGATGATTTCTTCAGCGCCGGTCTTGCCGTCCATGTAGGTCAGCAGGTTGGCCAACTGGGTGCGGGCTTCGAGCAGCTGTTTGAGCGAGTCGACTTTGCGGGCCACGGCGGCCGGGCTGAAGTCGTCCATGCTTTCGAACGTGATATCCAGGCTCAGGTTGCCTTCGCCGGTCAGCTCGTTCGGTACGTGGAACGCGACGCGCGGCTGCATGGCCTTGAGGCGCGAGTCGAAGTTGTCGACGTCCACTTCAAGGAACTTGCGATCAGCCACGGGCGCCAGAGGTTCGGCAGGTTTGCCGGCGAGGTCGGCCATCACACCCATTACGAAGGGCAGCTGGACCTTTTTCTCGGCGCCGTAGAGCTCGACGTCGTACTCGATCTGCACCCGAGGCGCGCGGTTGCGCGCGATGAATTTCTGAGAACTTTGCTTCGCCACGTTGCTGCTCCTGGTCGCTTGAGCGACGGTGTTGTTACTGCGCAGTCGGCCGGCTTACTCGCCGTCCGGGCCACGCAGGTTTTCAAATTGGGACATGCCATCGGGAATCAGATTGCGCACGATCGCCGCAAAGTCGGCATGCACCAGGTTCTTGGCCCGGTTCAACAGCACCGGCAGCGGGCTCGAAGGCTCGTGACGGGTGTAGTACGCAAGGATCTTGTCGAGGCTGCGCAGCACCTCATCACGGTTGGCGATGTCGCCGGCCGGGCGGGGTGCGGCGGGGGCAGCGGCGTACTCGACCGAGGGGGCATTGTCGTCACTGACGGCCTCGGGTTCGCTGCTGCCTTGGGTGTCTGGAACCGCTTGGTTGAGCACTTGCAGCGCTTGCTTGAGCGGTTGCTTCAAGAGGGTCAGGTCCACGCCCTGGGCGGAACCGACCTGGTCGCTGACCTGCTGCTCGATGGCTTCGCAGGCCGCACGCGCGGCACTCAGGGCGTCGCGGGTGGCTTGCAGGTGTTCGGGATCGCTGTCGAGGAACGCGGCGTTCAGTTGCTGGGCGCCGAGTTGTTCATCGGGGAAATTCATCAGGCCGCTGGCGTTCAGCGCGGCGCGCAGGCTCACGGGGCCGAACGTGCGCGAGCGCGTGAGGATGCTTTCGCGCAGCAGGCGAATGGTCGCGTCGCTGGTCAGGCCGGACAGGGCGTTGATGCGCACAGTCGGGTCGTTATCGTCGTCGGCATCCAGGCGCGGGTGCAGGTCGGTCCAGTATTCGCGCAGCAGGGCGTTGATCAGCGTCAGGACGTCGGCCAGCCCGGCCACACCCTGGAGGGCGAGGGAGCTTTGCAGGAGGAAATGGGTGATGCGCAGGTCTTTGCTGCGCTGCAGCAAGTCGAGGCTCTGCTGCTGGATGCTGCGCCATTCCGGTGGCTCAGCGGGCAGGATGGAGTCTCCCATGCTGCGCTCAGGCTGGCCCTTGGCATCACGCTCCAGTTGGAGAAATTGCGCGTCATACTCCATGTCTTCGCCACAGGGCGAAGTCGCGGAAACGGCGGCGAGCAGCAACGGCACATCCACTGAAATTGATCTCCCTATCAGCCCGTTAGATGTCGGGCAATTCATGCATTAGTTGCGCAAGGAACTTTGCATGTTTTCTTGGTCATATAAGCACAGTGCTACTAATGTGCCATCATTGGTATTCAAGAAGTTGTGCATTTTTGGTGTAGTACTTATGCATTGTCAAGGTAAGCTATTCGCCCTCTGTGACAGATGTGCGGTGCTTAACAACCTGCGCGACTGGTGGGTCGAACGACGCACCGGGACAGGATTTTTGTCATAGAGCCCAGTTAAGATCAGCGATCATGCTGGCATCAGCAGGTTGTAGACGGTCGGATGCACGACCTGATGGGGATCTCTCGGGAAACGCTGTCCCGGGAATCGTCCGCGCGCGAAGTATCAGCAAGGAGGCAAGATGTCGCTGTGTTTGACTATCACTAGTTATCACAAGATCACCCCAGGGCAGTGCGCCGAAAAGTCCATGAATCAGGGCTCGATGGCGATCGGCCGCAGTTCGGATAATGACTGGGTATTGCCTGATCCTGAGCGGCTGGTGTCTTCGCAACACTGCGTTATTCAATACAAAGACGGCCGTTATTATTTAACCGATAACAGCACCAACGGTGTGGAGTTGGTTAACGCCGGTGTTCGCATGCGCCGGGGTAATAGCGAGCTGCTGCAAAACGGCGAACTGATCCGCATCGGCGATTACGAGATTCAGGCGCGTATCGATTTCAATGTGCAGGCCGTCGATAGCCAGCCGTTTGCCGGTGAGTCGCCAAACAGCTTTGAAGCGCTGATGGGCGCCGTGGTCAGTGCGCCGGTAGCGACGCCCGTGATCGCGCCGCAGTTCCAGGGCGCCTCGGCGATGGACACCCTGCCGGACCTCTTTGACTTCCTCAGCCCCACCGCCGTGCCGCCGCCGACCGTACCCGACCACGTGCCCTCCGAGCAACATGACTTCCGCCCGCCGACGCCAGTGGCTGCGCCTGTAGTCGCAGCGCCCGTGGTGCCGGGCTCGGTGATTCCTGAAGACTGGGACTTGTTCGGTGACGCGCCAGCGCCGGTGGCCAGCACGCCGCCGCCCCTGGCACCGACTCCACCTCCAACTGCTCCGGTCATCGCGCCGCCACCTGTGGTCGAGCCCGTGCTCCCCGTGGCCGACAGCCAACAACCCGACCTCCTGCAAGCCTTCCTGCGTGGCGCCGGCCTCGACCAACTGCGTCTGGACAACGCCCAAGCCGAAGCCCAGATGGAAAGCATCGGTCGCAGCTACCGGCTGATGGTTGAAGGCCTGATCGACGTGTTGCGCGCCCGCGCCAGCCTCAAGGGCGAGTTCCGCATGCAGCAGACGATGATCCAGCCTGCTGAAAACAATCCGTTGAAATTTGCCCCGAATGCCGAGGAAGCGTTACTGCTTTTGCTTCGCCATGGCAACCAAGCGTTTATGGCGCCGGACCTTGCCGTGCGGGACAGTTTCGACGACTTGCGGGCCCACCAGTTGGCCGTGATGGCCGGGGTGGAAGCCGCGATCAAGCACTTGCTCACGCGCTTCGAGCCGGCCCGGCTTGAGGAACGCATGGGCAAGCCCGGCGGGCTGTCGAGCCTTTTCAATGGCTCGCGCCAGGCCCAGTACTGGCAGCAGTTCACCGAGCTCTACAGCAATATTTCCCGCGAGGCCCAGGAAGACTTCCAGGACCTGTTCGGCCGCGAATTCAGCCGAGCCTACGAAGAACACAGCGCACGACAGCGTCGCTAACGCCACGCCGCAACAATGGATCAACGGATAGCTAAATACGTCATTGAGGACGCAGGATGATTCCCAGGTTTTTACTCGCAGTCGCCACCGCGCTGCTGCTGACGGCGTGTGCCAACGACGCCGTCAAACCCGAAGCGGCGGCCGAGGAGCAGGCGGATACCGCTGCCGTCGAGTTGCACTTCCACGCAATTTCCGGGCTTAACCCCGGCGCCAACGGTCAGGCCGCTCCGGTACGCGTGCGCATTTTCGAACTGAAAAACGCCGCCACCTTCGCCCGCTCCGATTACTTCGCCCTGGCCGACCGCGCCCAATCGACCCTTGGCCTGGACCTGCTGGACCAGGACGAAGTGATGGTCCAGCCCGGCCAGCAATTGAGCATCCAGCGCGACCTCGACCCGTCCACGCGCCAGATCGGCTTGCTGGTGGGTTACCGCGAGTTGGACCGTGCGCAATGGCGCACGGTAATCAACGTGCCAGCGCGCCAATACACCGAATACCAGATCAGCCTCGATGTGCGTGCCGTGCGCGCCGACGTCGTGGTTTCCCCATCCAGCCCTGCCCAATAACAAGCAATCGGAGCCCCCATGTCCTGGAACAATCGCGTGGTCTGGTCGGAAGGCATGTTCATCGGAACGCAGCACTTCCAGCAGCATGACCGTTACCTGGAAAACCTGATCGACGCCCGCAGCCGCCCGTTGGCCGCCGGTGCCTGGGGGTTTTCCGAGTTGCTGATCGACCAGGGCCTGTTGGCCCAGGGCAAGCTGGCCATCGTCTCGGCACGCGGCCTGTTGCCTGACGGCACGCCGTTCAATATCCCCCAGGATGACCTGGCGCCGAGCCCGCTGAACATCGACGACAACCTGCGCGACGGCCTGGTGTACCTGGCCTTGCCGCTCAAGCGCGCCGGTGCGCGGGACACGGTTGACGAAGGCGAAGCCCTGGAGGCTGCGCGCTACGTAAGCCAGGTGCGCGAAGTGCGCGACGACAACGCCCCGTTCGAAAACCGCGCGCCGGTGGCCGTGGGTTCCCGTGCGTTGCGGCTATTGACCGCCCAGGACGGCATCAGCGACTACGCCGCCATCGGCCTGGTGCGCATCAAGGAAAAGCGCGCCGACCGCGCCCTGGTGCTCGATGACACTTACATCCCACCGGTATTGGACGTGGCCGCGAACAAACCGCTGACCGCGTTTCGCAGCGAACTGCTGGGCCTGTTGCACCAGCGCGGCGAGGCCCTGGCTGGTCGCGTGGTCGCGTCGGGCGCGGGTGGTGCATCGGAGATTGCTGATTTCATGCTGCTGCAACTGGTCAACCGCGCCCAGCCGCTGATCCAGCATTTCAGCCAGTTGAGCCCGCTGCACCCGGAGCGCTTCTTCAGCGAACTGGTGAGCCTGGCCGGTGAGTTCTCGACCTTTTCCACTGCGGGCCGTCGTCCCCAGGAATACCCGCAGTACCAGCACGATGACCTGGCCCTGAGCTACGCCCCGGTGATGGCTGCCTTGCGTGAAGCGCTGTCGATGCTGATCGACAGCAAAGCCACGCCAATCCCGATTGTGGAAAAGGCCTACGGCATCCATGTGGCGATGCTCGCCGACAAAACCCTGCTCGACAACGCCAGTTTCATCCTGGTGGTGCGTGCCGATGTGCCCGGCGAAACCCTGCGCGGCCGTTTCGGCCAGCAGAGCAAGGTGGGCGCGGTGGAGCACATCCGCGACATGGTCAACCTGCAACTGCCGGGCATCGGGCTGGTGCCGTTGCCGGTGGCGCCGCGCCAACTGCCGTACCACGCGGGCAGCACCTATTACGAGCTGGACCGCGGCAGTGAGCATTGGCAGCAACTGAGCAACTCCGGCGGTTTTGCCTTCCACATTGCCGGGCAGTTCCCGGGCTTGAACCTGGCCTTCTGGGCGATCCGAGGATAATCCGCGATGCATCCCAATGATGACGACCGCACCCAGTTCATGCCGCGCCCAGGTGGCCGTGCGCCGGAACCTGCGCGGGCAGAACCGGCACCGCTGTCGATGCCGGCTGCACCGATGCTCACCGGCAAAAGCCAGGGGCTGAACCCACTGGAAAGCGCCGCTGGCCCGCTGCTGGCCCTGCTGACGCGCCTGCGCAATACCATCGCCCACCCGGCGCCAGCCAGCCTGCGTGCGCAGTTGCTGGCCTACCTGCGCCAGTTCGAAGAGCGCGCCGAAGCCGCCGGTGTGGCGCGCAACGAAGTGCTGCTGGCCCGTTACGCGCTGTGCACCGCCCTCGATGAAGCCGTGTTGAGCACGCCGTGGGGCAGCACCAGCGATTGGGGCAAGCAAAGCCTGCTGATCACCGTGCACAACGAAGCCTGGGGCGGCGAGAAAGTCTTCCAGTTGCTCGACCACTGCCTGCAAAGCCCACGGGAACGCCTGTACCTGCTGGAGCTGTTGTACCTGTGCATGTGCCTGGGTTTTGAAGGCCGCTACCGTGTGATGAACGACGGTCGCAGCCAGTTGGAAGCCTTGCGCGAGCGCACCGCTGCCGCGATTCGCAGTGCCCGTGGCGAGCATGAGCGCGAGCTGTCGCCGCACTGGCGCGGCGTGACCGTGGCGCGGGACCGCCTGGCGCAATTCATGCCGCCGTGGATCGCCGTGGCCATTGGCGTGGCGCTGTTGTTGGCGTTGCTGTTCACCTTGCGCATGCTGCTGGCGTCGCAGGCGGAGCCGGTGTTCAAGAATATCCATGCCCTGGGCGAGATCCCGGTGCAGGCCATCGACCGTCCAGTAGCGCAGCCCAAGGTCATCGAACGGCCGCGTCTGGCCGGGTTCCTGGCCGAAGACATCAAGGCCGGTCGCGTTGCCGTTGAAGATAAAGTCGACCGTTCGGTGGTCACCATTCGTGGCGATGAACTGTTTGCATCGGCCAGCTCCAGCATTGTCGACGACTACCAGCCGCTGATGCTGCGCATCGCCGATGCCATCCGCAAGGTCAAGGGCCAGGTGCGCGTCACCGGCCACAGTGACAATCGCCCGATTGCCACGCTGCGCTTCCCGTCCAACTGGGCGCTGTCCGAAGCGCGGGCCAAGTCGGTGCTGGATATCCTCGCGGCCAAGACCGGCCAGGCGGATCGCTTCAGTGCCGAGGGCAGAAGCGACACCGAGCCGTTGGCCACCAACAGCACAGCCGAAGGCCGCGCCCGCAATCGTCGGGTTGAAATCACCGTATTGGCGGAGGGCGTCGAGTGAAGGCGTTTTTCAGTTTCATGATTCGCTGGGTGATCCCGGTGCTGGGCCTGATCGCCTTGAGCCTGATCATCTGGTTTGTCGGGCCGTTGCTCGACGTGCTGGTACCGCAAGGGCGCCGCTGGGCGCTGATCATCCTGGTGTTCGGCGTGTGGATTGCCTACCGCGTGTTCCGCATCATCCAGGCCCGCCGTCAAGCCGCCGAAGTGATGCGCAGCCTTGCCGCTGAAACCCCGGCCGATCCCAATAACGTGGCCACCGCCGAAGAGTTGTCGACCCTGCGCCAGCGCATGGACGAAGCCCTGGCACTGCTGAAAAAAGCCAAGCTCGGCGGTGACGAGCGGCGCAACCTCTACGAGCTGCCGTGGTACGTGATCATCGGTCCGCCGGGTTCGGGCAAGACCACCGCGCTGGTCAACTCCGGCCTGCACTTCCCGCTGGCCGCGCAATTGGGCGCCGGTGCGGTGCGCGGCGTGGGCGGTACACGCAATTGCGATTGGTGGTTTACCGATCAGGCCGTCCTGCTCGACACCGCTGGCCGCTACACCACCCAGGACAGCAACTCCACGGTGGATAAAGCCGCGTGGCTGGGCTTTCTCGACCTGCTGAAAAAGCAGCGTTCACGCCGCCCCATCGACGGTGCGTTTATCGCCATCAGCCTCTCGGATCTGCTGCTCGGCACCGATGCCGAGCGCGCCGCCCATGCGGCTGCGATTCGCCTGCGTATCCAGGAGCTGTACACCCAATTGGGTGTGCGTTTCCCGATCTACCTGATGCTGACCAAGCTCGATCTGGTGCCGGGTTTCATGGAGTACTTCGATAACCTGAGCAAGGAAGAGCGCGCCCAGGTGTGGGGCATGACCTTTGCTTTGGACGACGGCAAGCACAGCGACAGCCCGTTGGCCCATCTGCAAAGCGAATTCGCAGGATTAGAGCAACGCCTCAACGAACGCCTGGTGGAGCGCCTGCAACAGGAACGCGACCCGGCGCGGCGCGACCTGATCTACGGCTTCCCGCAGCAGTTCGGCGCGTTGAAAGATTGCCTGCAAAGCTTCCTCGAAGGCGTGTTCAAGCCCAATGCCTTTGAAGAGCGCGTGCTGCTGCGCGGTGTGTATTTCACCAGCGGCACCCAGGAAGGCAGCCCGATTGACCGCCTGATCGGCGCCATGGCCCAGAGCATGAACCTGGACCGCCAGCACCTGGCACGCCAGAGCGGCACCGGGCGCAGTTACTTCATCGAAAAGTTGTTCACTGCCGTGGCGTTTGCCGAGCGTGGCCTTGTGGGTGTGAACCCCAAGGTCGAGCGTCGGCGCAAGTGGATTGCACGCGGTGTACTCGCGGCCACGGTGGCGTTGGTGGTGGTGGTCAGCGGCCTGTGGTGGGTGAGTTATCGCGCCAACCAGGCGTATATCGCCCAGGTCGACCAGAAGGTCGCGCCGCTTGGCCAGACTGTGCAGAACCTCAGCCCGGCGCAGCGTGAAGTCCTTGCGGTGCTGCCGTTGCTCAACGCAGTGAAGAACCTGGCGGGTGATTCGCCGAGCTGGTCCGAAGGCCTCGGCTTGTATCAGGGCGACATGCTCGAAGCCGAATCCGCCAGCGTGTACCGCAAGCTACTGATCGCGGTGTTCGCGCCGCGTCTGGTGACGCGCATCGAAGAGCAACTGCACGGCGGCGGCAACTCGGACTTCCTCTACGAAGGCCTCAAGGCCTACCTGATGCTGGCCGACAGCGAGCATTACGACCCGGACTTCATCAAGGCCTGGATCGCCCTCGACTGGGACCGCAACCTGCCCCGCGACCTGCCGGCCGAGCAGCGCCAGGCGTTGACCGGGCACTTGCAGGCGCTGTTTGATCGTCACCCGCCGAACGCACGCCTTGATCCGCGCTTGATCGATGACCTGCGCCGCCAACTGCAACAGCTGCCGGTGGCCCAGCGTGTCTACGACCGGGTCAAACGCCAGAAACTGCCCGAAGGCATCCCGGACTTTCGCATCAACGAAGCCGCTGGCCGTGATGCCGCGCTGGTGTTCAGCCGTAAAAGCGGCAAGCCGCTGGGCGAGCCGTTGAGTGGGTTTTTTACCGCCAAGGGCTATCGCCAGGCCTTCCTGCTGAGCAGCCTGAACCAGACCGGCACCCTCGCTGAAGAGCAATGGGTGCTCGGCCATGAGCAGGCCGATCAACAGAACGTGGTGAGCCTGGCCGCCGACGTGCGCCGCCTGTATTTCCAGGACTACCAGCGCCAGTGGGATGCCTTGCTCGCCGATATCGACTTTGTGCCGATCACCAGCGTGGCCCAGGCGGCCGATGTGCTGCGGGTGATTTCCGGGCCGACGTCACCGCTGAAAAAGCTGCTGGTGGCGGTGGCCAAGGAAACGGACCTGCAAGCTGAGGAACGCCAACTGGTGGCCAAGGGCGTACCGGTCGAAGGCGGTGTCGACAAGCTCAAGGAGCGCCTCGGCAGCCTGCTCGGCCAAGACCAACCGACCGCCAATGCACCCCAGGCGGCGGATGATCCGGTGACCGCGCACTTTGCCGAACTCAACAGCATCGTCAGCAAGAATGAAGGCGAGCCGGCGGCCATCGACGGCCTGCTGTCGGACATGAACGCGCTGTATGTGCAGGTCAGCGCGATGGTCGGCGCCAGCGGCGATGCGCTGCTCGGCGAAGCCAAGAACCAGGCGGCGGCTGCGGCCACGCGGGTCAGCCTGAATGCCGAACGCCAGCCGCCGCTGGTGCAGGGCATGGTCAAGTCGGTGGTCAACTCCACCACCAACAGCATGATGGGCGGGGTGCGTAACCAGCTGAACGCGGCCTGGGTCAGCGAAGTGGTCAACGTCTATCGCCAGTCCCTGGCAGGGCGTTACCCGATGTCGCCGGGCAGTGCGCGGGACGCCACGCTGGATGACTTCGGTCAGTTCTTCGGTGTGGGCGGGGTGATGGACAACTACTTCCGCAAATACCTGCAACCCTACGTGGATACCTCGGCGCCGACCTGGCGCTGGCAGCCGGGTGCGGCGCAGAAACTGGGGATTGCACCGGGGGTGCTGCAAACCTTCCAGCGTGCCGCGACCATTCGTGACGCGTTCTTCCGGTCGGGCGGCACCCAGCCTATCGTGCGTTTCGAACTCAAGCCGGTGTCGATGGACCCGACCATCACCCAGTTCCTGCTCGACCTCGACGGCCAGCAATTGAGCTACGACCACGGCCCGAGTCGCCCGGTGGCGATGCAATGGCCGAACCCCGGCAGCATTGGCGTGGTGCGGATCTCCATCATGCCGCCATCGGCCAGTGGCCGTTCCGGCGTGACCCTCGACGGCCCGTGGGCGTGGTTCCGTCTGCTGGAGCAATCGGACCTTACTGCCGGCAACTCGCCGGACCGCTTCAACCTGCGCCTGCGGGTCGACGGCGCGAGCATCGCCTACGAGTTGCGCGCCAACAGTGCCTTCAACCCGTTCAAGAGCCGTGTGCTCAACGGCTTCAGCCTGCCGGAGCGGCTATGACGACCCTGGGTTTCTACGGCAAGTTGGCCAGTCGCGGGGATTTTGTCAGCCGCGCCTTGCCCCAGAGTTTTGTCGGCCCGTGGGACAGCTGGCTGGCGGCAGGTTTGCTCGCCAGCCAGAACAGCCTGGGCGGTGATTGGCTCAAGGTGTATCTGGTCAGCCCGCTGTGGCGCTTTGTGCTGGCGCCGGGTGTGTGCGGGCCGGACGCTGCGGCGGGCGTGGTGATGCCGAGCATTGATCGGGTCGGGCGCTATTTCCCGCTGGCGGTGGTGGCCTTGCTTGATCACGACGCCAATCCCGCTTCGCTGGTAGGCGGGCCGGACGCGTGGTTCGAGCAGGCCGAAGAGCTGTTGCTCAGCACCTTGGACGCCGGCGCGACCTTCGAAAGCTTCAACGATGGTCTCGACAACCTTGGCTTGCCGACCACCGAGCCGCGTGCGGTAGACAGCCGTTTCGCCGGCCTGCAACGGGTGTCCGCCACCGTGCCCCACGAGCGCATGACCGCGCTCGCCGAACAGGCCTGCGAAGGCGCAAGCCTGTGGTGGGGCCGAGGTTCGGAACGTATTTGCGCTGGTTTATTACGGTGTCAGGGCTTGCCTGCCGCCGGCGATTTTGCGCAGTTTTTGCTCGGACAAGAAGGTGTGGTGTAGATGGGCGCGACGTACAAATCCGCGAGCAAAAGCCATGTGGGCATGGTGCGCCAGGTCAACGAAGATGCGTGCCTGGACCTGCCGGAAAACCGCCTGTGGGTGGTCGCCGATGGCATGGGCGGGCATGCGGCGGGGGACTATGTCAGCAGCCTGATCGTC
Organism: Pseudomonas cyclaminis; assembly: GCF_015163715.1. Lineage (GTDB taxonomy): Bacteria > Pseudomonadota > Gammaproteobacteria > Pseudomonadales > Pseudomonadaceae > Aquipseudomonas > Aquipseudomonas cyclaminis. The sequence goes on from NZ_JADDUM010000134.1 coordinate 12,367, forward strand.
GACAGCCTGCGCAGTGTGCCGTTGGGCCGCTCCCTCGACGAATACTCGGCGGCCCTGCGCAATGACCTGATCCGCATCAACGCCGCCGTACGCGAAGAAACCGCCAACCGTGGCGTGACCATGATGGGCAGCACCGTGGTGGTGCTCGCCGCCCGTGGGTTGCGCGGCGTCTGCCTGTGGGCCGGCGACAGTCGCCTGTATCGCCTGCGCGATGGCGTGCTTGAAGGCATCTCCCGCGACCACAGCTACGTGCAAGACCTGCAAGACAGCGGCCTGCTCAGTGAAGCCGACGCCCGCACACATCCGCGCGCCAATATCGTCACTCGCGCCGTGGGCGTGGAAGCCCAGCTCGAAGTGGCGGTGGTCGACCTGTTGATTGCCCCCGGCGACAGCTACCTGCTGTGCAGCGACGGCCTGAACAAGACCGTCGAAGACCGCGAAATCCGCGAAGTACTCAGCCACGACGCGCCGGATGAAATCGTGCGCAGCCTGGTGCACCTGGGGCTCAATCGCGCGCGCCGGACAACATCACCGCCATCGTTGTGAAGGTATCGGCATGAATATCGTGATTCCTGGCTACGACATCGAAGGCGAGATCGGCGAAGGCGCCATGGCCAGCGTGTACCTGGCGACCCAGCGCTCGCTGGAGCGCAAGGTGGCGCTGAAGGTGATGGCGGCGGCACTGGCGGCCGACCCGAGCTTCTGCGAGCGCTTTCTACGCGAGGGCAAGACCCTGGCGCGGCTGTCGCACCCGCATACCGTGACCATCCACGACATCGGCAATGTCGGTGAGCTGTATTACATGGCCATGGAGTTTTTGCCCAACGGCACGCTCAAGGAGCGCATTGCTGCCGGTATGACGCCGGAGCAGGGTGTGACGCTGATCCGCCAGATCGCCTCGGCGCTGGGTTATGCCCATGCGCAGGGGTTGGTGCACCGCGACGTCAAGCCCGCGAACATCCTATTTCGCGCTGACGGCACGGCGGTGCTGTCGGACTTTGGTATCGCCAAGTCCCTGGACGACCGCACCCAGTTCACCCAGGCTGGTTTTGCCGTGGGCACGCCGAGCTACATGAGCCCGGAACAGGCGCGGGGCCAGGAGATTGACGGGCGCGCCGACCTGTATGCGCTGGGTGTAGTGCTCTACGAAATCCTGGTCGGCAAGCTGCCTTACAGCGGCACCGACGCGCTGTCCACCGCGCTGGCGCACCTGACCGAGCCGCTGCCCGAGTTGCCAGTGCACCATGGCCGTTACCAGGGCGTGTTGCGCAAGTTGCTGGCCAAGGACCCGGCCGAGCGGTTCCCGGATGCGGCGGCGTTGCTGCTGGCGCTGGATCAATTGCCGATGGAGTCGCCGGAAGCCACGCTGGTGCGGCCGATTCCGCTGAGTTTCGACCTGGGCGGCATCACGCCGGAGTCCATCGAAATTCCGACGGCCAAACCCGAACCGGTGCGTCAACCGGTGGTGCCGCCGACGCAGCACAGCGAGCAGCGCCGTGGGCCGGTGTTGGCGCTGGCGGCGGTGGCTGTGGCGGTTGCCCTGGCGATTGGCGGTGCTTCCTATTGGTGGCTGAGTGGCGATGACGAGCCCGCCAAGCCGCCGGCCGCTGCAGTGCCGGCAGCAACGCCGGCAGCAACGCCCGCAGCGACACCAGCGGCGGCGGTGGTTGAGGCAGATGGCGGTCAGCGCCCGCTGTTGATGGCGGGCAAGAAAACCCTGTTCCAGCGCGTCCTCAGCAAGCCGGGCGCGAAGCTTTCGGATGAGGCCGGCAGCGCGCCGGGTAAAGCCCTGCCGGCGTTTTCGGTGCTCTACGTGTACCAACGCAAGGACGTCGACGGCCAACCCTGGGTGCGCGTTGGCGCCGCCACCGACGGGCGCAGTGACGGTTGGCTGCCGGCTGCCCAGGTCAGCGACTGGAAACAGAGCCTGGTGCTCAAGTTCACCGAGCGCTCGGGGCGTGCGCCGGTGATGTTCCTGCGCCAATCCGGCGAAGTGGAAAAGCTGCTCGCCGACCCGGCCGCCGCCAAGGGGGCGTTGGCCAAGGCGCAGAAAAACCGCGAAGACAATGGGCAAATCCTCGCCCTGGAACCCACCGCCAGCGCGGTGCCGCAGAACCAGTTCTACCTGTTGCCGATCTTCGACTCCAAGGAAAGCTTCGACGAAAACGGCCAGCCGGTGCAGTTGCTCAATGTCGCTTCGATCGACCCTGGCAGCAGCGCAGCGGCCAAGCCCGCGACGCCGGTGATCAGCGCCAATGCCGATGCCTTCCGCACCGCCGTGGTGCTGGTGGTGGACACCACGGTGTCGATGCAGCCGTATATCGACCAGATTCGCGACGTAGTCCATGAGCTGCAAACCCGCATCGGCGAGCGCGGCGAGTTGGACAGCGTCAGCTTTGGCATGGTGGGTTTTCGCAGCAGCATCAAGAAAACCCCTGGCCTGGAATACGTGGCCAAAACCCTGATCAGCCTCGACCAGGGCCGCGACCCGCAACGCTTCCTGGACATGGCGCGGCAGGTCAAAGCCTCCAGCGTGTCGAGCCATTCGTTCAACGAAGACGCGTTTGCCGGGGTGATGCAGGCGGTTGACGGCATGGACTGGTCCGGCTATGGCGGGCGCATCATCCTGCTGGTCACCGATGCGGGCGCGCTGCGCAAGAACGACCCGTTTGCCGCCACCCAGATGAACGAAGCCGAAGTGCGCCAGGCGGCGCTGGGCAAACAGATCAAGATCTACGCCCTGCACCTGCGCACCGACGCCGGCAAGAAAACCCACGCCGGCGCCGAGAGCCAGTACCGCATCCTCACCGCCGACGCCAACCCGCAGATCGGCGACCTGTACACACCGGTGCCCGGTGGCGATGTGCGCAAGTTGGGCGAGCGTGTCGACGAGATCGGCAGCGTGTTCGCCAACCTGGTACACCAGGTGCGCAGCAACACGCCGCAGCCTGTGCCGATGCTCAGTTCGGCACCGACCCTGGCGGACAAATCTGCCGCCGTGGGTTACGCCATGCACATGGACTTCCTCGGCCGCAAAACCGCAAGCCAGGCACCGCAACTGGTGAGTGCCTGGACCGCCGACCGCGACCTGACCAATCCCGCGTTGCCGGCGTTCCAGGTGTGCGTGATGCTGACCAAGTTGCAGCTCAATGATTTGCAGCAGTCGCTGAAACTGATCGTCGACGCGGCGCGCAAGACCCAGACCTCACCCAAGGATTTCTTCCAGGAAATCGCCAGCGCCTCGGCCTACATGAGCCGCGACCCGCAAGCCCTGCGCAAGGGCGGCAACCTGGCAGACGGCGGTATCCTCGGCGAATACCTGGAAGGCCTGCCGTACCGCAGCAAGTCGCTGAACATGACCCAGGATTTGTGGTTGTCGTTGAGCGTGGCTGAGCAGGAAGACTTTATCGACGAGCTGGATTCGAAAATCCGCCTTTACGAAACCTTCCATAACGACGTGGCCAACTGGGTCCGTTTCGGCGATGCCGAGCCGGGCGATGCGTTGTACCGCGTGCCGTTGTCGACGCTGCCGTAATGCTGAGCCTGAGCGCGGTGCACAAGAGCCGGGGCGTCGGGAGCCAGCGCTATAGCCTGGTGATCCCGGCGCTGCACCTGCGTGCCGGGGAGCAGGTGGCGATTGTCGGGCCCAGCGGTTGCGGCAAAAGCACCTTGCTGGACTTGCTGGCGATGGTCCTGGCGCCGGATCAGGTGGGCTGCTTTGAATTCAATCAGCAGGACATTGGCGGGCTGTGGCGTGCCGACCAGCAATCGGCCCTGGCCGCGTTGCGCAGCCAGCATCTGGGCTATGTGCTGCAAACCGGCGGGCTGCTGGGGTTTCTCGATGTGCGCGGCAATATCGCCTTGCCCCGGCAACTGCTGGGCTTGAAGGACGATGGCAGCGTGGCGCGCCTGGCTGAACAGCTGGAAATCAGCGACCAGTTGGCGAAGAAGCCCTCGGCCCTGTCGGTAGGTCAGCGCCAGCGCGTGAGCTGCGCCCGCGCTCTGGCCCATGCACCGCAACTGGTGCTGGCGGATGAGCCGACCGCCTCCCTCGACCCACTGAACGCCGAGCGTGTAATGCACGCGCTGCTGACCCAGGCCCGCGAGCACCGCGCCGCCTGTGTGATCGCCACCCATGACGAGCCCTTGGCGCGTGCCAGCGGCTTGCCGGTGCGGCGCATCAGTTGCCGCCGCGATGCCGACGGTGGTGTCACTGCCACCCTCGGCGAGGCGGGCTGATGCGCATCCCCTTGATCGCTTCCCTGGCCTGGCAGGATTACCGCAACGATGCGTGGCTGTCGGCGTGTTCGGTGTTGGCATTGGTGGCGGTGATCGCGCCGTTGCTGGTGTTATTCGGCCTGAAATTTGGACTGGTTAGCAGTTTGACCGAACGTTTGCAGACCGACCCGGCCACCCGTGAAATTATTCCGCTGGGCGGTGGTCGATTCAGCAGCGCATTTATCGAGCAGCTTGGCCAGCGCAGCGACGTAGCGTTCGCCGTGCCGCGCACGCGGCAGATTGCGGCGACGGCGCAGGTGGGCGCGCTGACCTTGGAAATGCTGCCGACGGCGCCGGGTGATCCGTTGTTGGGCGCCGTGGCGCTGCCACAGGGCCTGGGTCAGATCGTGCTGAGCCACACCGCTGCCGAGAAGCTGGCGGCGCGGCCTGGGGATCTATTGGAAACCCGCTTTGCCCGCCAGGTCGCCGGGCGTGTCGAGGAGCAGCGCACACGGGTGCAAGTGGTTGGGGTGCTGCCGCTGGAAGCGTTCGCCCGTGATGGTTTGTTCGCCGAACCGGGCTTGCTGGAAGCGGCGGAAGATTATCGCGACGGCCGTGCTGTGCCGGCGCTGGGATGGGCGGGTGATGAGGTGGCTGTGACTGAACAGCGGGTCTATCCGGCGTTTCGCTTGTATGCGCGCAGCCTCAGCGATGTGGAGCCGTTACGGGTGTATTTCGCTGGGCAGAACCTGTTGGTGTCGACCCAGGCAAACACCATCGCCCAGGTGCAGTCGCTGAGCCGCAACCTGTCGCTGGTGTTCTGGGTGATCGCCGGGTTGGCGTTGGCGGGAGCGTTTGCGGCGATCTTCGCGGGAGCCCTGGCCGCCGTGGCGCGCAAGCGTCGGGAATTGTCGGTGTTGCGCCTGTTGGGGTTTTCCACCGGCGCGTTGCTGTTGTTCGTGGTGGTGCAGGCGCTCTACAGCGCAGGGTTTGCCGCCTTGCTCAGTGCCGGTCTGTATGGCCTGGCCGAGGCAGCGTTAAACAAGTTATTCGTGCAGGTGCCGGGCGAATACGCCAGTCACCTGCTGGCGCGTCACTACGGCCTGGCCCTGGTTGCAGTCCTCGGCGTCAGCGCCGTGGCGGCGGCGTGTGGGGGTTGGCGAGTGGCGCGTATCCAGGCTTCTGAAGGAATCAGAGATGTATAAGTTACTGGGCGCCGCCCTGGCGCTGAGCCTGGCCTCGATGGCCTGGGCCGATGAAGCCAGCGATAAACTGGACAACCCCAAACCGTTGCCGGATGACGTGAGCCTGCCGCTGCCGTGCGAGGGCAATATGGTGTTCCGCTACGCCTACGTGCTGGCCCAGGGCACCCTGGACGACCGCGAGATCAGCCTCGGCTACCCCTTCGCCGAAGGCGAGGCCGGCTACCAGCAGTCGTTTATTTCCGGCTACCGCCGCGACTTTATCAACGGCCAGTTCACCCTCAAGGATTTGCCGAAAGACTGGAACAAAGTCATCGCGCCGTTGATGCCCAAGACCGACGCCAAGACGCCACTCAAGCCGATGCTGTACTTCATCGGCAAGTACGAAGTGACCGCGCGCCAATACGCCCAGGTCATGGCCCAGGCGCAGTCCCTGGCCAGCGGTGAACCGGCCCCGGCCTGCGATGCGCCGACCGGCATGGCCGGGCGTTTGCCCAAGGTGAAACTGTCGCGTTTTGAGGCTGAGCGCTTCTCGGCGGTGTACAGCGCGTGGTTGATGAAATACCACCGCGAGTTGCTGCCGGTCAGTGGTCGCGGTTCGTCGGCAGAAGACGGCGGCCTGGGTTTTGTGCGCCTGCCCACCGAGGTGGAGTGGGAGTTCGCCGCCCGCGGGGGCCAGGCGGTGAGCCGTCAGGATCTGGAAGGGCGCCTGTTCCCGCGTCGCGTCGAAGGCAGCGAAAGCGATGGCCCGCTGGGTGACTACGCCGTGTTCAACCAAGTCGCCGGCGGTACTGGCCAGGCGGCGCGCCTGATGCCCATCGGCACCAAGTTGCCCAATCCGATTGGCATGTTCGACGTGATCGGCAATGCCGCGGAGATGGTCCAGGAGTCCTTTCAATTGGTCCATGCCGGGCGACGCCAGGGCACCTATGGCGGCTTTGTGGTCAAGGGCGGCAACTACCTGGAAGGCGAGGGCACGCTGTTCACCGGCATGCGCCGCGAATACCCGCTGTTCGCCGCCGATGGCACTGAGCAAAGCAACGAAACCACGGGTTTTCGCGTAGCGATTGGCGCGCTGTCGGCGCCACGTTCGCGTTACAAGGAGCTGTTTGTACAGTGGCAAAAAGAAGGGCGCCTTGCCGCGCTGACCGACGCCATCGACGACGCCCAGGACCCGACCAAACGCTTGGACAGCATCATCGCCGCCAGCGTTGACCCCAAGCTGCAAGCCGAGCTAGGGCTGGTCAACGAAGAGCTCAAGCGCAATGTCTCGCTGATCGCCCAGCAACGCGAGGAAGCGGCGGGCAACCTGATCCAGTCGGCCGCCCTGGTGGCCGAGACCATCAGCAACTACAACATCCGCCTGGCCAACCTGCAGAAGAGCCGCCAACAGTCTCTGGACAACAAGGATGAGGCCAGCGCGCAGCTGTTTGATATGGCAATTGCCAACGGCCGCAGCGCCCTCGACGGCGCGGTGGCGATTTACATCGACAACCTGGCCACCGGCACGCGCTACACCGATGCGGTGATCCAGGCGCAGTTTCAACGGATCAAGGAAGAGTTGGATCGCAAGCCCGTGCTCGGCAAGAGCCTGGTGACGCGCGCAACACTGTTCGTCCGCCATGTCGGCAACTACCGCAAACAACAGCGGGCCGACCCGGCGACGATCTTGAAGGAACTGCTCGCAGCGAGCGGTCAGCGGTCTTGACCGTTGGTTGTGCGGCGAGCTTGGAAGGGACTCAGGCGGCAGTTGCCGGCTGGGCAAGTCAAACTTAGAAGAGAACACAACTTATGCTTTTTTCCCGTAAGGCGGTTTCCAAGCGTCACTTACTGCTGATTGCCGCTGGCTTCAGCACCGTGCTGACCGGTTGCGCCACATCGCCGGCCTCCAAGGTCGCGTCCAGCACCAAGGTCGAGTACTACCCCAACTGCTACGAGCCGGTGCAGCACTTGCGTGCCACCGATTCGAACATGACCAAGTCGGTCGTCACCGGTGCGGCCATTGGCGCAGCCGGCGGTGCCCTGCTCGGCGCCCTGACCGGCGACAAGGAAAAACGTGGCCGTAATGCCGCCATTGGCGCAGCCGGCGGCGCCCTGGCAGGCGGCGCGGCGGGTTATTACACCGAGCGTCAGAAGCAGATCGCCGATGACAACCAACGCATTGCCTCGTATGCGGCTGACGTGAACAAAAGCGCTTCCGACATCGATCGCAGCACCGCGTACGCCAAGGCGTCCCAGCAGTGCTACCAGAGCGCATTCACCAAATTGGTGTCTGATCGCAAGGCCAAAACCGTCAACGACACCGAAGGCCGCAAGCGCCTGGCGGAAATCGTCTCGGGCCTGAAGGAATCCAATGACCTGATCGTTGCGGTCAATGGCAAAGCTGCCGAAGACCTGAACAACTACACCCAGGCCTACGAGAAAGACCTGCAACAAGTGGGCGTGCAGCGTGCCGACGTGGTCACCGTGGCCAAGGCCGATGCAACACCTGCCGTGACGCCGGCCAACAAGAAGAAAGGCACCGGTACCAAGCCGCCGAAGAAGCCACCGCTGCCAACCGTACCGACTGAAGCGGTTTCCACCGAGAAAACCTTCCAGACCGCCCAGGCCAAGCAAGATGAAAGCAAGAAGGTCGCCAGCGCCGGTAAGACTCAGATCGAAGGCACCTGCCGCGATCCAAACCTGGCCGACTGGGCACCGGTGCCTTGCCCGAACGTTTAACTAACATGCTGCTATAAGCGTCAAACGCCAGCCGATCTTCCGCTAATGCGCTAGATCGGTGGCGTTCTTTTTGCAAATCGTTAAACTGCTGCGGCCACTTAATAATTACACCGAGGCCGTGTGCATGAAATTTCGTCTTCTGCTGTGGGTGCTGGGCCTGATGATGGGCAAAGCCAGCCGCACCAATCCTGCCTTCCAGCAACAGTTGGGTGATAAAGACCTGGCGTTCCAGTTGCAGACCCTCGACGGCAAGGTTGCCCGTCACTTCATCGTCAAAGACCAGCGCATCACCAGCCGCTCAGGGGTTCATCCCGCGCCGGCGTTCGCCATTGCGTTTAAAGATGCGGCCTACGGCTTCGCCACGATGCAGGCGAAGAACAAGCAACTGGCGTTCATGACGGGGATTCAGGACAAGTCGATCCAGATCAAGGGCAACCCGGCGCTGGTGATCTGGTTCCAGGGGCTGACCAAGTATTTGAAGCCGAAGAAAAAGAAGAACTGAGGTTTTTCAGTAAAACCGAGTTGAATTCATCGGGGGCAAGCCCCCTCCCACAGGGGAATGCATTCCAAATGTGGGAGGGGGCTTGCCCCCGATGAGGCCCTTACAATCAACACAAGAAACAGCATCTGTAACCCGAGCATTTAACGCGCTGCCCCTAGGGCAACGCAGTTCCATAAAAACAACAGCGAGGTGAAAGCATGTCTGGTAATCGTGGTGTCGTGTATCTCGGCAACGGCAAGGTCGAAGTACAGAAAATCGAC
>NZ_JADDUM010000135.1 GCF_015163715.1 Pseudomonas cyclaminis
GTATGCGTCCGGCCAACACACCTTCCTGACCCCGACGCCAAAGGCGATGGTGTCCACCTGATTTAAGTGGACACCATTTCTAGCCTTTATAAGCGGGTCTTTCATGCAGCCACAACGCCGTTCTTACTCCAAATCCTTCAAGGCCCAGGTCATTCAAGAGTGTTCCCAGCCCGGGGCCTCGATTGCCAGCGTTGCGCTGAGCCACAGCCTCAACGCGAACCTCGTCCATAAATGGATTCGAGTGCAAACGCAGAAAGCCATGGCGCTGCAACCTGCTTTCATTCCGCTGCCCTTGCAGTTAGCCGGAGCAAATTCGCAAGCCACGTCATCGACTATCTGCCTCGAAATCCCACACCCGCGCGGCACCGTGAAAGTGAACTGGCCGACCGAAAGCGCCGCTGCCTGTGCCACCTTTCTGCGAGATCTGTTGCGATGATCCGCATCGACGCCATCTGGCTCGCCACTGAGCCCATGGACATGCGCGCCGGTACCGAGACCGCGCTAGCCAGAGTGATCGCGGTCTTCGGTGCGGCGAAGCCGCACTGCGCTTATTTGTTTGCCAATCGCCGGGCCAATCGCATGAAAGTGCTGGTACACGATGGGATTGGTATTTGGTTGGCCGCACGTCGCTTGAACCAGGGCAAGTTTCACTGGCCAAGCCTTCGACAAAGCAGCGAAATGCAGTTGGATACCGAACAACTTCAGGCCTTAGTGCTCGGACTACCTTGGCAACGTGTTGGAGCCGGCGGTGCAATCACGCTGCTTTAAAAACTGTAATTAGCGTCTTGGCTGGCTGTCGCAAGTGGCCTGCTTTGGTAAAATCCACGGCATGACGTCCTCACCCAATCTCGATCAAATGACTCCCGACCAGCTACGTGCATTCGCTGCGCAGTTGCTGTCGCAAGTCGAGACCCTGGGCAAGACGGTTGAAACCATGGGCAAGACAGTTGACACCATGGGCAAGAAGATCAACCGCGATCAAACGGTGATCGAGAAACTGACCCACGAAATCGCGCAACTCAAGCGTTTGAAGTTTGCCAAGCGTAGCGAGCAGATGAATCCTGAGCAGGCCAGTCTGCTCGATGACCTGATCGATACCGATATCGCGGCGATTGAGGCCGAGCTTCAAGCCTTGCAAATAGCGCCAGCGACGACCGAGAAAAAGCAAAAGCCCAAGCGCACGGCATTGCCGGCGGAATTCCCACGCACGTTGATCCATCATGAACCGGACAACACTCGCTGCCCTTGTGGCTGCGCACTCAAGCGTATCGGTGAAGACGTCAGCGAAAAGCTGGACTACACACCCGGCGTGTTCACCGTCGAACGCCATGTTCGTGGCAAGTGGGTTTGCGATGACTGCGAAACGCTGATCCAAGCGCCCGTACCGGCGCAGGTCATCGACAAAGGTATCCCAACGGCAGGCTTACTTGCCCACGTCATGATCGCGAAGTTCGCTGACCATTTGCCGCTCTACCGCCAGGAATCGATTTTCGGTCGCGCCGGCTTGGCGATTCCACGCTCCACTTTGGCTCAATGGGTTGGAATGACGGGTGTGCAATTACAGCCCCTGGTCGATGCCCTGCGTGACGTAGTGATGGGACAGCAAGTCATCCACGCGGATGAAACACCGGTACAGATGCTTGCTCCAGGTTCGAAGAAAACCCACCGGTCTTATGTTTGGGCTTACGCCACGAGCCAGTTCTGCGAAACAGCCGCTGTCGTCTACGACTTCAGCCCCAGCCGCGCCGGTGAGCATGCTCGCAACTTCCTGCAAGGCTGGAAAGGTAAGTTGGTCTGCGACGACTTTGGCGGTTACAAGGCCAGCTTCGAACTCGGCGTGACCGAGATCGGCTGCATGGCCCATGCCCGACGCAAGTTTTTCGAATTGCACGCGACCAACAAAAGCCAGATCGCCGAGCAGGCCCTGCGCTACATCCAGTTGCTGTACGAAATCGAGAGCGAAGTGCGTGATCTGGAACCGGATTTACGGTGCCGAATACGACAAGAAAAAGCCGCTCCGGTGATGGATAGATTGCATGTCTGGATGATCGCCCAGCGTGATCTTGTGCCCGAAGGTTCGGCCATCAGCAGAGCACTCGATTACAGTCTCAAACGCTGGGCAGCGCTGTCGCGCTACCTCGATGATGGGGCCGTCCCCATTGATAATAACTGGGCGGAGAACCAGATCCGGCCGTGGGCTCTTGGACGCAAAAACTGGCTCTTCGCTGGGTCGCTACGTAGCGGAAAACGGGCGGCAGCGATCATGAGTTTGATCCAGTCTGCGCGGCTGAATGGTCATGACCCGTACGCCTATCTAAAGGATGTTCTCACGCGTTTACCGACGCAGCGGGCGAGTGAAATCGAGCTGCTGCTTCCGCATAAGTGGCAGCCGGTTTAATCACGCAAGATGTGATGCCCGGACGCATACG
>NZ_JADDUM010000136.1 GCF_015163715.1 Pseudomonas cyclaminis
ATTGCGGTGATTGTGGTGTCCAGCGATTTGATGGAAGTGATGGGGATTTCCGACCGCATCCTGGTGCTGTGCGAAGGCGCCCTGCGCGGTGAGCAAACCCGTGAACACGCCACTGAATCCAACCTGCTGCAGCTGGCCCTGCCGCGCCGCGTGACGAACTGAGAGACGACCATGACCACTCAAAACAACGCGTTGCCAACCGCACGCAAACCCCTCGATATGCGCGCACTGCTCGACAACTGGGCGATGCTGTTGGCGGCGGTGGGCATCTTTGTGCTGTGCGCCTTGCTGATCGACAACTTCCTCTCACCGCTGAACATGCGCGGCCTGGGCCTGGCGATTTCCACCGTGGGCATCGCCGCGTGCACCATGCTGTTCTGCCTGGCGTCGGGGCACTTCGACTTGTCGGTGGGCTCGGTGATTGCCTGCGCTGGCGTGGTCGCAGCTATCGTCATGCGCGACACCGAAAGCGTGATGCTCGGCATCGGCGCCGCACTGCTGATGGGCCTGATCGTCGGGCTGATCAACGGCATTGTCATCGCCAAGCTGCGGGTCAACGCGTTGATCACCACCTTGGCCACGATGCAGATCGTGCGCGGCCTGGCCTACATCTTTGCCGACGGCAAGGCGGTCGGCGTGTCCCAGGAGCAGTTCTTCGTGTTCGGCAACGGCCAGTTGTTCGGCGTGCCGGTGCCGATCCTGATCACCATCGTGTGCTTCGTGTTTTTCGGCTGGCTGCTCAACTACACCACCTACGGACGCAACACCATGGCCATCGGCGGCAACCCGGAAGCGGCGCTATTGGCCGGGGTGAACGTTGACCGCACCAAGATCCTGATCTTCGCCGTACACGGCTTGATCGGCGCGCTGGCCGGAGTGATCCTCGCCTCGCGCATGACCTCGGGCCAACCGATGATCGGCCAGGGTTTCGAACTGACGGTGATCTCGGCGTGCGTGCTGGGCGGGGTGTCGTTGAGCGGCGGGATTGGCATGATCCGGCATGTGATTGCCGGGGTGTTGATCTTGGCGATCATCGAGAACGCGATGAACCTGAAGAACATCGACACGTTTTATCAGTACGTCATTCGCGGCTCGATCCTGCTGCTGGCCGTGGTCATCGACCGCATGAAACAACGCTGATCCCTCCCACATTTGGATCTCAACTGTATTGGCGCTCAGCATTTGCCATAATGGCGCCGTTTTCGTACTACCCAATAGGCCTGATATGCAGGAAAACGCCCACACCCCCGTCAAAGACACCGCCCCCACCGGCACCCAGACCCTGTTGCGTGGCCTGGGCGTGGTGCAGGCAGTGGCGGCCGGTGCGCGGGATCTGAAAGAGATCGCCAGGCGCATCGGCACCACGCGCAGCACCACCCACCGCCTGGCCAGTTGCCTGGTGGACGAGCGTTACCTGCGCGTGGTGCCACAAGTCGGTTACCTGCTGGGGCCGAAGTTGATCGAGCTGGGGTTCCAGGCCCGTGAAGAGCTGCCGTTGGTGAGCCTGGCGGTGCCGTACCTGGACGAGTTGTCGGCGTTGACCGGCGACACCATCCACCTGGCAATTCGCGAATACGACGACGTGCTGTACCTGCACAAGAACCCAGGCCGTAATGGCCCGGAGATGCGTTCGCGGGTCGGCCATCGCATGCCGCTGGCGCGCACGGGCGTGGGCAAGGCAATGCTGCTGGACGACACGGTGCAAGAGTGGCAACGCTTGTACGAAACCAGCCTGCCGGCGGGTGGAAAAAACTTGCAGTGGCCGCAGCACCCGGAACAATCCTGGGCACAGTTCGAGCAGCGCATGCATGAATACGTGGTGGGCGGGTATGCGTTCGATCTGGAAGACAACGAACCGTCGATCCGTTGCGTCGCGGCACCGGTGCGCGATGCCAGCCGGCGAATCGTCGCCGGCATCAGCATCGCCAGTACCGTGCCCTACATGCCGCTGGAGAAAATGGCCGAGCTGATCCCTGTGATCAAACAGGTCGCAGCGCGGCTGTCAGCGGAGTTGGGCGCGAAGGCCTGATCAGACCTTCAGGGTCGCCATGTCGATGACAAAGCGGTACTTCACATCACCGGCGATCATGCGGGCGTAGGCCTCGTTGATCTGGCGGATGTCGAGCATTTCGATGTCGCAGGTGATGCCATGCTCGGCGCAGAAATCCAGGACTTCCTGGGTTTCGGCAATGCCACCGATCAGCGAGCCGGCAAGTACCTTACGGCCGAGTACCAGTTTGGCGGCGTTCACCGGCGGGTCTACCGGCTCGATCAAACCGACCAGAATGTGCACGCCATCAAAGCGCAGCACGTCGAGGTAGGGGTTGAGGTCGTGCTGCACAGGGATGGTGTCCAGCAGGAAGTCGAAGTGCCCGGCAGCGGCTTTCATCTGTTCGGCGTCGGTGGACACGATCACATGATCGGCGCCCTGGCGACGGCCTTCTTCAGCCTTGCTCGCCGAGCGGGTGAACAGCGTGACTTCCGCGCCCATGGCCTTGGCGAACTTGATGCCCATGTGGCCCAGGCCGCCCATGCCCAGAATTCCGACTTTATCGCCGGCCTTCACGCCGTAGTGCTTGAGCGGCGAGTACGTGGTGATGCCGGCGCACAGTATCGGCGCGGCGCTGGCCAGGTCGAGCTTGGCCGGAATCTTCACCACAAAGTGCTCGCTGACCACAATGCTGTCGGAATAGCCGCCCATGGTATTGCTGCCGTCCACGCGGTCCGGGGTGGCGTAGGTCATGGTCGGGCCTTCGAGGCAGTATTGCTCCAGGTCCGATTTGCACGCTTCACAGTGACGGCACGAATCGACCATGCAGCCCACGCCGACCAGGTCGCCGACTTTGTGCGCGGTGACGCTGGCGCCGACGGCAGTGACCTTGCCGACAATCTCGTGGCCCGGCATCAGCGGGTACACGGCGATGCCCCATTCGTTGCGTGCCTGGTGGATGTCGGAGTGGCAGACGCCGCAGTACATAATCTCGATCGCCACGTCATCGGCGCGCGGGCTGCGGCGTTCAAACGACATGGGGGCGAGGGGAGTGGTGGCCGACTGGGCGGCATAACCGATGGCGGTGTACATGATGAAACCTCGCAAAAAGCAGTGACAAGTGAGGCGGGCCATTCTCCCCATCGACCGTCGGGGCGGCCATGGCGATTGCTCCGAGTCTCATGCCTAAAGCTCCGAAGGGCAGCGAAAAGCGGCAAGCTCCAAGCTGCAAGCTATAAACTGCGTACCTTCTTGCAGCTTGTGGCTTGATGCTTGCCACCCTGCGCTGAGTCGTGAATTTTCTGAGAGCTGTTTTTATGTTGTTGACCCGCCATCTCGATGCCAACGCCACGCTGGTTTCCCTGATTGAGGGGCTCACGCCCTGTGACGGTTTTTCGCCAACCCACCTGCCCGGTGTAAAGGTGCTGCGCGCCAGTTGTGATGTGGCGCGTGGGCCGCAGATCTATGAGCCGAGCCTGATGTTCGTGGCCCAAGGCAGCAAACTCGCGTACCTGGGGCCGCGGACCCTGGAGTATGGCGCCGGGCATTACCTGATCCAGGCGATGCCGGTGCCGTTCGAGTGCGAGACATTCGCCATGGCGCCCGGCGCGCCGCTGTTGGGGGTGTCGGTGGGGATCGACCGTGTGGTGCTGGGGGAGTTGGTGATGGCCATGGGTATGCAGGCCGGCCCGCCGCCGACGGCGCAAACCCTGGAGTCGATGAGTTCGGTAGTGCTCGATGAGGCCATGCGCGGTTGCGTCGAGCGGCTGTTGCAGTGCCTGCACGATCCGCTGGAAAGCCGGATCATGGGCCCGGCGCGGGTGCGCGAATTGTTGTTCACCGCGTTGCGCGGGCCGCAGGCGGATGTGCTGCGTGCGTTGGTGGAGCAGCAGGGGCAATTTTCGCGGATTGCCACGTCGTTGAGTCACCTGCATGCCCATTTTGCCGAACCGCTGAATATCGAGACGTTGGCCGGGTATGCGCACATGAGTGCGTCGACCTTCCACGAGCACTTCAAGCGCTGCACCTTACTGTCGCCGGTGCAGTACCTCAAGCGCCTGCGCCTGCTCAAGGCCCAGCAATTGCTGCTGGTCGAAGGCATGGGCGTAGCCCAGGCAGCGCACAATGTGGGCTATCAGAGCACGTCGCAGTTCAGCCGCGAATACAAGCGCTACTTCGAGCGCAATCCGGGCGAAGAGCGCGCAGCCTAGTAGTAACGTCGCGGGTCGGAATCGATCAGGCTGGCCAATTTGGTCAGGGCGAAACGCAACTCGTCCTGGCTGGTGGGCGACATCAGTACCAGCCGCACACTGCGCGTGACCCCGGAACGTTCGGCCTGGAACTGCGTGCCACTGAGCACCAGCACTCCATTGGCCCGCGCCAGCATGGTGAATTCGTCAGCGGTCCAGGGCTCGGGCAGCGTCAGCCACACATGGTAGGAATACGGCTGGGTCTTGAGTTCGTAATTGGCGAAGATCTCCTGGGCAATCGCCTGGCGCCCGGCGGCTTCGTTGCGCTGGATGCGGATCAGCTTTTTGTCCAGGCCTTCGGTGACGACATTGCTGGCCAGTTGCGCCGTCAGTGGCGATGGCATCCACACACTGCTGCGGACCATTGAGGTCAGGCGTGACAGCAGTTTTGGCGGGCTGTACAGGTAGCCGATACGCAGCGCCGGCATCACCGACTTCGACAGGCTGGTCAGGTACACCGAACGGTCCGGGGCAAACGCCGACAGGGGTTTGATGGACGGATCGGTGGCGAGAAAACCGTAGATGTCGTCGTCGAGGATGATGAAGTCGAACTCTTCGGCCAGCGCCGCGATTTGCGCCCGGCGCTTTTGCGACATGATCGCCGCCGTCGGGTTCTGGCAGGTTGCCACGCACACCAGCATCGCTGGTTTTTCGCGCTGGCACAGTTCGCGCAATGCCTCGGGGATGATGCCTTCATCATCCATCGGCACGCCCCGCAGGCGGCGCTCCAGGCCATGGGCCAGGGAGATGATGCCGGGGTAGCAAAGTTCTTCGCAGAGCACCAGGTCGCCGGCGTTGGTCAGGGCGCTCATTGCCACCATCAAGCCGTGCTGGGCGCCGGCGGTGATGATCACTTGCTGCCACTGCGCGTCGGGCAACGAATGCCGCAACCACTGTGCACCCGCCTCGCGATGCGCCGGATGGCCGCCATCCGGGGCGTAGTCCAGGGCACGGGCGAAATCGGTGCTCTTGGCCATGCCCACCAGCGCGTCGCGCAGCCAGTATTCCAGGGTTTCGCTGTAGGGCTTGATGATCGACAGGTCGAGCAGTTCGGACTGCCCCAGGTTCAACGGCATCGACGCGCTATTACTCGCCGGCAACTCCAGCTGCTTTTGATTGAGCACATACGTCCCGCGCCCCACTTCACCCTGCACCAGGCGACGGCGCTGGGCTTCGCTGTACGCGCGGCTGATGGTGCCCGGCGTGACATTCAGGGTCGTGGCCAGCTCCCGCAGGGTCGGCAGGCGATCGCCTTCGTTCAATACACCGTTGCCGATATCGCGTGCCAACGCATCGGCAATCGACAAATACATCGGCTGGCCGAATTCGCTTAGCTGGGGAACCCACATGAATGATCACTGCCCATCGTAGAAATGATGAATATCCGAGCATATCACAGGGAGGTTAGGCAACTAATAAATCGACACAATCGATAAATTGAGTCGATTGATGCCGTGATTGAATCGATGTTGATCGCCAGGTTCAGATATTTTTTGATTTTTTAATCACCTTATAAATCAATCGATTAACTGCTTAATAGTGGAAAAACCGGCGTCAGCGGCAAAAAAACATCTCGTAACAACCTCGTCAGCTATTGAATCAACTCAATTCCTTCAAATACACTCATCTCGAATCGAAGCAATCGACTCAATCTTCCCCTGTTCACCGCCGGCCCCGCCGCGCCAAGTCGAGACATCATGGACACAATCAGAAAGGATCTATCCCTGTCAGCCGTCATTGCGGGCTTTATTGCCGTGATCATTTCCTATGCCGGCCCCTTGATCATCGTGTTCCAGGCGGCCAAGGAAGCGCACCTGCCCAATGACGTGGTGTCTTCGTGGATCTGGGCGATTTCCATCGGCAGCGGCATCACCGGCCTGTTTCTCAGCTGGCGCCTGCGGGTTCCGGTGATTACCGCGTGGTCCACACCCGGTGCGGCATTGCTGGTGTCGATGCTGCCGACGGTCACGCTGCCACAGGCTATCGGCGCGTATGTGGTCGCCTCGGTGATCATTGCCGTGGTGGGCTTGTCCGGCGCCTTCGACAAGTTGATGAGTCGTCTGCCCAAGGCCATCGCGGCCGCCATGCTTGCGGGCATCCTGTTTCGCTTCGGCGCCGAGCTGTTCACCTCGATCAAGCTGCAACCCGCGTTGGTGCTGGCGATGATCGCGGCGTACCTGATTTTCAAACGTCTATCGCCGCGCTACGCGATTCTGTCGGTGCTGATTATCGGCTGTGCGGTCGCCGCCTCGTTTGGAGAGCTGAACAGCACGGCAATCACCATCGCCGTGGCACACCCGGTGTTTATCGCGCCGCAGTGGAGCTGGCACGCCATCATCAACATCGGCCTGCCGCTGGCGCTGGTGACGCTGACCGGGCAGTACGTGCCAGGCATGGCTGTGTTGCGCACCTCGGGCTACAACACCCCGGCGCGCTCGATCATTTCGGTGACAGCAATTGGTTCGGTGCTGATGGCGCCGTTCGGCTCCCACGGCTTCAACCTGGCCGCGATCACCGCCGCCATCTGCACGGCCGTGAAGCCCACGAAGATCGCGACAAACGCTACATCGCCGGCATCGCCTGCGGAGTGTTCTACATCCTCATGGGTACCTTCGGCGCAACCCTGGCCTCGGTGTTTTCCGCCTTGCCTAAAGAGCTGATTGCGTCCCTCGCCGGGCTGGCACTGTTCGGTGCTATCAGCGCCGGGCTGACCGGCGCGATGGCCGACGAGAAGCAACGGGAAGCCGCGTTGATCACCTTCCTGGTCACCGCCTCGGGCATGAGTTTCCTCGGCCTGGCTGCTGCGTTCTGGGGCTTGATCTTCGGTCTCGTCGCCCACTTCGTGCTGACCTACACCCGCGAAAGCAAGGCCGTCGCGATGGCGGAGGGCAGCCGTCCATGACCGCTCGTTACGATTTCATTGTGGTGGGCGGTGGCATCGCTGGCGTTTCTGCGGCGTATGAGCTGGCGGCCCACGGCAGCGTTTGCCTGCTGGAGCAGGAGCAGCAACTGGCCTATCACACCACCGGCCGCTCGGCGGCGATCTCGATGGAAAGTTACGGCAACCAGCAGATCCGCTCGCTGACCTGCGCTTCCCGAGGCTTTTTCGAGAACCCGCCCGAAGGCCTGGCCGAACACCCGTTGTGGTCGCCACGGGGGGCATTGATCGTGGCGCAAGCGGCGCGAGTGGACAAACTGGCCGCCCGGTTTACCGCCGTACTCGGGCAAGTGCCCACGGCGAAATTCCTCGACGACAAACAGGTGCTCGAACTGGTGCCCTACCTGGCCGAAGGCGCCTGGAGCGCCGGCATCTATGAGCCCAGCGCGTTCGATTTGGATGTGCACGGCATTCATGGCGCCTACCTCGGCGGCCTGCGGGCTCGCGGCGGTGTGGTCAAGCGCGAAGCCGAAGTACTGCGCGGCGAACACCGCAACGGTCACTGGACCTTGCACACCGCGGACGGCCAACGGCTGGAGGCGGCGATCGTGGTCAACGCGGCCGGGGCCTGGGCTGATGAGTTCGCCCAGCGTTGCGGTGTGTCCAAGGTCGGTGTGCGGCCGCTGCGCCGCACGGTGCTGGCGGTGGACCCACAGTGCGACGTGCACCACACACCGTACCTGGGCACGGTGGACGAAGACATTTTCATCAAGCCGGAAGCCGGGCGCCTGATCGTCTCGCCCTGCGATGAAAACCCGTCCCTGCCCTGTGATGCGCTGCCCGACGAGCTGGACCTGGCGATCACCATGGACCGTCTGCAAAGCACCACGCGCCTGCGGCCACGCTCGATCATCAACAAGTGGGCGGGCCTGCGCACTTTTGTCGCTGACCGCTCCCCGGTACTCGGCCAGGACCCGCAGCACGAGAGCTTTATCTGGCTCGCTGCCCTCGGTGGCTACGGCATTCAAGCCGCGCCGGCCATCGCCCGGCTGTGCAGCCACGCCGCACTGGGGATCGCCATGCCGGCGGACCTGGCGGCGCTGCAACTCAACTACCAGCATTTCTCCCCGGCGCGTTGCCGCGACAAGGCGTTTTCCAGCCTGGCCGTCAAACAGGTTGCTGATTTGCACTAACCCTCCACCCACTTCACAAGGAACGTCACCATGCAGACCAACGCTCAACTCCAGTCCGTCGCCAAGCCTTTCCTGGGCGAAGAAAACGTGATCTTCACCGACAAGGCGCCGCTGCCCCTGGGCACGTATTCCCAAGGGATCAAGGTCAGTCACGGGCAAACCATCTACCTGTCCGCACAGACCCCGGTCTCGGCGCTGAACAACGAGGTGCTGGCCCAGGACTTCGAAGGCCAGTTGCGTCAGACCCTGGACAATCTGCAACAAATGGCCGAGGCCGCAGGCGGCACCTTGGCGAACGTGGTCAAGGTCACCGCCTTCATCACGGACTTGAGCGAGTTCCCGACCCTCAACCGAGTGATGGAGGAGTATTTCACCCAGCCATACCCGGCGCGCACCACCGCCGGTGCCAGCGCCCTGGCGCGCAATACCCTGGTCGCCATCGACGCCATCATGGTGGTCTGAAGCCCACTCTCTGAGTGCAGTGCCCGTCGGTCCGGAGCAGTGGGCCGACGTCGGCAGCAAAAGCACCCGCACCGCGTATTTTCAGGGGCTTGGCCATGAAGCATTCGTACAGCGAATATGTGTTGCAGTGCCTGGTCTGCGATCGCAGCTACCAGCCGCATGAGGTCAGTTACTACTGCCCTCATTGCAAAACCGACGGTGCCCTCGATGCGCTTTACGATTACTCGACGCTCAAGCGCGAATGGTCCAGGGACAGCCTGGCCCAAGACCACGCCCGTGGCATGTGGCGCTATGACCGGCTGATGCCGTTGCGTTCGACGCAGTTCATTCCGCCGCTGCTGGTGGGGAACACGCCGCTTTATTCGCGCCCGGAACTGCTCGGCAGGGGCGCGCAGATCAAGGTCTTTATCAAGGATGAATCACGCCAGCCCACCGGCTCGCTGAAAGACCGCGCCAGCGCCCTGGCGGTGGCCCATGCCTTGCAGTCCGGTGCGCGCACCGTGGCGGTGGCCAGTACCGGCAACGCCGCCTCGGCCCTGGCCGGGATGAGTGCCAGCCTGGGTCTGCATAACGTGATTTACCTGCCCAAAAGTGCACCCCGCGAAAAGCTCGCGCAGATGCAGGGTTATGGCGCCGAGATTGTGTTGGTGGACGGTCAATACGACGAAGCCTTCGACCAATGCCTCGACGCCTGCGAAACCCACGGCTGGTACAACCGCACCACCGGGATCAATTCCTACATGAGCGAAGGCAAGAAAACCGTCGCCTTCGAGATGTGCGAGCAACTCAATTGGCAGGTGCCGGACCTGGTGTTCGTGCCGGTCGGCAATGGCTGCATTCTCGGTTCGGTCTACAAGGGTTTCTACGACCTGCTGCAACTGGGCTGGATCGAGCGTATTCCACGGCTGATTGGCGTGCAGGCCGAGCACAGCAACTTTATGTACCGGGCTTGGCGCAGTGAGCGGCCGATGCAGCAGATAGAACGCATTGCGCCGACAAGCCTGGCCAGCAGCATCAATGTGGCCTTGCCGCGTGATCGTCTCAAAGCCATGCGCGCAGTCACGGCCAGCGGCGGCGAGTTCATGTGCGTCAGCGACCCGAGCATTGTCGCGGCGGCGTCCCGCTTGGCCGCCAGCACCGGTGTGTTTCCCGAAGCCGGCGCCGCCAGTGCCTTCGCCGGGCTGCTCAAGTACGCCGAAGCCCACCCTGATACCCCGCAGACCGCTGTGATCCTGATCACCGGCAGCGGTTTGAAAGACACCTCGATTTTTCTCTCCAACTCGACCAGAGGCCAGGCGCGCTTGCAATCCCAGCCCCTGGCCGACCTGCTGACCTAGGAATCCCATCATGAGCCTGCAAAATTTCGACCCCGCCGTTGCCCGCCTGATCGACCGTGAACGCAATCGTCAGGAAACCCACCTGGAGCTGATCGCTTCAGAAAATTATGTGAGCGACGAAGTGCTCCAGGCCCAGGGCTCGGTGCTCACCAACAAATACGCCGAGGGCTATCCGGGCAAGCGCTATTACGGCGGTTGCAAGGTGGTCGACGAGATTGAAAACCTGGCCATCGAACGCGCCCGCAAGCTGTTCAATTGCGAATACGTCAACGTTCAGCCGCATTCCGGGTCGCAGGCCAACCAGGCGGTGTTCCTCGCGGTGCTGGAGCCTGGAGACACCATTCTGGGGATGTCCCTGGCCCACGGCGGTCACTTGACCCATGGCGCCTCGGTGAATTTTTCGGGCAAGTTCTACCAGGCGTTTTCCTACGGCCTGGACCCGGATACCGAGACCCTGGACTACGCCGAAATGGAAGCCCTGGCCCGGCAACACAAACCGAAGATGATCATCGCCGGGGCCTCCGCCTATTCACGCACCCTGGATTTCCAGCGCTTTCGCAAGATCTGCGATGAAGTTGGCGCTTACCTGATGGTGGACATGGCGCACTACGCGGGCTTGATCGCGGCGGGGCTGTACCCATCGCCTGTGGGGATTGCCGACTTCATCACCTCGACCACCCACAAAACCCTGCGCGGCCCGCGGGGTGGACTGATCCTGGCCAAGGCGCAATACGCGGCGCTGCTCGATAAGACCATCTTCCCGGTCTATCAGGGCGGGCCGCTGATGCATGTCATCGCGGCCAAGGCCGTGGCGTTCAACGAGGCGCTGAGCGAGGGGTTCAAGCATTACCAGCAACGGGTGATCGACAACGCCCGCACCATGGCCGATATCCTCACCCGCCGTGGTTTGCGCGTGGTCTCCGGAGGCACTGATTGCCATATGTTCCTGCTCGACCTGCGTGCGATGGACATCACCGGCAAGGATGCCGAGGCCTTGCTGGAGAGTGCGCACATCACGCTGAACAAGAATGCGATCCCCAACGACCCACAAAAACCGGCGATCACCAGCGGCATCCGTATCGGCACCCCGGCGCTGACGACGCGGGGTTTTGGGGAGGCTGAGTGTGCGGAGGTCGCGAATTTGATCGCCGACCTGTTGGAGCAACCGAACAACCCGACGCTGCTTGAGAATACCCGGCGCCGGGTGATGCACCTGTGTGAATGCTTTCCGGTTTACCTGCTGAGCTGATGCAAACAAAAAAGCCAACGCTCTGGAGCGTTGGCTTTTTTTGGTTCAGGCAACCGTCTTACATGTTCGGGTAAGTCGGCCCACCTGCGCCTTCCGGCGTGACCCAGGTGATGTTCTGCGAAGGGTCCTTGATGTCACAGGTCTTGCAGTGCACGCAATTCTGGGCGTTGATCTGGAAGCGTTTCTCGCCGTCTTCCTTGGTAATCACTTCATACACACCGGCCGGGCAGTAGCGTTGCGCCGGTTCATCGTAGAGCGGCAGGTTGGTGCCGATCGGGATGCTCGGATCCTTGAGCTTCAAGTGGCACGGCTGCTCTTCTTCGTGGTTGGTACCGGAGATGAACACCGAGCTCAGCTTGTCGAAGCTCAACTTGCCGTCGGGTTTTGGGTAGTCGATCTTCGTGCTGTCCTTGGCCAGCTTGAGGCAGGCGTAGTCCGGCTTGGTGTCGTGCAGGGTGAACGGCATTTTGCCGCCGAGGATGTTCTGGTCGAACCAGTTGAAGCCGGCGCCGATGATCGGGCCGAACTTGTGCATCGCCGGGCCGAAGTTACGGGTGGCAAACAGTTCTTCGTAGAGCCAGCTGGCTTTGAAACCGTCGACGTAGTTGGTCAGTTCGTCACCGCCTTCGGACTCGGCGAACAGGCGCTCGGCCACCGCGTCGGCGGCGAGCATGCCGGACTTCATGGCGGTGTGGCTGCCTTTGATCTTGGCCACGTTCATGGTGCCCAGGTCGCAGCCGATCAGCGCGCCGCCCTTGAAGACCATTTTCGGCAACGAGTTGATGCCGCCCTTGGCCAGCGCACGTGCGCCGTAGCTGATGCGCTTGCCGCCTTCCAGGTACTGGGCCAGCACCGGGTGATGCTTGAGGCGCTGGAACTCATCGAACGGCGACAGGAAGGTGTTGCTGTAAGACAGGTCGACGATCAGTCCCACGACCACCTGGTTGTTTTCCAGGTGATAAAGGAAGGAACCACCGGTGTTCTCGTTGCTCATGATGTCCAGCGGCCAACCGGCGGTGTGGACCACCAGGCCTGGCTGGTGCTTGGCCGGGTCGATTTCCCAGATTTCCTTGAGGCCGATGCCGTAGTGCTGGGCGTCGGCGTCGCTGTCCAGGTTGAAGCGCTGGATCAGTTGCTTGCCGATATGGCCACGGCAGCCTTCGGCGAACAGCGTGTACTTGCCACGCAGTTCCATGCCGGGGGTGTAGACGCCTTCTTTGGGATGGCCTTCGCGGTCGACGCCGAGGTCACCGGTGATGATCCCGCGCACCACGCCGTTCTCGTCGAACAGCGCTTCCTGGGCGGCGAAGCCTGGGTAGACTTCCACACCCAGGTTCTCGGCCTGCTGGGCGAGCCAGCGGCACAGGTTGCCGAGGGAGATGATGTAGTTGCCTTCGTTGTGCATGGTCTTGGGCACAAAGAAGTCAGGCACCTTGGTGGAGGCTTCGGGGCTGCGCAGTACATAGATGTCGTCGCGCACCACGGGGGTGTTGAGCGGGGCGCCGAGTGCTTTCCAGTCCGGGAACAGTTCGTTCAGGGCGCGTGGTTCAAACACGGCACCGGAGAGGATGTGTGCGCCGACTTCGGAGCCTTTCTCGACCACGCAGACGCTGATTTCCTTACCGGCTTCGGCGGCCTTCTGCTTCAGTCGGCAGGCGGCGGACAGGCCAGCCGGGCCAGCGCCGACGATGACCACGTCGAATTCCATGTATTCGCGTTCCACAGGCTATCTCCTACTCAAGGCTCAACAGGCTTTTTTTCTAATGGGTGGAGGTTCGGTGTCGTCTTGCGGCAACGGCAAGACCCACCTTTCTCTCTAGGTGGCGCATTATATATAGACCACTGTCAGCGTCCAATACAAACGTTTGTTTGAATTGCCCGCAGGCTAGGTAAATCAAAGCAACGCGGCTTATGACTGACCATTTGCCGTATTGACCAGAATAGGCGTTCCGGTCAATATACGGTCGGTTTTGCGCTTACCGTAGGCAGACAGCAGGTTTCAAGAGCACGTCCAAAAGCGAAACAGGTGACGCACGCCTAAACCCCGGCGCGCAGTTTACACGCCGCGATAAAGAATGACCTCTCAGTCACCACTGACGAACGGTCATCATTTCCCGTGAGCAAGGTCATTTGTCCAGGTTTTTGGAGGTGCCCTTGTGTGCCGATGAGCATCAACCGCCAGGTTCGCCTAGGCGACTTTCTTTTCACCGGAGAGTAACGAGGAATCCATGAAGGTTCTTGTAGCTGTCAAACGCGTTGTCGATTACAACGTGAAAGTTCGCGTCAAGGCGGACAATTCCGGCGTCGATCTTGCTAACGTCAAGATGTCGATGAACCCTTTCTGTGAAATCGCCGTGGAAGAAGCCGTACGCCTGAAAGAGAAAGGCGTGGCGACTGAAATCGTCGTGGTTTCCATCGGCCCGACCACTGCCCAGGAGCAACTGCGTACCGCCCTGGCACTGGGCGCCGACCGCGCCGTGCTGGTTGAGTCCGCTGAAGAGCTGACCTCCCTGGCCGTTGCCAAGTTGCTCAAGGCCGTTGTCGACAAGGAACAGCCTTCGCTGGTGATCCTCGGCAAACAAGCCATCGACAGCGACAACAACCAGACTGGCCAGATGCTGGCTGCACTGACCGGTTACGGCCAGGGCACCTTCGCTTCCAAAGTGGAAGTGAGCGGCGACAGCGTTGCCGTGACCCGCGAAATCGACGGCGGCGCGCAGACGGTTTCCCTGAAACTGCCGGCCATCGTCACCACTGACCTGCGTTTGAACGAGCCGCGCTACGCGTCCCTGCCAAACATCATGAAAGCCAAGAAGAAGCCTCTTGAAGTGCTGACTCCGGACGCTTTGGGTGTTTCCACCGCCTCCACCAACAAGACCGTCAAAGTTGAAGCCCCGGCTGCACGCAGCGCGGGCATCAAGGTCAAGTCGGTGGCTGAACTGGTCGAGAAACTGAAAAACGAAGCGAAGGTAATCTGATCATGACTATCTTGGTAATCGCCGAACACGACAACAAAGTGCTGGCCCCGGCCACGCTGAACACCGTGGCTGCTGCTGCCAAAATCGGCGGCGACATCCACGTCCTTGTAGCCGGTCAAGGCACTGGCGCGGTGGCTGAAGCCGCTGCGAAGATTGCTGGCGTGAGCAAAGTCCTCAACGCTGACAACGCCGCTTACGCGCATCAGCTGCCGGAAAATGTTGCGCCATTGGTTGCAGAACTCGGCGCTGGCTACAGCCACATCCTGGCCGCCGCCACCTCCAACGGCAAAAACATCCTGCCACGCGTTGCCGCGCAGCTGGACGTTGACCAGATCTCCGAGATCATCTCGGTTGAAAGCGCTGACACCTTCAAGCGCCCGATCTATGCCGGTAACGCCATTGCCACCGTGCAATCGACCGCTGCCATCAAAGTCATCACCGTGCGCGCCACCGGTTTCGACCCGGTTGCCGCTGAAGGTGGTTCGGCTGCCGTTGAAGCCGTCTCCGCTGCCCACGACGCTGGCACCTCCAGCTTTGTTGGCGAAGAGCTGGCCAAGTCGGATCGTCCTGAGCTGACCGCTGCCAAGATCGTCGTTTCCGGCGGCCGTGGCATGCAGAACGGTGACAACTTCAAGCACCTGTACGCCCTGGCCGACAAGCTGGGCGCTGCGGTCGGCGCTTCCCGCGCTGCCGTCGACGCAGGTTTCGTACCCAACGACATGCAGGTCGGCCAGACCGGCAAAATCGTTGCGCCACAGCTGTACATCGCGGTCGGTATCTCCGGCGCGATCCAGCACTTGGCCGGTATGAAAGACTCCAAAGTGATCGTCGCGATCAACAAGGACGAAGAAGCACCGATCTTCCAGGTGGCTGATTATGGCCTGGTGGCGGACTTGTTCGAAGCCGTACCTGAGTTGGAGAAGCTGGTCTAATCCAGCCGCTTCACTTATAAAGAGCCCGGTCGTGTGACCGGGTTTTTTTTGCCCGGATTTTTGTGAATATCGGAGAAACCGCCATGGAACTGCGCCCTTGGGCCATGCTGCTGGGCCTGTCGCTGCTGCCGAGCCTGACCCTGGCCGCCGGCAAATGCGAGCGCCTGGTCATCACCGGCAGCCCTGACGCACCGCCCTTGCTATGGCGTGATCCCCAGGACCCCACGCACTTGATCGGCGCCACTGCTGACGTGCTGCAATATGTGGCCAAGGACCTTGGGGTGAAAATCGACCTGCTCTACGGCGGCAAGCGTTCCCTGGCCCTGGACGAGGTGCGCAGCGGTCGCATGGACATCCTCGCGGATACGCCGCTGAACCTTGGCGAACTGGACAACCTCGACTACATCCACCCAGCGTTGGTGCAGACCGATTATCTGGTCTGGACGCGCAAGGATTCGGCACTGGCCTACACCACGGCGGCCGACTTGCACGGGCATAAGGGCGCCGTGTCGGAGCGTTCGCGTTTGAGTGCCGGATTTGAAACCTTTGCCAGCGAGCAACTGACCTTGCAGCGTCTGCCAACGTTGACTCCAGCGTTCCAGAAACTGCTGTTGGGGGAAGTGGACTACGTGCTGGCCGGACGCTACTCCGGCATGGCCATGGCCCAGACACTGGGCATGAGCAACGACCTGATCGCCCGCGATATGCCTGTCGACCAGCCGGGCCTGTACCTGGCGATTTCCCACAACTCGGCCTGCAATGATCCTTGGTTACGCGGACAGCTCACCAAAAAGATGACAGAATTGCCCGGGTCTGGTGTGACGGAAGCCGCGCTGCAGCGCAATCTGGAGCGTTGGAAAGCGCAATTGCAACAACCCGTCGGCACCCCAACAAAGTAGGGATTTTCAGTGACTCTTCGACCTTTTTTCGCGGCCCTCGCCGTTGTCGCTCTGGCGGGATGTGCGGCCGATCCTGCGCCGAATGAACAAATCCGCCTTACCCAGCAAGCCCTGGAGCAAGCCAATGCGGTGGGCGCCAGCGCCGATGAATCCCCCGAACTGAAACTGGCCGAAGACAAATTCGCCCAGGCCCAGGCCGACATGGCCGATCAATCCTATAAGGACGCGCGCATGCAGGCCGAGCAGGCCGAGTTGGACGCGCGCCTGGCCGAAGCCCAGGTGCTGACTCGCAAGAGCCAGGAGCAACTGAACGTGTTGAATACCCGCATCACACGCCTGCGCAAGCAATTGCAGTTGGGAGAAGCCCAATGAGCCGGATGATCCGTGGGGTGGGCTGTGCGGTGTTGCTGGGCAGTGCAGTGTTGGGCGGTTGCGCCAGTCACTCGAATGGCGAGCAAGCCTTGCAACAGGCCGGCAGCGATTTCCAGAAGGTCAAGGAAGACGCCAGCGTGCTGCGCATCGCGCCCAAGGACGTGATTCGTGCCGGTGAGTCCCTGGCACGCGCCGACCGCTTGTCCAGCTACTGGGGCAGCGGCGCGGACGTGGTGCATTACGCTTACCTGAGCCAGCGCTACAGTGCCATCGCCCGTGAGCACACTGAGCAGACACTCAACGAAGAACGCGCCGCCAAGCTCGAACTGGAGCGCCAGCGCCTGCAATTGGCCCTGCGAGAAAGCAAGCTGATCAGCGTGCAGCAACAGGGCAAATGGCTGGAAGAGCAAATCGCCAGCCTGACCACCACCCAGACCGATCGCGGTTTGGTGATGACCTTGGGCGATGTGCTGTTCGATACCGGCGAGGCAGAGCTGAAAAACTCGGCCAACCGCACTGTGTTGAAGATCGTGCAGTTCCTGCAACTGAACCCCAAGCGCGTGGTGCGCATCGAGGGTTACGCCGACAATACCGGTGGCCAGCAGGAAAACCTCAAACTGTCCCGCGACCGTGCGCAATCGGTGGCCGATGTGCTGGTGGACCTGGGGATCGATGAAAAACGCATCCAGGTTGAAGGCTATGGCGACCAGTACCCGGTGGAGGCCAATGCGTCCGAGCGGGGCAGGGCGCAGAATCGTCGCGTGGAAATCGTGTTCTCCGACGAGAAGGGCCAACTGGGCGCCGCGCGCTAAAGCCCTGCACCTATCAACACTATGGGAGGGGCGGTGCCCCTCCGATATTTTTCCGCACACACCTGAAAACTCTATCCGCCACCCTTACAGTTTTTACTGTCACTCCCGCCTGCGCTCGACTATTGTGGCAACTGTCCCCGTACACTTCTAAACTGTGCCGGTATGTTTCACACAAAAATAAAATACCCGTGAAATCGAGTGCTGCGTCATGACCAATCTGTTGCTTTACCAACGTATCGCCCAGCAACTGGCTGAGGACATCCGACGCGGTGTCTATCAACCGGGTGAGCGTGTGCCTTCGGTACGCAAGATGAGCTCCCAGCTCAATGTGAGCCACGCCACGGTCTTGCAGGCCTACGCCAACCTGGAAGATCAGGGGCTGATCCGGGCGCGGCCGCAGTCCGGCTACTACGTGCACCAGACGCCGGCCCTCACGGCGCCGACGCCGGACATTGCGCGGGTCGAACGTCCGGGGTTGGTTACCCGCAGCAGCATCATCCAGCAGGTATTGGGCGAGTCGCGCCGCGAAGGTGTGTTCCCGCTGGGTGCCGCCGTGCCGAGTGTCGACTACTTGCCGGTGCGGGCGTTGCACCAGCAACTGGCCAAGGTCACGCGGTTCCAGAGCCCTCGCGCGTTCAGTTACATGTTCAGCCCGGGGTTTGAGCCGCTGCGCCGCCAGGTGGCGATCCGCATGCGCGATGCAGGCGTTGTGGTGGATCCGTCCGAGGTAGTCATCACCCACGGTTGTGTCGATGCATTGCAGATGTCTTTGCGCGTGCTGACGCGTCCTGGCGACTTGATTGCAGCGGAATCACCGACGTATTACGGCTTGCTGCAACTGGCCGACTTGCTGGGTCTCAAAGTCATTGAGATTCCCAGTGATCCGTCCACCGGCATGAGCCTGGAAGCCCTGCAACTCGCTGCGAACCAATGGTCGATCAAGGCCCTGGTGCTGACCACGCGCCTGAGCAACCCCCTGGGCGGCACCATGCCCGAGGAGCGGCAGAAACAGTTGCTGCGCCTGGCCTCGGATTTCGACATTCAGATTGTCGAGGACGATATCTACGGCGAGCTGATGTTCGAAATTGGTCGCACCAAGGCCCTCAAGGCCTACGACCGCCTGGACCGGGTCATCTATTGCTCCAGCTTCTCCAAGACGTTGTCGCCGGGTGTGCGCATCGGCTGGATGATCGCCGGCAAGTACCAGCAGGAAATCCAGCGCCTGCAAATGTTCAGCACCCATTCCGCGTGCAGCGTCACCCAGATGGGCGTGGCGGCGTACCTGGAGAACGGCGGCTACGACCGGCATCTGCGCTATATCCGCCAGGAATATCGCAAGAACCTCAGCGCCTTCCAACTGGCGGTGCAGCAGTATTTTCCCGAAGGCACCCAGATGACCCGTCCGACCGGCGGTTTTATCCTGTGGGTCAGTTTGCCCGGACGGGTCAATACCCAGGAACTGCACGTGCGCGCCCTGCAACAGGGCATCAGCATTGCGCCGGGGTTGATCTTCAGTAATACCGAACAGTTCAACCACTGTATTCGCCTTAACTGCGGCACGCCGTGGAACCGCGAGGCAGAGCGGGCGCTGATGACGTTGGGGATGTTGGCCAGCCAGTTGTGTCAGGAAACCGCAGCAGGACTTTGAGGCGCAGAAAGGGGACAACTCCGATAGCTGGCTAATCACCGGGCTTGTCATGCCGCGCACAACAAGCGAGCATATGGCCCTCTGCCGTTAATGCTGTAGGCAATATGACCTCGATTGTTCGCGCTGCTTTGGTGATTGGCCTGTTGAGCCTGTGCAACGTCAGCACAGTGCTGGCGGCGGCACCTGTGACTGAAAACAAGCCTGCTGCCACGACCGAGCAGAACACTCCCGCGAAACAGCCAAGCGCTGCCAAGCCGGCCGCCGCTACCAAGAAGCAAACCGCCACGGCGAAAAAACGTGCCGCGAAGGCGAAAAAATCCAAGTCGGCCCAGGAGGTCGCGCAAACCAAATTGCCACCGGCACAGTTGGACCTGACACTGCCTTCAGACATGGTCAGGCACCTGCAGCCCCTCGGTACGATGCCCAAGCCCCAGAGCGTGCCGTTGCTGCCGCCGATGTTTGGCGAAAAGCCCACCGACAACAGTGCCTTTCAGATAAACGGCCGTTTGCTCAGCAATGAGATGAAGCTGCAACTGCGCAACGAAGAGCGTCGTGACGTGGAAGGTGCTGCGCTGGAATTCGAGTTCAAGCAGTAAACTTTTCCCGCAGACGTGACGCAGGCCATCGACCATCTGTCGCAGACTGGTCAGTCACGTTTGTTTTGTGCGAAAAACCCCTGTTAGCCCATTTTAAAACGGCTGTTTAAGGGCGTAGTCTAGCCCGGCCATCCCTATTGAGTCGTCGAGGACCTGCTGGTCATGAATTGCCGTGAAGGCTGTGGCGCATGCTGCATCGCCCCCTCCATCAGTTCGCCGTTACCCGGAATGCCCCACGGCAAGCCGGCGGGCGAACGCTGCCTGCACCTGTCGGTCGAACAGCTGTGCCAACTGTTCGGCCAACCGGAGCGCCCGGCGGTGTGCAGTGACTTCAAGGCGGATATCGATGTCTGCGGCACCGACCAGGCCGATGCGATCCGGTTGATCGGCTGGTGGGAGCAGATGACGGCGGCTTGATGGGCTTTACTATCGCAACGTCAACAATAAGGAATACAACAATGGGTTCGCTGAAACGAATGGCTGTGCTGTGCGGGTTTACGGTGTTGTTCGCGGCTACTGCGCAGGCTGAGGATTGGCAAGTCGCCAAGGATGAAGACGGTATCAAGGTGTCGTTGAGCGAAGTCGCCGGCTCCAAGTACAAGGCCTATCGCGGTGTGACGGTGATCAAGGCGCCCGTGGCCAGGATTCAGGCCCTGCAGGAAGATGTGGTCGGTGCCTGTTCGTGGATTCACGAGTGCAAATCCCAGAAATTGGTGGACAGGAAAGGCGATGAGGCTTGGACCTATACTCAATTCAAGGCGCCGTTCCCGGTGACCGATCGCGATTCGTATATCCATGTCACCACCACCAAGAATGCCGATGGCAGCGTAACGCGCACGTTGAAGGGCGTACCGACCTACAAGCCGGAAGAAAAAGGCTACGTGCGTGTGGCCCAAGTTGAAGGCTTCTGGAAACTGGTGCCCAAAGGCGATAACCAGACCGAAGTTACGTATCAGGTCCACACCGAGCCAGGCGGCAGCGTGCCATCGTGGCTGGCCAACAAGTTCGTGGTGGACGCGCCGTTCAACACCTTGAAAGCCCTCAAGGAACACGCCGAGAAGTAAGCGCAGTTGATCCGGTGCCTGTGACCTTGAGTGGAACGTTTGGCGATCCCTCAAGGTCCAGATGGATGTGAGCCCACACATGGGCTTTATCGAGGAGGCACCGATGCAAACGTGGCAAATTACCTTCGTTGATGATCACGGTGAAACGTCCGTGGAGCAGTTCAGCTGCGAACAAAAGCCCAGCCTCGAAGATGCTGCGCACATGATCCGCAGCAAGCTGGTGCCCGTCGCCGCCGAACTCGACCTCAATGACCTTGAGGGCCGCCAGCCCGAGCCTACGGTCAAGATCCTGAAAGACCAGAACAGCATCCAGATCCTCGACATTTCCCCCGCCGCCTGAATATTCCTTGTATGCCATCCAACCGCCTCTGGTGGAGGTGGTAGCTTCGCGCTACTCTGCAAGAGAGATCAGCGAATGAATCGCTAAGGTCTGGTCTTGTCAGCTACATGCTTGTTTTCCCTCAGTGACTTGTTTCATTGCCATAGATTCCGCGCCAGCCGGGCGCGGATTGGGGAAGCACGGAAAGTCTATCCATCGGTTTGAGGAGGACGTTTCATGAGCACAGCCTATCAAGAAGACATCAGCACCAACGTTCTGCGCCGCATGAAAGAAGGCGGCTTCGACTTTTCACGTTTCCACCCCATCGAGTTCTACGCCATTTTCCCGGATGAGGAACGGGCGCGCAGGGCTGCGGGTGAGTTTCGTGGAGAATCCCTGAATGCCCAGGTCAGTGCGCGCGACGATGGCGCCTGGTACCTGGAACTGAGCAAAATCATGTTCGCCACCTACGACGGCATAGGAGACTTCGAGCAAGACTTTGAGGCGGTGGTCGAGCCATTGGGCGGGATTATCGAAGGATGGGGCGTCAAGCAGGAGGTGCGTGGGTTACCCATGTAGCGAGATTGTATGAGTAACGCAGCGTATCGGCTGACCTTAGGGTCGGCCGATTTTGTGTGTGCTGTATGAAAATCCCCGGAACTTGCGCTGCCTTTTCGTGCACCAAAAAAAAAGCCACCCAAAGTGGGTGGCTGAAAGGGAAGACCGAGGAGCCGGTCGGTACACGAGCTGTCACGGTACCGAGTGCGTAAGGGTTAAAGCTGTAGGACACATCCTGTTCAGCTGATGGAGGCGATTATCCGCAGGCTTGGCCGGGCAGTGAAATCAACTCTGACTATGCTGTTGATAGGCAAAGCCTGCATTGCGATGAAGCGTGCAGCAATGCGACGGGCATTCTGCGCACCAGGACGGTGCGGTCAGCTGTTCGCTTATATTTAACTCACTGTTTTTTAAGTGTTTATGCCGCTGGCACGGGCCTTGCGATGGTTCTTGCGTCCGGGTGACAAGGAGTACGGCATGATCCGCACTTATTACGACGAAATGTACGACGGGGCAGGGCAGGTCCGCCCCCATTACCGCGAGTTCGCCCGCTGGTTGGCCGAAACCCCGGCAGAACTTCTGGCCCAGCGCCGGCGTGAAGCCGATTTGCTGTTCCACCGCGCCGGGATCACCTTCACGCTCTACGGGGACGAGCAGGGCACCGAACGCCTGATTCCCTTCGACACCATTCCCCGCAGTATCCCCGCCAGTGAATGGCAAATTGTCGAGCGCGGCTGCATTCAACGGGTCAAGGCGCTGAACATGTTCCTCGCCGACCTGTACCACGGGCAACGCATCATCAAGGCCGGGATCATCCCCGCCGAACAGGTGTTGGCCAACGAGCAATATCAGTTGGCGATGCAGGGCTTGGACCTGCACCGCGATCTTTATTCCCACGTCTCCGGGGTCGATCTCGTACGTGATGGCGACGGCACCTACTACGTGCTGGAAGACAACTTACGCACACCGAGCGGCGTCAGCTACATGCTCGAAGACCGCAAGATGATGATGCGCCTGTTCCCCGAACTGTTCGCCGCCCAGCGTATTGCGCCCATCGACCATTACCCCAACCTGTTGCTCGACACCCTGAAAAGCTCCAGTCCCCTGGATAACCCCAGCGTGGTGGTGCTGACGCCGGGACGCTTCAACAGTGCGTTCTTTGAACATGCGTTCCTCGCCCGGGAAATGGGCGTAGAGCTGGTAGAAGGTGCCGACCTGTTCGTGCGCGATGACCGCGTCTTCATGCGCACCACCGACGGTCCCAAGGCGGTAGACGTGATCTATCGCCGTCTTGATGACGCGTTCCTCGACCCGCTGGCCTTCAACCCGGACTCCATGCTCGGTGTGCCCGGCCTGCTGGCGGCCTATCGCTGCGGCAACGTGGTGCTGGCCAACGCCATCGGCACTGGGGTGGCGGATGACAAGTCGGTGTATCCCTTCGTCACGGAGATGATCCGTTTTTACCTGGATGAAGAACCGATCCTGAAGAACGTTCCTACATTCCAGTGCCGCAAGCCGGACGAATTGTCCCACGTGCTGGCTAACCTGCCGGACCTGGTGGTCAAGGAAACCCAAGGCTCGGGCGGCTACGGCATGCTGGTCGGCCCGGCGTCGACGGCGGCGGAAATCGAAGCGTTTCGTGCGCGCATCAAGGCCAAGCCCCATGCCTATATCGCCCAGCCGACCCTGTGTTTATCCACCTGCCCGACCTTTGTCGAAAACGGCATTGCCCCGCGCCATATCGACCTGCGCCCGTTTGTATTGTCCGGCAAAGAAACCCGCGTGGTGCCCGGCGGCTTGACCCGCGTGGCGCTGCGCGAAGGTTCGCTGGTGGTCAACTCGTCCCAGGGCGGCGGCACCAAAGACACCTGGGTGGTTGAGGACTGAATGCCATGTTGAGTAGAACTGCCTCGGATTTGTATTGGATGTCGCGCTATCTGGAGCGCGCCGAAAACCTCGCGCGCATGCTCGATGTCAGCTATTCGCTGTCGCTGATGCCCCAGGATGGGCGCGGCGATGGCTTGCACGAACTGGCCATGCCGCTGCTGATCACCGGCACTCTGGAGGATTACCGCGAGCGCCACGGTGAATTGCACGCTGAGCACTTGCTGCACTTCTTTGCCCTGGACGCGGCCAACCCGGCGAGCATCTACAGCTGCCTCGGCGCGGCGCGGGCGAGCGCCCATGCGGTGCGTGGGCGAATCACCGCCGACATGTGGGAGAACATCAACGCCACCTGGCTGGATATCCGCGATATCGCCCAGCAAGGCCTGAGTCGCTATGGCATGAGTCGCTTCTGTGAGTGGGTCAAGGAACGCTCCCATCTGTTTCGGGGCGCGACCTACGGCACCATCATGCGCAACGATGCTTTCCGTTTTATTCGGCTGGGCACCTTTATCGAACGCGCCGACAACACCCTGCGACTGCTCGATGCGCGCTATGAAATGGCCGGCGACCGTGCCGAAGCCGTCACCGATGGCACGGCTCACGCTTACTATCAATGGAGCGCGTTGCTGCGGGCGTTGTCGTCGTTCGAGGCCTACACCGAGATCTATCGCGATGCTCCCGGCGCCCGGCAAGTGGCGGAGTTGCTGCTGTTGCGCGCCGATGTGCCGCGCTCACTGCGAGCGTGCAGCGAAGAAATCGACCAGATCCTCGCCAGCCTGCCTGGCCTCAACGGCCGACCGGCCCAGCGCCTGGCCGCCGAGATGGATGCGCGCCTGCGCTTTACGGCCATCGATGAAATCCTCGAGGAAGGCCTGCACGCCTGGCTGACCGACTTTATCCCCTTGGTCCGCCAGTTGGGCGACGCCATCTACAGTTCCTACCTGGAGGCTGCATGAGACTCTCCATCAGTCACGAAACCACCTACCACTACGACGACCAGGTGCGCGCCAGCATCCAGTACCTGCGGCTGACGCCCCATGACAGCGAGCGTCAGCATGTACTCAGTTGGCAACTCGACCTGCCGCGCCCGGTGCGTGCCCAGGTCGACCCCTTCGGCAACATCCTGCATGTGCTGACCCTGGACGAACCCCACGACGCCATCATCATCGGCGCCCGTGGCCAGGTGGATATCGACGAATTACGCGAGGCCGAGATGAGAGTCAGTCGGCGTTCCCGTTCCTGCGTTGCACCCGCCTGACCGAACCGGATGA
>NZ_JADDUM010000137.1 GCF_015163715.1 Pseudomonas cyclaminis
GGCAAGCCCGCTCACTACGGAAACCATGCCGCGTCAGACGGTGATGTTGTGCCTGGCCAGGAAGGCTACGAAGGCTTCTTCGTCCAGCACCTTGAGGCCCAGCTCGCTGGCCTTGGCCAACTTCGAACCCGCGCCCGGCCCCGCCACCACGCAGTGGGTTTTCGCCGAGACGGAACCGGCCACCTTGGCGCCGAGGCTTTCGAGTTTTTCCTTGGCCACGTCGCGGCTCATCAGCTCCAGGGAGCCGGTGAGGACCCAGGTGTGTCCAGCCTCCGGCAAACCTTCGACGACCTTTTTCTCGCTTTGCCAGTGCATGCCGAAGTCCTTGAGCTGCTGCTCGATGGCCAGGGCATGGTTCGCGTTGTCCGGGTTGTCGAAGAAGTCGCGCACAGCCTTGGCCTGCTTCTCGGGCAGCGCCTGGCGCATGTCCAGCCAGTCGGCCTTGATCACGCCCTCCAGGGTGCCGAACTTGTCCGCCAGTTTCTGCGCGGCGCCAGGGCCCACGGACGGTACGTGCAGTTTGTCGAGCAAGCCGCCCAGTGTGGTGCTGGCGGCGAACTCGGCACTGAGGTCGCCCTGATCCTGCAATTGCAGGCCACACTCGTCCGGCGACAGCAATGCGCCGATCACCTGCTGGTTGTGACTGTCTTCAAAGAAGCTGTGGATCTCGTGCGCCACTTCCAGGCCCACGTCAGGCAAGTACGTGAGCACTTCCGGCAAGGCCTGCTGCACGCGCTCCAGAGAAGCCAGGGAGCGCGCCAGCACCTTGGCGGTCTCCTCGCCCACGTCGGGGATGCCCAGGGCGTAGATAAAGCGCGCCAGAGTCGGCGCCTTGCTGTTTTCGATGGCGGCGATCAGCTTCTTGCTGGAAATATCGGCGAAGCCTTCCAGGTCGATGATCTGCTCGTACTTGAGCTTGTAGAGGTCGGCTGGCGAACCGATGAGTTTTTCATCCACCAGCTGCTCGATGGTCTTGTCGCCCAGGCCGTCAATGTCCATGGCCCGGCGCGAGACGAAATGAATGATCGCCTGCTTGAGCTGCGCCCCACAGGCCAGGCGCCCGACGCAGCGGTACACCGCGCCTTCACTGATGGTTTCCTTGCCCTTGCTGCGCTTGACCAGTTGCGTGCGCTCCACGTGGGAGCCGCACACCGGGCAACGCTCGGGGATCGGCACCGCGCGGGCATCGGCCGGACGGCGCTCAAGCACCACGGACACCACTTGCGGGATCACATCACCGGCGCGGCGGATGATCACCGTATCGCCGATCATCACACCCAGGCGCGCCACTTCGTCCATGTTGTGCAAAGTGGCGTTGGACACGGTCACACCGGCGACCTTGACCGGCTTCAGGCGTGCCACCGGGGTGACGGCACCGGTGCGGCCGACCTGGAATTCCACGTCGAGCAACTCGGTGAGTTCTTCCAGGGCCGGGAATTTATGGGCGATGGCCCAGCGCGGTTCACGGGCACGGAAACCCAGCTCACGCTGGGCAGCAATGCTGTTGACCTTGAAGACAACGCCGTCGATTTCATAGGGCAGGCTGTTACGCCGCTCGCCGATATCCCGGTAGTAGTCGAGGCAGTCCTGAATACCCTTGGCCAGCTTCAACTCGTGGCTGATCGGCATGCCCCATTTCTGCAACTGTTGCAGGTTGCCAATATGGGTGTCGCTGATGTCCGTGGTGACGCCATAGCAGCAGAATTCCAGGGGGCGGCTGGCGGTGATCTTCGAATCCAACTGACGCAGGCTGCCGGCGGCGGCGTTGCGCGGGTTGGCGAAGGTCTTGCCCCCCACTTCCAGCTGCGAGGCATTGAGCCGCTCGAAACCGGCCTTGGACATGAACACTTCGCCGCGCACTTCCAGGGTCGCCGGCCAGCCGGTGCCATGCAGCTTCAGCGGGATGTTGCGCACCGTGCGCACGTTGACGCTGATGTCCTCGCCCGTGGTGCCATCGCCACGGGTGGCGCCGCGTACCAGCTCGCCATCCTGATACAGCAGGCTGACCGCCAGGCCGTCCAGCTTGGGTTCACAGCTGTATTCCACCTCGGCACCGGCGCCAAACAGGTCGCCCACCGGCAGGTCGAGACCCTCGGTGACCCGGCGATCAAACTCCAGCATGGTGGTTTCATCAAAGGCGTTGCCCAGGCTGAGCATCGGAATCTCGTGCTTGACCTGAGTGAACGCCGACAACGCAGCGCTGCCGACCCGCTGCGTCGGCGAATCCCGCGTGACCAGGTCCGGATGCTCGGCTTCCAGGGCCTTGAGCTCGTGGAACAGCCGGTCGTACTCGGCGTCCGGAATGCTCGGCTCGTCGAGGACGTGGTAACGGTAGTTGTGCTGATCCAGTTCAGCGCGCAGTTCGAGGATGCGGGTATGGGCGGCGGTCATGGGTGTTCTCTCATAAAGCAAAAGAGCAGCCGAAGCTGCTCAATATGTTAGTGCACGGATTCTACAGACAACGCTTAAGATCGAACCTCAGCGTTTCTGTGTCAGGGCGCGACGCTCGAACTCGACGATGCGCTGACGGTAGTGTTCGATGGTCTGGGCAGTCAGGACGCTGCGTTGGTCGTCCTTGAGCTCGCCATTGAGTTCCTGGGACAGCTTGCGGGCTGCGGCCACCATCACGTCGAACGCTTGTTTCGGGTGACGCGGGCCTGGCAGGCCAAGGAAGAAGCTCACCGCCGGCGTGCTGAACAGGTCGATGTCGTCCAGATCGAAAGTGCCCGGCTTGACCGCGTTGGCCATGGAGAACAGCACTTCGCCGTTGCCGGCCATGCTTTCGTGCCGGTGGAAGATATCCATCTCGCCAAAACGCAGGCCGCTTTCGAGGATGTTCTGCAACAGCGCGGGGCCTTTGAAGCCGGCGGCGTCGCGGCAGATCACGCTGATCACCAGGACTTCTTCGGCGGCCGGCTGATCATTGACCGACTGGCGTGCGGCGCTGCTGGTCTTGCCGACGTTTTCGTCCGGGAAATCATCGTCGCGGCTGCTGAAGCTCGGGCCTTCGTCGACGTCGAGGTTCAGGTCACCCTGATGGGGCTCGGCCACACCGGCGTTGGCACGTTTGCCACGCTTGGAAGACGGTTCCCGGGCTTCACGCAACGGCGCGCTCATCGACGGCAAGTCGTGTTCGTCCAGTTGCGGCTCTTTATGGGTATCCAGCACACGGGGCGGCCCCAGCAGCTCGGCGCTGCCGTCGTCATCGGGCAAGTTGGACAGGTTGCGGTCCAGACGGAACTTGAGCTTGCCCTTGCCACCGCGCATGCGGCGCCAGCCATCAAAAAGAATACCGGCAATGACAATAATGCCGATGACGATCAGCCACTCGCGCAGACCGATTTCCATGTAATCCCGTGCCTCTAATAAAAAATGCTGAAAAATAAGGGGTTTAGCACCGTGCAAACCGCTTTAAAACGTGGCGCCAACTCTATGTTCTGACTGACGTTTTGCCCACGCACACGAAAAATTGACATTAAACTAGCACGACCAAAGATAACTTTACACCGTCTGTCAAAATGCCTTGAACAAATATGTCCATTTGCCACTTTCCCTAGACCAGTAAATCACCCTTCAACGCGCTGAAAACTTTCTGTGAAGGCGTAACTCAAGATTCCACCATCGCCATCGCTTCTTCGACATCCACCGCGACCAAACGCGAACAGCCCGGTTCATGCATCGTCACCCCCATCAACTGATCAGCCATTTCCATGGCGATCTTGTTGTGGGTGATATAGATGAACTGCACGGTCTGGGACATCTCTTTGACCAGTCGTGCGTAGCGTCCAACGTTAGCGTCATCCAACGGTGCGTCAACTTCGTCGAGCATGCAGAAGGCGCCGGGTTCAACTTGAAGATGGCAAATACCAGGGCCAATGCGGTCAGGGCTTTTTCGCCGCCGGACAACAAATGGATGGTGCTGTTCTTCTTGCCCGGAGGCCGCGCCATGATCGTTACCCCTGTATCGAGTAGATCTTCGCCCGTCAGTTCCAAGTAAGCGCTGCCACCGCCGAAAACTTTTGGGAATAACGCCTGTAAACCGCTATTAATCTGATCAAAGGTATCTTTGAAGCGGTTACGGGTTTCCTTGTCGATCTTGCGGATCACGTTTTCCAGGGTGTCCAGGGCTTCGACCAGATCAGCGTCCTGGGCATCCAGATAACGTTTACGCTCGGACTGCTGCTGATATTCATCGATGGCCGCGAGGTTGATCGCGCCCAGGCGCTGGATACGTGCAGCAATGCGCTCAAGTTCCTCTTCAGCGTCTTTCTCGTTGGCCTGGGCGGTCAGGGTGTTGAGCACGCCGTGCAGGTCGTAGCCGTCTTCCAGCAACTGGTCTTGCAGGGTTTTGCGGCGCACGGTCAGGGCTTGCCATTCCATGCGCTGTTGTTCGAGCTGGCCGCGGATCAGTTGGGATTGCTGCTCGGCCTGGGTCCGACGCTTTTCCGCATCGCGCAATTCGCGGTCGGCGTCTTCCAGGGCGATCTGCGCGGTCTTGAGTTCTTCGTCGACGGTCATGCGCTTGTCGAGCAACTCTTCGAGCTTGAGGCGCAGCTCTTCCAGCGGCGCCTCGCCCTCCTCCAGATTAAGGCTCAATTGCTCGCGCTTTTCGGTGAGGCGTTCGGATTGCATCTCCAGGCGCTCAAGGGCCTGGCGTGTCGAATCGTGCTGGGCACGCAGCGAGCCGAGGCGTACCGCCAGTTGGTGCGCGTGATCCTTGTGCTGCCGGGCTTCCTGGCGCACGCGGTCAAGGCGTTCGCGCAGGCTGTCGCGCTGGGCCAACAGCAGTTCGCGCTGCTCGGTGTCGAGGGCCATGCTGTCGAGGGCTTCCTGCAAGTGCAGGCGCGCTTCGCCGATCTGTTCGTGTTCCAGGGCGCGTTGCTCGCCCATCTCGGCGACTTCTTCATCAAGACGGGTGCGGCGCAGGGTCAGTTGCTCGGCTTTGGCTTTGCTCGCCGACAGTTGCGCCTTGAGTTCGCCTTGCTGGCGCGCCTCGTCCTGCAATAGACGGCGCAGGTGTTCGCGGCCGGTCTCTTGCTGGCGCTGGGTGGCGCGCAGGGTCTGCAATTCAGTTTCCAGGCGCTCGAGGGTGGCTTCGCGCTCTTCGCGCTCGGCGATCAGGCTGACGATTTCCTGACCACGGGCCAGAACACCGCTCTCTGCTTCACTGGCGCGGCGCACCCGCAAAAAGTGCCGGCCGACCCAGTAGCCATCGCGGCTGATCAGGCTTTCGCCGGCCGCCAACTGACCGCGCTGGGCCAGGGCCTGCTCCAGGGAATCCACCGGTTTGACCTGACCCAGCCATGGCGACAGGTCAATCGCCGCCTCGACCTTATCCAGCAGGCTGCCCGGCACACGCGTGCCATCGGCGGCGGGGCTGAGCAATCGCAGATCGCCCTGGGCGAACCCGGCCAGGTCAAAACCGCCGAAGTCATCCACCAGCACTGCTTGCAGATCGGCACCGAGCACGGTTTCCACCGCCAGTTCCCAACCGGCTTCGACCTTCAGGCCTTCCGCCAGGCGTGGGCGCTCGGCCAGATGCTGCTCGCGCAGCCATTCGGCGGTGCCGGTGCCTGGGTCCAGCGCGGCTTGCTGCAGGGCTTCAAGGGACGCCAGCCGTCCGTTGAGCCGTTGCAAATCGCCCTGGGCCTGTTGCTGCGCCTGGGTCGCCTGTTGCAGCTGCTGACGCAATTGCTCCAGGCGCTCCACTTGCTGTTCTTCACTGGCTTCCAGCTCTTCGAGGGTCATCTCGCTTTCGGCGAGCTGCTCGCTGAGGTCCATGATCGCCGCGTCTTCCGGGTCGGCGGCGAGCAGCACACGCTCTTCCTGCAGACGACGCTGACGCTCGGCCAGGCGCTCCATGCTGGTCTCCAGTTGCTGGATGCGCGACTGCTGCACCTCGGCCTGGCGACGCGGTTCGGCCGATTGCAGGTTGAAAGCGTCCCACTGCTCCTGCCAGCCGTGCATGGTGGTTTCGGATTCTTCCAGTGCGGCGGCGGCCTCTTCGGCGGCGGCGCTGGTGATTTCCTGCTCGGGGGTGAGCATGTCCAGCTCTTCGCCCAGCGTCAGCAGCAAAGTGCGGTCGTGGCCCAGGTGGGATTCAGTCTCCAGGCGCGCGCGTTCGGCTTCCTTGAGATCATCCTGCAACTGGCGCAGGCGCTGCTGGCCGTGCTGGATGCTTTGCTCGACGCGGGCGATATCGCCGCCCACCGAATAGAAGCGGCCTTGCACCAGATTGAAGCGTTCGGACAGATCATGGTGCCCGTCGCGCAGGCGCTCGATGCTCGCGTCTGCGTTGCGCTGCTCGGCCACCAGTGCTTCGAAACTGATTTCCTGGGTGCCGATGATCGCTTCACGCTGCCCCACTTGCTCATTCAGCGCCTGCCAGCGCAGGGCCGAGAGTTGCGCCTTGAGCTGGCGTTCTTCGCCTTTGTATTCCTGATACTTTTCGGCCGCCTGGGCCTGGCGGTGCAGGCGTTCCAGCTGACGCTCCAGCTCATCACGCAGGTCGGTGAGGCGGGCGAGGTTTTCATGGGTACGGCGGATGCGGTTTTCGGTCTCGCGGCGGCGCTCCTTGTACTTGGAGATGCCGGCCGCTTCTTCGATAAAGTTACGCAAATCTTCGGGCTTGGCTTCGATCAGCTTGGAGATCATGCCCTGCTCGATGATCGAGTAGCTGCGTGGGCCCAGGCCGGTGCCGAGGAAGATATCGGTGATGTCGCGTCGACGGCACTTGGTGCCGTTGAGGAAGTAGCTGTTCTGGCTGTCACGCGTGACTTTGCGGCGGATGGAGATTTCCGCGTAGGCCGCGTATTCGCCAATCAGGGTGCCGTCGGAGTTATCGAACACCAGCTCGATACTGGCCTGGCTCACCGGCTTGCGGCTGGTGGAGCCGTTGAAGATGACGTCGGTCATCGACTCGCCGCGCAGGTTTTTGGCCGAGCTCTCGCCCATCACCCAACGTACGGCGTCGATGATGTTCGACTTGCCGCAACCATTGGGCCCGACCACCGCCGCCATGTTACTGGGGAAGTTCACCGTGGTCGGGTCGACGAAGGATTTGAACCCCGCCAGCTTGATGCACTTGAGCCGCACGCTTAGGCGTCCGCCAACGCTGCGATGACCAGCGAGCTGCTGCGCTGGCAGTAAGCCGACAGCACCTGGCGAATCTGCGGCACGTCACGGGCCAGTACGGCGGCGAGCAGTTGCTCGAACAGCGCCAGGTACTCGCTCATGGACGCCTTGCGCTGATCCAGGGCCAGGTAATAGGCGCGGTTCATCGCCGGTTGCAGGTTCTCGACGGTTTCCTGCAGGTACGGGTTATTGGCAAAGGGGTACGCGGCGCGCATCACGTTGAAGCATTCTTCGACGAAGGCGCGGATGTCCTCACGCTCGAAATTGGTCACCAGGCGCTGTTGGATCTGCACGAACGGCGCCATGTCGGCCTGGGTCTGCCAGCCTTCAGCGACGGCATTGCCGAGCAGGATGTACAGCTCGCTCATCAGCGTGCACAGGCTCTGGACCTTGTGTGCGGTG
This sequence comes from Pseudomonas cyclaminis, assembly GCF_015163715.1. Lineage (GTDB taxonomy): Bacteria > Pseudomonadota > Gammaproteobacteria > Pseudomonadales > Pseudomonadaceae > Aquipseudomonas > Aquipseudomonas cyclaminis. The sequence continues at coordinate 7,537 of NZ_JADDUM010000137.1, forward strand.
AGTTCGGTCACGTGGGCACCACGGCGCGGCAGGATCGCGATGAGGTGGCGCCGTTCGAGGATCAGCAAGGCTTCGCGCACGGACCCACGGCTGACATTCAGCGCCAGCGTGACTTTCTGTTCCTGGATGCGTTCCCCAGGCTTGAGATCGCCGCGAATGATGCGTTCGGCGAGGTGGTGAGCGATTTGCTCGGCGAGACTGTCCGGCGCCTTGAACGTCATGTTTTCCCTTCAAAATCTTCTATCGGTACAAGCGCGGCAGTGTAGCGCATTGGCTGGCTGATGGCGCTACGCCCACCGTGGCGAATTTGGCATGAAACAAGCAGCGGTTGAGCAGCGCCAGCCCGCAAAAAACGCCGGTTCTAGAAGACTGGACCATAATTGAATGTGTTGTGATCGCATTTTCTTGACCCTTAGGTCAGAAAACCATTGACCGAAAAGTCAGACATGACTAGATTCGGCGCAAAGCGGTTAACAACAATAATGAGTCTGCGAGGCCTTCCGTGATCCAGTTTTTACTCAACCAGGAACTCCGTAACGAGCACGCCCTGGACCCCAACCTGACCGTGCTCAACTATCTGCGCGAGCACGTGGGCAAATCCGGTACCAAGGAAGGCTGCGCCAGCGGCGACTGTGGTGCGTGCACCGTGGTGGTCGGCGAGTTGCATCGCGACGATCAAGGCGTCGAGCAGATTCGTTACCGCAGCCTTAACTCGTGCCTGACCTTTGTGTCGTCGCTGCACGGCAAGCAACTGATCAGTGTCGAAGACCTCAAGCACCAGGGCCAACTGCACAGCGTGCAGCAGGCCATGGTCGAGTGCCACGGTTCGCAGTGCGGCTTTTGCACTCCCGGGTTTGTGATGTCGCTGTTCGCCCTGCAAAAGAACAGCGCGCCCCAGACAGCCAAAAAGCCCACGAAGCCCTGGCCGGCAACCTGTGCCGCTGCACCGGCTACCGTCCGATTCTGGCCGCCGCCGAACAGGCCTGCTGCAACAAACCCGTGGATCAGTTCGACAGCCGCCAGGCCGAGACCATCGCGCGCCTCAAAGCCATTGCGCCGACCCAGACCGGCGAACTCAACAGCGGCGACAAACGCTGCCTGGTGCCACTGACCGTGGCCGACCTGGCCGACCTCTATGACGCCTACCCCCAGGCCCGCCTGCTGGCCGGCGGCACCGACCTGGCGCTGGAAGTCACCCAGTTCCATCGCACGCTGCCGGTGATGATCTATGTCGGCAACATTGAAGAAATGAAGCGCATCGAAGCCTTCGACGACCGCCTGGAAATCGGCGCCGCCACCGCCCTGTCCGACTGCTACACCGCGCTGCACCACGAATACCCGGACTTCGGCGAGTTGCTGCACCGCTTCGCGTCCCTGCAAATCCGCAACCAGGGCACCTTGGGGGGCAATATCGGCAACGCCTCGCCCATCGGCGATTCGCCGCCGCTGCTGATCGCCCTCGGCGCGCAGATCGTGCTGTGCAAAGGCGATGTGCGCCGCACCCTGGCCCTGGAAGACTACTTCATCGATTACCGCGTGACCGCACGTCAGGACAGCGAATTCATCGAGAAAATCATCGTGCCGAAGGGCCACGCGCTGTTCCGGGCGTACAAGGTTTCCAAGCGCCTGGACGATGATATTTCCGCCGTGTGCGCAGCCTTCAACCTGAAGCTCGACAACGGTGTGATCCGCGAAGCACGCGTGGCCTTCGGCGGTATGGCCGCCACGCCAAAACGTGCCAAGAGCTGCGAAGCCGCATTGGTCGGCGCCACCTGGAACGCTGCCACCGTGGAAAAAGCCTGCGCCGCCCTGGCCGAGGATTTCACCCCGCTGTCGGACTTCCGCGCCAGCAAGGAATACCGCCTGCTCAGCGCGCAGAACCTGCTGCGCAAATACTTCATTGAGCTGCAAACGCCGCACATCGAGACTCGGGTGACCGCTTATGTCTAACCATCACACCGTGGAAAAAACCCAGGCCGAACTCGCCGCGCTGTTCGCCCAGGACCTGACCTCCGGAGTCGGTCGCAGCGTCAAGCATGACAGCGCCGCCAAGCACGTCAGCGGTGAGGCGCAGTACATCGATGACCGCCTGGAATTCCCCAACCAGTTGCACCTGTATGCGCGCATGTCCGACCGCGCCCACGCCCGAATCATCAGCATCGACACCGCGCCCTGCTACGCCTTCGAAGGCGTGCGCATCGCCATCACCCACGAAGACGTGCCGGGCCTGAAAGACATCGGCCCGCTGATGCCCGGCGACCCGCTGCTGGCCATCGACACGGTGCAGTTTGTCGGCCAAGTGGTGCTCGCCGTAGCCGCCCGGGATTTGGACACCGCACGCAAGGCCGCCATGGCCGCCGTGATCGAATACGAAGACCTGGAGCCGGTGCTGGATGTGGTCGAGGCGTACCGCAACAAACACTTCGTGCTCGACAGCCACACACACCAGCGCGGCGATTCGGCCGGCGCACTGGCCACGGCGAAAAACCGTATCCAGGGCACCCTGCACATCGGTGGCCAGGAGCACTTCTACCTGGAAACCCAGATTTCCTCGGTGATGCCCACCGAAGACGGCGGCATGATCGTCTACTGCTCCACGCAAAACCCCACCGAAGTGCAGAAACTGGTGGCCGAAGTGCTGGATGTGTCGATGAACAAAATCGTCGTCGACATGCGCCGCATGGGCGGTGGTTTCGGCGGCAAGGAAACCCAGGCCGCGAGCCCGGCGTGCCTGTGTGCCGTCGTGGCGCGCCTTACCGGCCAGCCGACCAAGATGCGCCTGCCGCGCGTGGAAGACATGCTGATGACCGGCAAGCGCCACCCCTTCTATATCGAATACGACGTGGGCTTCGACGACAGCGGCCGCCTGCATGGGATCAACCTGGAGCTGGCCGGTAACTGCGGCTGCTCGCCGGACCTGTCCAACTCGATTGTCGACCGAGCCATGTTCCACGCCGACAACTCGTATTACCTGGGCGACGCCACGGTCAATGGCCATCGCTGCAAGACCAACACCGCGTCCAACACCGCCTACCGTGGTTTCGGCGGTCCCCAGGGCATGGTCGCCATCGAAGAAGTGATGGACGCCATCGCCCGCCATCTGGCGCTGGACCCGCTGGCGGTGCGCAAGGCCAACTACTACGGCAAGACCGAGCGCAACGTCACCCACTACTACCAGACTGTCGAGCACAACATGCTCGAAGAGATGACCGCCGAACTGGAAGCCAGCAGCCAATACGCCGAGCGCCGCGAAGCGATCCGCCTGTACAACGCCCACAGCCCGATCCTGAAAAAAGGCCTGGCACTGACGCCGGTGAAATTCGGCATCTCGTTCACCGCCAGTTTTCTCAACCAGGCCGGTGCGCTGATCCATATCTATACCGACGGCAGCATCCACCTGAACCACGGCGGCACCGAGATGGGCCAGGGTTTGAACATCAAGGTCGCGCAAGTGGTGGCTGAAGTGTTCCAGGTGGAAATCGACCGCGTACAGATCACCGCCACCAACACCGACAAGGTGCCCAACACCTCGCCGACCGCGGCCTCCAGCGGTGCCGACCTGAACGGCAAGGCTGCACAGAATGCCGCCGAAACCATCAAGCAGCGGCTGGTGGAGTTTGCAGCGCGCAAGTACGACGTGAGTGAGGCGGACGTGGAATTCCACAACGGCCATGTGCGCGTGCGCGACCAGATCCTGACCTTTGAGGCGTTGATTCAACAGGCGTATTTCGCCCAGGTCTCGCTGTCGAGCACCGGCTTCTACAAAACCCCGAAAATCTTCTACGACCGCAGCCAGTCACGCGGGCGGCCGTTCTATTACTTCGCATTCGGCGCGGCCTGCTGCGAAGTGATCGTCGACACCCTCACCGGCGAATACAAAATGCTGCGCACCGACATCCTGCATGACGTGGGCGCCTCGCTGAACCCGGCCATCGACATCGGCCAGGTGGAAGGCGGCTTTATCCAGGGCATGGGCTGGCTGACCATGGAAGAGTTGGTGTGGAACAACAAGGGCAAGCTGATGACCAACGGCCCGGCCAGTTACAAGATCCCGGCGGTGGCGGACATGCCGTTGGACCTGCGGGTGAAGCTGGTGGAAAACCGCAAGAACCCGGAAGACACGGTGTTCCATTCCAAGGCTGTGGGTGAGCCGCCGTTCATGCTCGGGATTGCGTCGTGGTGTGCAATCAAGGATGCGGTGGCGAGCCTGGGTGACTATCGCCATCAACCGAAGATTGATGCGCCAGCGACGCCGGAGCGGGTGTTGTGGGGGTGTGAGCAGATGCGCAAGTTGCAGGCGGTCGTGCCGGTTGAAACCGAAACCGAGATGGCTCCGCTTTAGGACCGAGGCGCTGCCATCGGAGGCAAGCCTCCTCCCACATTTTGAGATGTGAATACCATCAAATGTGGGAGGGGGCTTGCCCCCGATGACGGCCTGACAGACACCACAAGAGGTGACTATGAACAACTGGATCAGCGCCCTCGCCGACCTGCAAAACCAGGGCGAACCCTGCGTACTCGTCACCATCATCGAGGAGCTCGGCTCCACGCCGCGCAATGCCGGTTCGAAGATGGTGATCAGCGCCGCGCAGACCTTCGACACCATCGGCGGTGGGCACCTGGAATACAAGGCGATGCAGATCGCCCGGGACATGCTCGTGCGCGGCCAGCAGAACACCCATCTGGAGCGCTTCAGCCTCGGCGCCAGCCTGGGCCAGTGCTGCGGTGGCGTGACCGTGCTGCTGTTCGAACCCATGGGCCAGGTGCAGGCACAGATTGCGGTATTTGGCGCCGGCCACGTAGGCCGCGCACTGGTGCCACTGCTGGCGAGCCTGCCGTGCCGCGTGCGCTGGATCGATTCCCGTGATCAGGAGTTCCCGGAACATATCCCCCAGGGCGTGCGTAAAATCGTCAGCGAAGAACCGGTCGACGAAATAGCCGACTTGCCCGCGGGCAGTTACTGCATCGTCATGACCCACAATCACGCGCTGGACCTGGAACTCACCGCCGCCCTGCTCAAGCGCAACGATTTCGCTTATTTCGGCCTGATCGGCTCCAAGACCAAACGCGTCAAATTCGAACATCGCCTGCGTGACCGTGGCTTCAATGCCGCGCAATTGCAACGCATGCGCTGCCCCATGGGCCTCACTGAGGTGAAGGGCAAATTGCCAGTGGAGATTGCCATCTCCATCGCCGGCGAAATCATCGCCACCTATAACGCCAATTTCGGCCAGCACACCGCGAGCGCCGAACCGATTGCCAAACTGCTGCCGGTGTCACGCCGCAGCCAAGCCACGAATTGAGATCACCATGCCTTTGACTCGCAAAGCCTACCGCGCCGCCATCCTGCACAGCATCGCCGACCCCGCCATCGTTGGGATCGAAGCGTCCTATGAGTATTTCGAAGACGGCCTGCTGGTGATCGACAACGGCCGGATCAGCGCCGTCGGCCATGCTGGCGACCTGCTGCCGACCTTGGCCGCCGACATCGAAGTCACCCATTATCAGGACGCGCTGATCACCCCCGGCCTGATCGACACCCATATCCACCTACCGCAAACCGGCATGGTCGGCGCCTATGGCGAGCAACTGCTGGACTGGCTCAACACCTACACCTTCCCGTGTGAACGCCAATTCGCCGACAAGGCCCACGCCGAGGAAGTCGCGGATATTTTCATCAAGGAACTGCTGCGCAACGGCACCACCACGGCGTTGGTGTTCGGCAGTGTGCATCCGCAGTCGGTGAACTCGTTCTTCGAAGCGGCCGAGAAACTCGACCTGCGCATGATCGCCGGCAAAGTGATGATGGACCGCAACGCGCCGGACTACCTCACCGACACCGCCGAGACCAGCTACCAGGAAAGCAAGGCGCTGATCGAACGCTGGCACGGCAAGGGCCGTCTGCACTATGCCGTCACGCCCCGCTTTGCGCCGACCAGTACGCCGGAACAACTGGCGCTGGCCGGGCAACTGCTGGGGGAATACCCGGACCTGTACATGCAGACTCATATCAGTGAGAACAAGCAGGAAGTCGAGTGGGTTAAAGAGTTGTTCCCGGAACGCAACGGCTATCTGGATGTGTACGACCACTACAAATTACTGGGCGAGCGCTCGGTGTTTGCCCATGGGGTACACCTGTGTGATGACGAGTGCGCACGGTTGGCGGAGACCGGCTCGGCGGTGGCTTTCTGCCCGACGTCGAACCTCTTCCTCGGCAGCGGGTTGTTCAACCTGCCGATGGCCGAAAAGCATCAGTTGAATGTTGGCCTGGGTACGGACGTGGGCGGCGGCACCAGTTTCTCGCTGCTGCAAACGCTGAACGAAGCGTACAAGGTCATGCAGTTGCAGGGTGCGCGGTTGAGCCCGTTCAAGTCACTGTACCTGGCGACACTGGGTGGTGCGCGGGCGCTGCGCCTGGAGGACAAGATCGGTACGTTGCAGCCTGGGACGGATGCGGACTTTTTGGTGCTGGACTACAACGCTACGCCGCTGCTGAGCTATCGCTTGAAGCAGGCGAACAACATCGCCGAGACGTTGTTTGTGCTGATGACCCTGGGAGACGATCGGACGGTGTTGCAGACGTATGCGGCGGGGCAACTGGTGCACCAACGCTAAAACAAATGTGGGAGGGGGCTTGCCCCCTCCCGCATTTGATTGGGTTTACAACTTTATAGAAGAGCGCCCCGGCTTCTTGGTCTGCAACAAATGCGAAAACACTGCATGCAGATCATCCGACGCACTTTCCTCATCGAGGTTGAGCTTGCTGTCGATGTGATCCATGTGATGCATCATCAAATTCACCGCCAGTGTCTCGTCCCGCGCTTCAATCGCGTCGATCAACTGGGTGTGCTCATCGTAGGAGCAGTGCGAGCGGTTGCCGCTTTCGTACTGGGCGATGATCAATGACGTCTGGGACACCAGGCTGCGCTGGAAGCTGATCAGCGGCGCGTTCTTCGCCGCCTCGGCCAGCTTGAGGTGGAATTCGCCGGAGAGGCGGATACCCGCACCGCGATCACCACGGGAGAAACTGTCGCGCTCGTCGTTGACCATCTGGCGCAGCTCGGCCAGTTGTTCGGCGGTAGCATGCTGTACCGCCAACTCCGTGATCGCCCGCTCCACCAGGCGCCGGGCCAGGAATACCTGGCGTGCTTCCTCGACGCTTGGACTCGCCACCACCGCACCGCGATTGGGCCGCAGCAGCACCACGCCTTCATGGGCCAGGCGCGACAGGGCGCGACGAATGATGGTGCGGCTCACGCCGAAGATTTCGCCCAGTGCCTCTTCGCTCAATTTGGTGCCGGGCGCCAGGCGTTGTTCGAGGATGGCCTCGAAGATATGCGCATAGACAATATCGTCCTGGGTTCCGCTGCGACCGGCCTTGCCGGCTCGCGGTTGTTTCTTGAGAGGTTGCAACTGTTCGTTCATGGGCACTCGGGTTTGGAGAACGGCGGCGAATTAACGGTAATACGGCAAGCGAGGGTCGCTGGCAAGTATCACCTAAAAACAGGGCACATTGTACACAACCGAATGCGCCAACACACTGTACGGCTGTTTGCGCCGGCGGCTGTATTGCAATGAGTCGTTACCTTTGAGTTTAGGCTTGAATCTGCGCCTTCACCGGCAAACACCCAGGTAAAAGGAACACCTCTCCATGACCGACGCCACCCAAGCGCCTTTGCGCCCACTGGCCGACACTTCTCCCTCGGCCATCGTCGCAGGCTTTATCGCGATGATGACCGGCTACACCAGCTCATTGGTGCTGATGTTCCAGGCCGGCCAGGCGGCCGGCTTGACCACCGCACAGATTTCCTCGTGGATCTGGGCGATCTCCATCGGCATGGCGGTATGCAGCATCGGCCTGTCCCTGCGCTATCGCACCCCGATCACCATTGCCTGGTCCACGCCGGGCGCGGCGCTGTTGATCACCAGCCTGGGCGGCGTGAGTTATGGCGAGGCCATCGGTGCCTACATCACCTGCGCGGTACTGGTGACGCTCTGCGGGCTGACCGGCAGCTTTGAAAAGCTGGTCAAGCGCATTCCTGCCTCACTGGCGGCAGCCTTGCTGGCGGGGATCCTGTTCAAGATCGGCAGCGAGATTTTCGTCGCGGCGCAGCATCGCACCGGCCTGGTGCTGGGGATGTTCTTCACCTACCTGATCATCAAACGCCTGTCGCCACGGTATGCGGTGCTGGCCGCGCTGGTGATCGGCACCGCGCTGTCAGGGCTGATGGGGTTGCTGGATTTCAGCGGCTTCCACCTGGAAGTGGCGACGCCGGTCTGGACCACGCCGCACTTCTCGCTGGCGGCGACGATCAGCATCGGTATTCCGCTGTTCGTGGTGGCGATGACCTCGCAGAACATGCCTGGCGTCGCGGTACTGCGCGCCGACGGCTATAACGTGCCCGCCTCGCCACTGATCACGGCCACCGGCCTGGCCTCGCTGGTGCTGGCACCGTTCGGCTCCCACGGCATCAACCTGGCGGCGATCAGCGCCGCGATCTGCACCGGGCCCCATGCCCACGAAGACCGCAACAAACGCTACACCGCCGCCGTGTGGTGCGGGGTTTTCTACGGGATTGCAGGCGTGTTCGGCGCCACATTGGCGGCATTGTTCGCAGCACTGCCCAAGGAACTGGTGCTGTCGATTGCGCCTTGGCATTGTTTGGCTCGATCATCAATGGCTTGAGTATCGCCATGAATGAGCCGAAGGAACGGGAAGCGGCGCTGATCACCTTTATGGTCACCGCGTCAGGCTTGACGTTGTTTTCCATCGGGTCGGCGTTCTGGGGGATTGTGGCGGGGGTGTTGACGCTGCTGATTCTGAACTGGCGCAAGGCATAAAAAAACGCGACCCTCAGGTCGCCGTTTTTTTCAGTATCACTTAGCCGCGTTGATCGGCTTTTCCGGATACCACACGTCCAGCAACGGGCTGACTTCAGCCTTGGTCAGCTCGGAACGGGTTTTCAACCAGGCTTCGACGGCAGCACGCTGCTCTTCGGAGACCGAGCCACGCTTCTGCAGGCAAACCAGACCGAAGTCATCGCCGCCAACATAGCCAAGACCGTTGGCTTCCATGGCTTCTTTGATGAATGCTTCGAGGAAAGCGTCGATAGCTTCTTCACTCAGGCCTTCGTTGAAGTCCAGGTTCAGTTCGAAACCCAGCTCTTGAAATTCATCAACGCACAGTTTTTTGCGCAGACGCTGGGAACGGTTAGTCGCCATTGGAACAATCCTCATAAGTAATAACGGGCGGCACTTTAGCAGTTTAAGGCGGCGATTGCCCGACTCTCTGGGACAGGCGGTGCAATGCCTGCAAAAAAACGCCGATTTCCAGCGATGGTTCAGCTACAAGTGCGCTCACCTTGGGGCATAATGCCGACACTTTCATGACCAATGAGGGATTTTTCTTATTTACCCCTCGCCTTTTTCACCCTCCTCAGCAGTAGGGTTTTACTTCTTATGATCAAATCTTTGCGTTCAGTATTTTTTGCCGGTTTTATTCTGCCACTGGCTTTTTCCGTCTCCGCCGCCCCCGTCAACACCACCCTGCCGCCAAATGTCCAGCAGGCACTTGCCAAAGCCAAGCTGCAAAACACCGCCTTGTCCCTGGTCATGATTCCTCTGAATGGCCCCGGCACCCCCACGGTTTTCAATGCTGACGTCTCGGTGAACCCCGCCTCGACCATGAAGCTGGTCACCACCTACGCGGCCCTGGAAATGCTCGGCCCCAACCACCAGTGGAAAACCGAGTTCTACACCGACGGCACCCTCAGTGGTGGCGTGTTGCACGGCAACCTGTACCTCAAGGGCGGCGGTGACCCCAAGCTGAACATGGAAAAACTCTGGCTGCTGATGCGTGACCTGCGCGCCAATGGCGTGCAGCAGGTCACCGGCGACCTGGTGCTCGACCGCAGCTTCTTCAACCAACCGCAATTGCCTGAATTCAATGACGATGGTAACGACGAGAACAAACCGTTCCTGGTCAAGCCGGACGCGCTGCTGGTCAACCTCAAGGCGCTGCGCTTTGTGACCCGCAACGACTCGGGCCGCGTGATCGTGTCGGTCGAGCCACCCATTGCCAGCATCCGCATCGACAACCAGGTCAAAGTCTCCAACGCCAAGCAGTGCACCGGCGACGTGCGCTACAACCCGGTCACTGCCGCCGATGGCAGCATGACAGTGACCGTCAGCGGACAGTTGGCCGAAGGCTGCAGCTCGCAGACATACCTGTCGCTGCTCGACCATGCCACCTATACCGCCGGCGCCGTGCGGGCAATCTGGCAGGAACTGGGCGGCAGCATCCAGGGTCGTGATATCCAGGCACCCGTGCCCAAGGATGCCAAGGTGTTAGCCCGCGCCTTCTCGCCGGACCTGGCGGAAATCATCCGCGACATCAACAAGTACAGTAACAACACCATGGCCCAGCAGCTGTTCTTGAGCCTCGGCGCGCAGTTTCGCAACGATGCCGACGGTGATGATGCCAAGGCCGCGCAGCGTGTAGTGCGCCAATGGCTGGCGAAAAAAGGCATTACTGCGCCGCATCTGGTGATGGAGAACGGCTCCGGCCTGTCCCGTGCCGAACGGGTCAGCGCCCGTGAGATGGCTGCCATGCTGCAAGCCGCCTGGAGGAGCCCTTACGCGGCGGAATACATCAGTTCGATGCCAATTGCCGGCACCGACGGCACCATGCGCAAACGCCTGAAGACCACGGCCATGCGCGGCGAAGCCCACGTCAAGACCGGCACGCTGAACACCGTGCGCGCCATTGCCGGATTCAGCCGCGACAACAACGGCAATACCTGGGCGGTGGTGGCGATTCTCAACGATCCGAAGCCATGGGGTGCCTCGTCGGTGCTGGATCAGGTGCTGCTGGACCTGTATCGCCAGCCTAAACTGGCAGCGGCTGCGCCTGTGCTCTAAATAACGACATCGATCCAATGTGGGAGCTGGCTTACCTGAAAGCCCCTGTTAATCAAGCCCGAAGCCGCTCCGCTTCTACCCGATCCCTGCCCGCCTGCTTGGCCACATACACAGCCGAGTCGGCGCGCAGCAACAACCCGTCAATACCTTCATCGATCCGCCAACTGGCCACGCCAAAGCTGGCGGTGACGATGCCCACCGTTTCCATTGACTCGTTGCGCAGTGACTGCCACAACTCCATCGCCAAGCTATAGGCCTGCTCCCCATCCGTGTGGGGGCACAGCACCATGAACTCCTCACCACCCAGCCGGCAGAACACATCGGTGCGGCGCAAGCGTTCGCTGATGCGCTTGCACAACTCCTGTAACACCGTATCGCCGACCGCGTGGCCATGCTTGTCGTTGATGCGCTTGAAGTGGTCAATATCGAGCATGATCACCGACAACGCCCCATTGGTCCGATTGAGTCGCACCATTTCGGCCCTAAGGCGGTCCTGGAAGTAGCGGCGGTTGTGGATCCCGGTCAGTGAGTCAGTGATGGACAGCGCACGCAACTCCTCTTCAACCCGCTTCAAATCGGAAATGTCCGACACATAGCCATGCCACAGCGTACCGCCACCCGGTAATTCTTCCGGCGTGGCCTCGCCGCGAATCCAGCGCAACCCCCGTTGCGGCAACAGCACCCGGTATTCTTCGCGCCAATGGCTCAACTGCAACGCCGACAGGCGAATCGAGGCGCGTACCCGCTCCACGTCCAGCGGGTGGATGCGCTCGAAGGCCTTCTTCGCGTCCTGCTGCAACACCCCGGTTTCGATTTCATAAATGTCGCGCATGCCATCGCTGGCATAGATAAACCGCCAGTTTTCCTGGGGTTCAAGGGTGAACTGAAAGATCCCGCCGGGCACATGGGCGCTGAGTTTCTTGAGCAGCCGGTCGCGGGCCGCCAACGCTTCGTAAACCCGTTTCTGCTCGGTAATGTCCAGGTAGATCGCCAGGTGCCCGATCCACAAACCGTGATCATCCAGCAGCACAGTGGCCAGCATGTTCACGGTCAATTGGCTGCGATCCTCGCGCACCAAGGTCCATTCGCGGGCTTCGTGCAGGTTGTCGGGGCTCTCCACCAGCATCGCCTGGCTGGCAGGGATTCGCTTGCCCAGGGCCACGCTCAGGCTGGCAGCACGGGCTTCCAGTTCCGGCGCCAGGTGCAGGCTTTCCAGGGTCAATTTGCCCACAACCTGCTCGGCGCAGAACCCGAGCATCTGCTCGGCACCGGCGTTGAAGGTATTGATAACACCGCGCAAGTCGGTGGCAATGATTGCCACCTGGGTCGCAGCATTCAGCACGCTGCGCAATTGGCCGTGGGCAGCGCGCAACTCCTGCTCACGCACACGCAACTGCACAGTGCGCTGCTCCACCAGCTTCACGGCGCGCTGACGCTGACTGACCAGCACATAGAGCAAGGCGCTGAGCAACAGGCTGAGCAAGCCGCCCATGGTCAGGACGGTGGTCAGGGAGGAATGGTTGGACTGGTCGAACACCTGGCTCGGACGCAGGGTCAGGGCATACACATGGTCACCCAGGGTAAGGCGCCGCGCACCGAGCAGGTCGCTGCTTCCCACGGTATTGCCGGACTCATAGAGCACGCGCTTCTGCAGGTCGGAAGTGTCGACGATCTGCATCACCAGGTTGTCCCGTTCCGGCTTGGGCAAACCATCGGCCACTAACTGGCGCATGCTGATCACCGCCATCACGTAGCCAAAGGGCTCATTCTGGGACTGATCGGAAGTGGGCAGGTGGCTGACCGGCGCCACCAGCAACACACCGGTGGCGTAGGCAGGCTCGACGCCGACCAGTTGCATGGGCTGGGACACCGCCAGCTTGCCGCTCTTTTGTGCACGTTCAAGGGCTGAACGCCGCAGGGGTTGGGCCAGCAGATCAAACCCCAGGGGCGAACCCAGCAGGCTTTGGGTCTGACTGTAGAGCACCGGCACGTATTCATCGCGTTCGAGCGCCGGAGCCAGCTCACCGGCAGTATTCAATTCACGGATGACAAAAGACACGCCGCGCTGCTGGGACACCTCGTGTTCAAACTGGCTGCGCTGCTCGCGAAACACCCGCGGCGCCCAGGAGTAGGCACGGGTGCGCAACAGTAAAGGCTGGGCGAAACCATCGAACTCTTCGCGAGACACGTCGTCGGAATTGACGAAAAACCGCCGAAGGCTGTTGAGGCGCTGCTCCTGATCTTCGAAGCGTTCCTGCAGACGGGTATAGCGCTCGTTGACCAACAACTGAAAACGCTGGCGCACCTGTTGTTGATAGAGGTCCGAGGCCGCCCAGGCGACAATGAGCGTCAGCGCAGCGCCGGCCAGAAACACCACCAATGCCACCAGCCAAGCCGACGCCTGTTCACTGATAAAACCTAGTATTTTCGGGCGAACGGCTTGCATCGGCATAAGCAACACTCACAACGCCAGCGTGCGGGGGTGTCACTTTGGCTAGGCCTTAAGTTATAGCCATCGGCCCAGGGTTTGACCAGCGCAAAAAAGCCGCAAGACCGGAATAAACCAGGCTTGCGGCTTTAGGCTGTTGGTTATCCGCGAGCCGTGATTTTCCAGGCGCGGTGGATCTTGGCGTTGCGCGCAAAATCCGGGTCGAGGGTCTTGTCGCTGATTTCCTCGACGGCGTAGCGTTCGCTGAGGTTGTCTTCCAACACAAACTTGCGGAAGTTGTTGGAGAAATACAGCACGCCACCCGGGGCCAGGCGCGCCATGGCCAGGTCCAACAACTGCACGTGGTCACGCTGCACGTCGAAGATACCTTCCATGCGCTTGGAGTTGGAGAAGGTCGGCGGATCGATGAAGATCAGATCGAACTCATCACGACTGGCTTCCAGCCACGCCATCACGTCGCCCTGCTCCAGGCGGTTCTTGTCGGAGAAACCGTTGAGAGAGAAGTTGCGACGCGCCCAGTCCAGGTAGGTCTTGGACAGGTCGACGCTGGTGGTGCTGCGGGCGCCACCCTTGGCTGCGTGCACGCTGGCGGTAGCGGTGTAGCAATACAGGTTGAGGAAGCGCTTGCCGGCCGCTTCCTTCTGAATACGCATGCGCATCGGGCGGTGGTCGAGGAACAGGCCGGTGTCCAGGTAATCGGTGAGGTTGACCAGCAGCTTCACGCCACCTTCACTGACTTCAGTGAACTTGCCTTGGGCGCTCTGGCGCTCGTACTGCTTGGTGCCGCTCTGGCGCTCGCGACGCTTGACCACCACACGGCTCTTGTCGATGTTCAGCGCCTGGGGAATAGCCGCCAGGGCATCGAACATGCGTGCGGAGGCTTTTTCCGGGTCGATGGACTTCGGCGCGGCGTATTCCTGTACGTGCACCCAATCGTGGTAGAGGTCGATGGCCATGGAGTATTCCGGCATGTCGGCGTCGTACACACGGTAGCAATCCACGCCTTCACGCTTGGCCCACTTGCCCAGCAGCTTGAGGTTCTTCTGCAGGCGGTTGGCGAACATCTGCCCGCCTTCGCTCAGGCGCGCCTGCTCGACCACGGGGGCCGGGGCTGGCTTGATCGGATTGCCGTTCTTGTTGTACTGGCGCTCTTGTGGCTCGACCGGGGCCTGATCGTAAGCGGCTTGCTCACGTTCGGCCTGGCGCTGCTCCGGGGTGCGGCGCTCGCCGGTGACAAACTGGTCTGGGTTGACCTTGATCAGCAGCAGTTTGCACGGCAAGGCGCCGTTCCAGAACGAATACTGCTTGTGGCTGCGGATGCCCATGCGCTTGCCCAGGTCCGGCGCGCCGGTGAACACCGCCGCCTCCCAACCCATGCACGCCTGGCGCAGACGCTCGCCGAGGTTCTGGTAGAGGTACAACAGGCTGGCTTCGTCACCCAGGCGCTCGCCGTAGGGTGGGTTGCAGATCACCAGGCCTTTCTGGTTCTGGTCCGGGCGCGGCTCGAAAGTGCCGACTTCGCCTTGGTACACCTTGATCCAATGGCTCAGGCCAGCACGCTCGATGTTATTGCGCGCAGGCTGGATCAGCCGTGGATCAGCTTCGTAGCCACGCACCCACAGCGGGGTTTTGTTCATGCCGATGGCGGCACGTTCAGTGGCCTCGGTGTGCAGTTTCTTCCACAGCGCCGGCACGTGGCCGAGCCAGGTGGTGAAGCCCCACAGTTCGCGGTTGAGGTTGGGCGCCATGTCGGCGGCAATCATCGCGCCTTCGACCAGGAACGTGCCCACGCCGCACATCGGGTCGGTCAGCGCGCCGCCTTCGGCAGCGATGCGCGGCCAGCCGGCACGGATCAGGATCGCGGCCGCCAGGTTTTCCTTCAGCGGTGCTGCGCCCTGCTGCAGGCGGTAGCCGCGCTGGTGCAGGCTGTGGCCGGAAAGGTCGAGGGAGAGAATCGCTTCGCCACGGTCCAGGCGCAGGTGGATGCGCAGGTCCGGGTTGATCTTGTCGATGGACGGGCGCTCGCCGGTCGGGGTGCGCAGCTTGTCGACGATTGCATCCTTGACCTTCAGCGCGCCGAAGTGGGTGTTGTCGATGCCCGAGCCGTGACCGCTGAATTCCACGGCCAGGGTGCCGTCGCTGACCATATGGTCGGCCCACTCGATATCCAGCACGCCATGGTAAAGGTCTTCGGCGTCCTTCATCGGGAAGCGCTTGAGCACCAGCAGCACACGGTTGGCCAGGCGCGACCAGAGGCACAGGCGGTAGGCGGTTTCCATGTCGGCCATGCCGCGCACGGCCGAGGTGTGCTCGCGGGCTTCCTCAAGGCCAAGCCCGACGGCTTCCTCGATCAGCAGGCCTTCGAGGCCCTTGGGGCAGGTGAGGAAGAGTTCAAAACGGTCCGACATGGGGCAATCCAAGCTTTTCAGCAATAAATGAACGGGCGACGCATCGCCGGCTCGGTTTTCAATCAAGCACTTTTCTTGAAGAGTGCCCGCGTGGCACGAATGTGCCGTCCCACCCCGTCTGACGGGCCCTTAAGCCTTTATTGACGGGGCAGAGTGAATTTTTGAAGCAACAAAAAGAAATATTCCGACCCTTCGTCGAATAGTAACCGACCGCAACAGGGGGACATTCTCACTAAAGGATTAAACCTGTCCTCTTTGCAGGGTGCATCATAGCTGGCTTTGCCGCACAAATGGGGCGAAAAGCCATCCCAGCTTATGGCTATAGCATCGTTATCGTTACGTGCTTATGACAAAACGATCATTGAATCCATGTGACCTATTGGTTAGAACTCAACACAGGTTGGCGCCGTAACGACGTCGACACTTAGGCTCGCCACGCCGGCAGCGAGCCCACCAACGGCAGAAAAACTCTGCCCGGCCTCAGACGAGGCCGAAGGATATCAAGACAGTCAACAAGTGAGGGAAACACCCTATGAGAAGACTTAAGCGTGATCCGTTGGAAAGAGCATTTTTACGCGGATATCAATATGGCGTTCATGGCAAATCCCGTGAGCTTTGCCCATTTACTCTACCGTCGGTACGCCAAGCCTGGATCAACGGCTGGCGAGAAGGACGTGGCGACAACTGGGACGGTATGACTGGCACTGCGGGAATCCACAGACTCAACGAACTTCACGCCGTCGGCTAATCAAGGGCACTTAATTCCGACACCACCACGAATATGTAACGACTTAACCACGCACGTCCTATCCGGGCGGCGGGCTTCGGCCCAGGGGGCTCCTTTATGGAGCCCTTTTTAATGGGCGATCCTTCAACGCAATGCGGCGATGGCATCCACCGACTGACGAATCAGCGCCGGGCCCTTGTAGATAAAGCCGGAGTACAGCTGCACCAGGCTTGCGCCGGCGGCGATCTTCTCGGCCGCGTGCCTGCCTTCGGTAATACCACCCACCGCAATAATAGGCAGACGCCCGGCCAGCTCAGCAGCCAGCACCTTGACGATGTGAGTACTCTTGTCCCGCACCGGCGCACCTGACAAGCCACCCGCTTCATCGCCATGGGCCAACCCTTCCACGCCGACACGGCTGAGGGTGGTATTGGTGGCGATCACTGCGTCCATACCGGAATCCACCAAGGCCTGAGCCACAAGCACGGTTTCTTCGTCGCTCATGTCCGGGGCGATCTTGATTGCAAGCGGTACGCGCTTGCCATGGCGCAGGGCCAAGTCTTCCTGGCGCTGACGCAACGCTTCGAGCAATTGCTTGAGGGAATCACCGAACTGCAAGCTGCGCAGGCCCGGCGTGTTGGGCGAGCTGACGTTGACGGTGACGTAGCTGGCGTGGGCGTAGACCTTGTCCAGGCAGATCAGATAGTCATCGACTGCACGCTCGACCGGTGTATCGAAATTCTTGCCGATATTGATGCCCAGGATGCCCTTGTACTTCGCTGCCTCAACCCGCGACAGCAGGTGATCGACGCCGAGGTTGTTGAACCCCATGCGATTGATGATCGCCTCCGCTTCCGGCAAACGGAAAATACGCGGCTTGGGGTTACCCGGTTGCGGTCGCGGCGTCACAGTGCCGATCTCGACAAAACCAAAACCCAGTTGTGCAAAACCATCAATGGCCGCGCCGTTCTTGTCCAGGCCGGCGGCCAGTCCGACCGGGTTAGGGAAGTCGAGCCCCATTACCGACACCGGCATCTTTGCCGGGGCCTTGCATACCAGGCCATTGAGCCCCAGACGGCCACCGGCACCGATCAGGTCCAGGGACAGATCGTGGGAGGTTTCCGGGGAGAGTTTGAACAACAGCTGGCGGGCCAGGGTATACATGGGCGGGCTAGACTCGGATGGCGGCGAAAGGTGGCGGCGATTATAGCCGGGGTGACGGGGTGCACGCGAGGCGTGCCGCCCAAACGTCAATAACGCTGCTCTACCAAAGCCTCATAACGCCCCCAGACTTTTTCTGCATAGCGCATGCGCAGCGCCTCACGCAGTGGTCCGGGACCTGGCCCGACGTTGTAGGACCCCACCGCCGTCCAGTTGTAACCAAAGCGCTGGATGAACTCGACCAGGATCGACGCCGCCACTTCCACCGACAGGCAGGGTTCACTCAACAGCCGCTCTTCGGTGATGCCCTGCTTGAGCAAACGAGGCAAGTGGATGCTGTTGATCTGCATCAGGCCAATATCCCGGGTGCCATTACTGTTGGCGCGATTCACCGCGTCTGGGCGATAGCCCGACTCCACGGCAGCGATCGCTTGCAGCAACTCCGGTTCGATATCGTAGCGACGGGCGGTTTCCTCCCAGCAAAAGGCCAGCGCCTGATTGCTACTCATCAAGACCCCAAGCAACAGCACTGCGCGCCACACCTTACCCATGGTTGACTTGACCACAGGCCGAACACACATGCTCCAGCTGCCCGGTGCGACCTTGAACTGGCGACACGGCCCTCACCGGGCAGGTAAAGCGGTACCCTCGACCGTATATCGTCTTGATAAACCCCTTGTCTGCACCCAGGTGCTTGCGCAACGAATAAATGCACCGCGTCAGCGACTCTTCGGCGACGTCCCCCTGGGGCCAGGCCAGCTCCAGCAATTGGTCCTTAGTCATCAGCACGCCACCTGATACCAGCAGCAACCGCAACACATGCCACTCCTTGGGTGGCAACTGCACATCAGTGCCCTCGCCAGTGAGGCGACCATCGCCATGCAGGGTCCACTGGGAAAAAACTTGGGAAGTCACCGTCACCCCATCACTCACGACGGCCATATCTACCTCGGCATCCGACTACTGACATTGAAGTCCCTATTTCCACTACGGCTCTAGCGCCCATCTCACAACTATAAAAACCTGCCTTGCAGTCCACCGTAAGAAAAAGCCATGCATTCAGGATTTTTCAGAGCCTGTCCGTAGGACTTTTCTCTACCCGCCAGCGGCTCCCCACCCCTCGTAAACTTCATGCAGCTCAACCCCCAGCCGGTCCTCCAACTGCACCAGCTCACCCATGGCGAACAACAGGCCATCAACCCGTAACTCCACACAGTGAATAACCTCAGGCGCTAACGGCAACACCTTCCCAGACGCAAAGGCTGCCAGGCGCCTGCGACTGACCCGTTGTTCCTGTAGAAGAATTTCCAAATGCATGGGTTAACACCTTATTCACGGAGAGATATCGCGACCCGGACGTACAAATGCACGCTGCACACGCTCGTATTGAGCCGCCGTCAACGGGGGCGGACCAAGGCCTGATCCCGGCGACTTCAACTCGCTGTCCACGGCCCTCGCCTGAATTACAAACAGGCGCACCTTGGCGGACCCCGACGCTACCGCGCTACGGCCCGGCTCGCGAACCTCACGGCTAAACGCGCCCAGCCACAGGCGCTTGCCCTGTGGCACCCGCACCACGCTGCTGATACCCACCCGCCCGACCGCAGCCGGTTTGCCACCCTGCCCTGCTTCGCTCAGTTGGCGACTATCCTCAACGTGGAGCAGCATCTCGATCTGGTTCGCTTCGGCGAAACGCGGCAGCACGCTGACCTGTGCGCCATAACGTACGGGCCTCCAGTCGGCTGAGTCATCTCCGGGACGGGGCAGGTAAAAGGTGTGGTTGTCCTGAAACACCGCCGGCACGTTCTCCTGGGTGAGAATCACCGGTAACGTCGTCACCCTCGCTCTGCGCTGGCGCTCCAGAGTGGCGATTTGCGCCATCAGACGGTTATCGTCCAGCGGCGCCATAATTCGCGTGGCCTGAGTCTTGGCGTCCTTATCCCAGGCTGGGTCGAGCTTTTTCAGTTCGTCGCCATCGACATCCACCATCCATAACGAAACCTCCACAGACCGCTTGGGTGTGTCCAGTTCTGCCACCAGTCGCTCGATGACACTAAGCTGCGCAGGTTTGCCCTTGATCAGCAGGCTGTTGGTATCCGGGTAGGCGATTACGGCCAGACTCTTGTCTGCCAGCGGCCCCTTCTGTTCGGCCGCCAGTACGGTTTCGATCGTCGACGCGATTCCCGGCACGATGATCTTTTCGTTGCCCATCCCGTACTCGCGGTCTGCCACATGCGTATTGAGTACCTGCACCACTGCAAACGCCTGGGTGCCTACACTTAAATCGGCACGCTCGCGGTCCATCAATTGGGCCAGGTGCAACACGTGGTCGACATAATTCGGCGGGCCGGACACGTAAAACGTCCGTGCGCCCCTCACCCGCAGCGGATAGCGTGTTTCATCAATCCCGGCGCGACGCATGAGGCTGCGAAACCTGTCAACGGAGATATGCCGCAACGCCACTGCCGAGCTTTTTTCCTCACTTGCGTCATAGAGATAAAGCACCTGGCCATCGCTGTACCAGATCAAGCCGTATTGCAATGCAAGCGTCTCCAGCGCGTGTTGAGGCGTATCGAGGTCAATGAGCTCACTGATGCGCGTGCGCGCTACGTCACGGCTCACAACGATGGGGAGGCCTAAAGGCGCGGACAAGACTGTAAAGACGGTGTGCAAGCTTTCGTCCTGCGCCTGATAGGTCTCCCCCCAGGCACCGTTGCTGCCCAGCATCAATGCGGCAAGCAGAAACCAGAAGCGGGGCATCATTGCGGTGAAATCAGCGTACACCTTGGGTTTCCTGGCCGGTCTGGCAGTGAGAAGCGGCCATACTGAGAGGCCGCCCACTTTCAATCTTGATGGAAAGTTGACGGCCTACCGTCCTTGTCGGCCCGTGGCATGTGCCTTGCTTTGCACTCTGTATCAGAGCGCACTCCAACGGCGGAGCGGGCTTACGGACAAAGGCGTCGTTACCCGCAATGGCCTTGCATCGCCATCTGAGGGAACGACGCTTTTTTTTGAAAGAAAAGGTAGGTGTTGATGAACGATTCGGTAGGCAGCAGCCCGACGAACGACCCGCTGGCGTGGGTCAACGGCAGTGATGCTCCGGAAAAGAGCAGCCTCGACCTGGGCTTCATGGCTTTGAGCGATTGCGCCTCACTGGTGGTGGCCGCCACCCAGGGCTTCGCGCAACCCTACGGCCTGACACTCAACCTCAAGCGCCAAACGTCGTGGGCCAACCTGCGGGACAAACTGGTCAGTGGTGAACTGGACGCCGCCCACAGTCTGTATGGGCTGATCTATGCCGTTCACCTGGGCATTGGCGGCGTTGCGCCCACCGACATGGCCGTGTTGATGGGATTGAACCAGAACGGTCAAAGCATCAACCTGTCCCATGGCCTGCAACAGCAAGGAGTGGTCACTCCTGAGGCGCTTGACCGTCACGTGCACCAAAGCCGAACAAAACTGACCTTTGCCCAGACCTTTCCCACAGGTACCCACGCCATGTGGTTGTACTACTGGCTGGCGAGTCAGGGCATTCATCCGTTACAGGATGTGGACAGCGTGGTGGTACCGCCCCCGCAAATGGTCGCGCACCTGCAAGCCGGGCGCATTGATGGCTTTTGCGTCGGAGAACCCTGGAGTGCCAGCGCAGTTGCGCAAAATCAGGGTTTTACCCTGGCAACCACCCAAGCGATCTGGCCGAACCATCCGGAAAAAGTGCTCGGCTGTACCCAGGCCTTCGTCGACCAATACCCCAACACTGCCCGTGTGTTGGTCATGGCCATCCTCGAGGCCAGCCGTTTTATTGAAGAAAGTACCGAAAACCGGCGTTCCACCGCGCAATTGCTCAGCGGCCGCGAATACCTCGACGCGCCCCTCGACTGCATCGAACCCCGTCTGCTGGGTATTTATGACGACGGCCTGGGCAACCACTGGCAGGATCCCCATGCCCTGCGTTTTTTTGCCGGTGGCGAAGTGAACCTGCCGTACCTCTGCGATGGCATGTGGTTCATGACCCAGTTTCGACGCTGGGGCCTGCTGCGCGATGACCCTGACTATCTGGGCGTCGCCCGCCAGGTCCAGCAATTGGCGCTCTATCGCCAGGCGGCCGATGCCTTGGGCATCACCGCGCAAAGCCAGGACATGCGCAGCAGCCAGTTGATCGACGGCAAGGTCTGGGACGGCTCGGATCCCGTCGGCTACGCCCACAGCTTCCGGCTGCATGCCCTCGCCGACCACGCCAACCGCCAAGCCTTGCGCTGACAGGAGCACATCTATGCTGCGAATCCTGTTGATCAATGACACCCCGCGCAAGGTCGGGCGCCTGCGTACAGCACTGATCGAAGCCGGCTTCGAGGTGATCGATGAGTCCGGACTGACCATCGACCTGCCCGCACGCGTCGAAACAGTGCGCCCAGATGTAATTCTGATCGATACCGAGTCACCGGGCCGCGATGTGATGGAGCAAGTGGTGCTGGTCAGCCGCGACCAGCCCCGGCCGATCGTGATGTTTACCGATGAGCATGACCCGAATGTGATGCGCCAGGCCATCAAGTCCGGAGTCAGTGCCTACATCGTCGAGGGCATACAGGCCCAGCGCCTGCAACCCATCCTCGACGTGGCCATGGCCCGCTTTGAAAGCGACCAGGCCTTGCGCGCCCAGCTTCAGGAGCGCGATCAGCAGTTGGCCGAGCGCAAGCGCATCGAGTTGGCCAAAGGTATGTTGATGAAAATGAAAGCCTGCAATGAGGAAGAGGCCTATACCCTGATGCGCCGCCAAGCCATGAGCCGCCAGCAGAAACTGATCCAGGTGGCAGAGCAGATTATCGCCATGAGTGAGTTGCTCGGCTAAACACTCGTAGGAGGTTGGCGCAGGACTTGCTAAGTAATCATCACAGGTAACCAACGGCGGTTGCCCCTCCACGACAAAGACGTCGCACATCCGGTTTGCCCTCGCGAACCCGGTGGCGGCGTTTTTTCGTTTTGGCCCCAGCAGCACGGGGCCGGTGGGGCGGCCTTAGCCGGCTGTTCCATCACCAGGCCTTCTTACAAGACTCCCAACCGTTGAGGTGCGTGATGAAATCAAGCTTCTGGAAATCCGGGCACACCCCGACCCTGTTTGCCGCGTTCCTGTATTTCGACCTGAGCTTCATGGTCTGGTACTTGTTGGGCCCGCTGGCGGTGCAGATTGCCGCCGACCTGCACCTGACCACGCAACAGCGGGGCCTGATGGTGGCGACGCCGATCCTGGCGGGCGCTGTGTTGCGCTTCTTGATGGGCATGCTGGCGGACAAGCTGTCGCCCAAGACAGCCGGGCTGATTGGCCAGGTGATCGTGATCGTGGCGTTGTTCGGCGCTTGGAAACTAGGGGTTCACAGCTACGAACAAGCCTTGTTGCTGGGGCTGTTCCTCGGCATGGCCGGCGCATCCTTTGCTGTGGCGTTGCCGCTGGCGTCCCAGTGGTATCCAGCCGAGCACCAGGGCAAGGCCATGGGCATCGCCGGGGCCGGTAATTCGGGCACGGTGTTCGCGGCGTTGCTGGCCCCGGTGCTGGCGGCGGCGTTCGGCTGGAGCAACGTGTTCGGCTTTGCGCTGATCCCGCTGATCCTGACCCTGATCGTCTTCGCCTGGCTTGCAAAAAATGCCCCTGAGCGGCCAAAAGCCAAGTCCATGGCTGATTACTTCAAGGCCCTGGGCGACCGCGACAGTTGGTGGTTCATGTTTTTCTACAGCGTGACTTTCGGTGGGTTTATCGGCCTGGCCAGCGCCCTGCCCGGCTATTTCAACGACCAATACGGCCTGAGCCCCATGACCGCCGGCTACTACACCGCCGCCTGCGTGTTCGGTGGCAGCCTGATGCGCCCTCTGGGCGGCGCACTGGCCGACCGTTTCGGCGGGATTCGCACGCTGCTTGGCATGTACAGCGTCGCGGCCATCTGCATTGCGGCAGTCGGCTTCAACCTGCCCAGCTCCTACGCGGCGCTGGCTCTTTTCGTCTGCACCATGCTCGGTCTGGGCGCGGGCAATGGCGCGGTATTCCAGTTGGTGCCCCAGCGTTTTCGTCGTGAGATCGGCGTGATGACCGGCCTGATCGGCATGGCCGGCGGCATCGGCGGCTTCGCCCTGGCGGCGGGCATGGGTGCGATCAAGCAGAGCACCGGAAGCTACCAATTGGCCCTGTGGTTGTTCGCGAGCCTGGGCGTGTTGGCCTGGTTCGGCCTGCATGGCGTCAAGCGGCGCTGGAGGACCACCTGGGGCTCGGCAGCCGTGACCGCCGCGCGCGTCTGATGAGCCTGCAACTGAGCGTCGCCCACGCCAGCGCCATCGGCCCACGGGCGGAAAACCAGGACGCGCTGCGGGTGGTGACCCCCGCCGCGGAACTGGCGGCGAGCAAAGGCTACCTGTGCGCCCTGGCCGACGGCGTGAGCCAGTGTGCCGACGGTGGCCTGGCCGCCCGCTCTACCTTGCAGGCCCTGGCCCTGGATTACTACGCCACGCCGCAAACCTGGGGCGTGGCCCAGGCACTGGAGCGCTTGCTGCTCGCACAGAATCGCTGGCTGCAGGCCAATGGCGTGGTCAGCCGCTGCTGACCACCCTCAGTGCCCTGGTCTTTCGCGGGCAGCGCTTCACCCTGGCCCATGTCGGCGATTGCCGGGTGTATCGCTGGCTGGACGGCGAGTTGCAGCGCATCAGCGAAGACCATGTGTGGGAGCAGCCGGGCATGCAGCATGTGCTCAAGCGCGCGCTCGGCCTGGATCAGCATCTGGTACTGGATTTTCTCGACGGTCAATTGCGCGAGGGTGAGTGTTTCCTGCTGCTCAGCGATGGCGTGTGGGCGACCCTGGGCGATCACAGCATCAGCGCGATCCTGCGCGAACAAAGCGACTTGGACCTGGCGGTAAACACTCTGGTCAACGCCGCGCATCTGGCAGGTAGCCAGGACAATGCCAGCGCGCTGTTGGTGCGTGTCGACACCCTCGGCGAAGCCACCCTCGGCGATGCTTTGGTGCAGTTGCAGCAATGGCCCTTGCCACCGATGCTCAAAGCCGGGCAACACTTTGAAGGCTGGCAAGTGGACGCCGTGCTGGCGCAAAGCAGGCAGTCATTGTTGTACCGGGTACGCGACGCCCAGCAGCAACCCTGGCTGCTCAAAACCCTGCCCTTGAGCCGCGACGATGACAGCGACGCCGGCCAGGCATTGCTGTCGGAAGAGTGGTTTTTGCGGCGGGTCGCCGGTCGGGCGTTTCCTGAAGTCCATGCGGCCAGCGGGCGTCAGCATTTGTACTACGTGATGCGTGAATATCCAGGGCAGACCCTCGCCGAGCTGTTTCAGCGGCAAGGCCCGCTGCCCCTGGCGCAATGGCAGGGCGTGGCCGAGCGCTTGCTGCGCGCAGTGGGCATGCTGCATCGACGGCAGATTCTGCACCGCGATATCAAGCCGGAAAACCTGCTGCTGGGGGATGACGGTGAATTGCGCGTGCTGGATTTCGGTCTGGCCTACTGCCCCGGCCTTTCAGAGGACCGCGCCCATGTGCTGCCTGGCACCCCTAGTTTTATCGCGCCCGAAGCGTTTAATGGCGACCGTCCTACGCCGCAGCAGGATTTATACAGCGTAGGCGTCACCTTGTATTACCTGCTGACCGGGCATTACCCCTACGGAGAAGTCGAAGCCTTCCAACGGCCCCGGTTTACCCAGGCGGTCAGCGCCAGCCGTTATCGCCCCGACCTGCCGGACTGGCTACCGCTGAGCCTGGAACGGGCCGTGGCCGCTCAACCCGCACAACGCTACGAAACCGCCGAAGAGTGGTTGCGGGTATTGGAGCAGGCGGATCGCCAGGAATTGAGCATTCGCCCCCGGCCGTTGCTGGAGCGAGAGCCGTTGAAGGTCTGGCGAACCCTGGCGCTGCTGTCGATGTTGCTCAATCTGGTGCTCCTCTACTCACTCTTTCACAGCTGACGCAGTCTCAACGCGAGGGAAAACACATGAACGCAAAAGTCTGGCTGGTGGGCGCAGGCCCTGGCGACCCGGAGTTGCTGACCCTCAAGGCCGTACGGGCCATGAACGAAGCCGATGTGGTGTTGATCGATGATCTGGTCAACCCGGCCGTGCTGGAGCACTGCGCCGAGGCTCGCGTGATTACCGTGGGCAAACGCGGCGGCTGCCGTTCCACACCGCAGGACTTCATCCACCGCCTGATGCTGCGTTATGCCCGCCAAGGAAAATGCGTAGTTCGGCTCAAAGGCGGCGACCCGTGCATTTTCGGACGGGGTGGCGAAGAGGCTATATGGTTGCGCGAGCGCGGCGTCGAGGTGGAGTTGGTCAATGGGATCACCGCTGGGTTGGCGGGAGCGACGAACTGCGCGATTCCTCTGACGTTACGCGGTGTCAGCCGAGGCGTGACCCTGGTCACGGCGCACACTCAGGACGACAGCCGGCTTAATTGGCGTGCGCTGGCTGAGGGTGGCACGACATTAGTGGTGTATATGGGGGTGGCCAAGCTGGAGGAGATTCGCCAGCAATTGCTCGAAGGTGGGATGGCAGCGGATATGCCGGTGGCGATGATAGAAAATGCATCACTGCCCCAGCAGCGCGAATGCCGCAGCGAGCTGTCGCGGATGCACGAGGATGCCCATGCCTTCGCGTTGAAGAGCCCGGCAATCCTGGTGATCGGCAGCGTTGCCGCCACGGAGCAGGCTGCCCACTTTGCAGCAGAGGCCAGTGCCTGAGGCAAATTCCAGGCGAAAAAAAGCCCGGCCTGAGCCGGGCTTTTTTCTACTCAGTAATTACTGAGCTTGAGCTTCAACCGACGCTTCTACGCGACGGTTAACAGCACGACCTGCTTCAGTTGCGTTGTCAGCAACTGGGCGGGATTCGCCGTAACCAACAGCAGTTACACGGCTAGGAGCAACGCCGTCTTTAACCAGGACTTGCTTAACAGCGTCAGCACGACGCTGGGACAGCTTCTGGTTGTAAGCGTCTGGACCTACGGAGTCAGTGTGACCAGCAACTTCTACGTTGGTAGCTGGGTACTGAGCCATGAAGTCGGCCAGGTTTTTCACGTCGCCGTAGCTGTTAGGCTTAACAGTGGCTTTGTCGAAGTCGAACTTAACGTCCAGCTCAACACGAACAACCTGAGCAACTGGAGCTTCTGGCTCTGGAGTTGGCTCTGGAGCTGGTGCTGGGGTAGGAGCTGGAGCAGCTGCGCCAGCGTTACCGCCGAAGTTTACGCCCAGGCCGACCAGTGCGGAGTAGTCCCACTTGCCGTTGTCCAGACCGTAGTCAGCTTCAACACCGGCACGAGCGTACAGGTTGTTGGTGAAGTAGTACTTCACGCCAGTACCAACGGTAGCGAAGGTAGTCTGGTCGCGACCGCTGTGGCCGTCAGCTTTAACGTTGCCACGGCTCTGGTGGCCGAAACCGCCTTCTACGTATGGACGCAGGCTGTCAACGCCAGCTTGACCGAAGTGATACTGGGCAACCAGGCTGCCGGTATCGCCTTTGATCTTCTGGTTACCAGTACCGTCGTTCGAACGGGTGTGGTTGGTTTTGTCGTAGGACAGGTTCAAGGACAGGTCGTCGGTCAGGAAGTAACCGATGCGAGCGCCAGGATTGAAGCCGTCTTCGATGTGCTTGACGCTATCGTTGTACTGCTTCTTGTAGAACAGCTCGCCTTCAACTGCGCCTTGGCCTTGTGCCAGAACGCCGAAAGAAGTTGCGGCAATAAGAGAACCAATGGCCAAGCCCAAGGTGTTTTTCAGTTTCATCCGTTAAATCCCCATCTGGTGATTGTAAAGCAGTCCCACAAACCGGGGGACAACTCGGCGACAAGTCTAACAGAACTTGCCTACACGTAAGAGATATTTGCCACGCACTAAGTTTCAGTCTCGCCCGCAAATTTCTCACGTAATTTATCTAGAGCACGTTTGTAACGCATTTTTGTAGCACTCAAACCCATGTGCATGATGTCAGCGATTTCCTGGAATTCCAGCTCTGCGACAAAACGTAGCACCAGAATTTCCCGATCAATCGGGTTCACATACACCAGCCAGCGATCGAGCCCGCCCTTCTCCTCGGGTGCCGGCGCCTTCTCTTCGGTCGCCTCCTCAAGGGGGTCCAGACTCAGAGCGTCCATCAAGCGACGCTTTCGCCGTTCCTTCCGATACTGCGTGATGCACTCGTTGTACGTGATGCTGTACAGCCATGTCTTGAACTTCGATTTGCCCTCGAAGTTCTTCAGGCCGTACAGCACCTTTAGCATCACTTCCTGACAGACATCGTCCGCATCTCTATCGTTCCCTAAATACCTTGAACAAACGTTGAACAGAGTGCGTTGATACCTGCGCATCAATTCTTCGTACGCGCGAGTTACGTGAAACAGCTCCGTGTGCGAGCGCGCGACCAACTCCTCATCAGAGAGCTCACGGGGGTCGTAGCGCGTGGACAGCGTTTGGGCTTTATTCAAAACAAGTCGTGCCGACAGTCAGGTCAATGTCCGCTACAGCCCGGTCAGCCGGGTTTGCGGCGGCGTACATTAGCAGGGTTTGCCGGGTTAGCGGCTACTGACCTGCTGCTCCAGGAGAATCCGATTGGACAACGACACCAGGTCACCGTCATCGGTCAGCACTGTCGTCTTGACTGTGCCGATCTCTTCGATTTGCCCTTCGACCTCGCCTACACGCACCTGTTGCCCTACCTGATACAGCTCACGCACATAGATTCCCGCAAGAATCTGGCCGGCAATTTCCCGGCTTCCCAAGCCCATGGCCAGCGCAACGGCCAGACCAACGGTAATCAAAACGATCACAATCACATGGTTGAGCAGGTCAGTCTTGACCTCCAACTGGCTGATCGCGACCGAAATACTGATGATGATCACCAGCCCCTGAGCGATCCGCCCCAGGCCAGCAGCATAGTCCAGCCCCACGCCTTCGGCAGCGCCGCGCACCAGCCCATTGGCCAGTTGCGCCAGCAGAACACCTACCAGCAGCACCAGCGCACCGCCGAAAACCTTCGGCAAATACAGCGCCAGCATGTCGAGCGTAGCTGAAACTCGCTCAAGTCCAAGGGATTGAGCCGCAGAAACCAGAAAAATCAGCAAAACGAACCAATAAACGATCTTGCCGATCAACGTGGAGATCGGCACTTGCAGCCCGGCGCGCCCCAGCAGCTTGGTCAGGCCGGTGCCTGCCATCAGGCGGTCGAGGCCGAGTTTTGCAAGCAATTTGGACAACAGGGTGTCGAGCAGCTTGGCGACGACAAAGCCCAGCAATACCAGGACCAGCGCACCAAAGAGGTTGGGAATGAAATTCGCCACCTTGGTCCACAATGCGGTCATCGCGGTGACCAGGCTCTGGGTCCAGAGATCAAGTTCCATATTCAATCAGCCTTATCAGCAGTGCGAGCAAGAGGTTTACGACGAGAAACAGGCGATACGTGGGCCGAACCGTTGTTCAGGGCCATCATCAATGCCGGCACCCAGCGGCCGAGCAGACCGAACAGGTCACCCGCGCCCACCTGGCGGTTAGCGGTTTTCAACACGCGGCCCAGGCAGGCATCGTCGTCGCGGTTGGACGGCGAGGCATTGAGCATGTCACGTAAAGACTGTTCGAACGGATCGTGCATATAGACCTCTCGCAAGTGATTTAAAAGACGAGGGTAAAATTCCTGGGGTCACATATGACCCTTCCTACGTTCAGCTGATATTCAGCTCAAACCCAGCGCAATCGTCGAAACAGCCACCATTGTCCGAGCGCTACCGACACCATCAACAGGCACGCCACCATGAATCCGTAAGGGCTCCCGGAGAACGGTATACCGCCCACATTTATACCCAGCAGGCCCGTCAAAAAGCTCATCGGCAGGAAGATCCCGGTGATGATCCCGAAGCGGTACATGGTGCGGTTCATGCGCACGCTGAGGCGTCTATCTTCGGCCTCCAGCACAAGCCCCACGCGCTCGCGGGTCAATTCGAGCTCTTCCAGATAGCGAGTCAGGCTGTTGTTCAATTCGTTCCAGTAGTCGGCATCGTCGTCGCAGAACCACGGCAATTTGATCCGAGTCAGCTGGGCAAAAATATCCCGCTGCGGCGCCAGAAACCGTTTGAGCCCGGCCGCTCGCCGGCGTATCTGCAGCACGCTGCCGTGCTCCGGGGTGTACCGTTCGTCGGTATCGAGTTTTTCTTCCTCGGTATCCACGATTTCAGACAGGTCCGTGACCAGATCCTGCACCTTATTGGTCAGGTACTGCGCCATATAAAGGATGAGTTCGGACGCGGTTTTCGGCCCCTTGCCCTCTGCCAGTTGCACCAGCAGTTCATCGGTAGCCCGCAACGGGCGAAGACGCAGCGAAATCACACGGCTGGAGGCAGCGAAGATACGCACCGAAACCATGTCTTCCGGCTCCGCGCCGGGGTTGAGGTTAACCCCACGCAGGAACAGCAGCAGCTCGGCCTCCGGCAGCGGCAACAGGCGCGGACGGGTGTTTTCCTCCAGCAACAGGTCGCAGGCGAATTCGCTCAGGCCACTGGATTTACGCAGCCAGGTCTGCGTTTGCGGGTGGCTGCGATCCCAATGCAGCCACAGGCTTTCCTGAGGCTGCAGTTGCAAGTCATCCAGCTCAGTCCGGGCAATCGAACGCGCACCGCCTTTACCGTCCAGCACCAGGGCATGCACCAGGCCCCACTGCGCGTTTTCTTCCTCGAACATCCTCACCCCGTCGTTTATTGCGGTTTATTCAGGCATTTTCAACGGACTTGGCGACACGATCACGCCATTATTGTCCGCATAGATGTACTCACCCGGACGGAATGTCACGCCGGCAAACGTGACCACCACGTTCAGGTCACCGATACCGCGCTTGTCGGTCTTCATTGGATGGCTGGCCAGGGCCTGCACGCCAAGATCGGTCTGGGCGATGACATCGACATCACGGATGCAACCGTAGATCACCAGCCCTTCCCAGCCGTTTTTCGCAGCCTTTTCGGCAATCATGTCGCCCAACAAAGCACGCCGCAAGGAACCACCCCCGTCGACCACCAGCACCTTGCCGGCGCCCGGCTGGTCGGCTTGCTCCTTGACCAACGAGTTGTCTTCGAAGCACTTGATGGTGACGATCTCGCCACCGAAGGAGTCTCTGCCGCCGAAATTGCTGAACATCGGCTCGACCACCTGCACCAGTTCCGGGTAGGCGTCGCACAGGTCGGGGGTCACGTAATGGTTCATCGAAAAATTCCTTTCTGCCAAAGAAGTGTCTTTCAAAGAAGTACCGGTCGAAGCGGACGGGGAACATCCCATTCGCTTCGCCGCAACGCAAGAGCCACTGCGCGACTGAATATGACCAGAAGCGTTCAGCGCGTCATATCTTAGCCGCAACCTTGCACGAGCGAAACGCCCTTGGCAGAGCGCTGCGTCAAACCGTCGCCAGCACGTCGGCCGGGGCGCCAAACAAAGGTGTGAGCGGGTCTTTCAACCATTGCGCCACCAGTGGCCATACTTCGGCTTGGGCGGCCTTGCTTACAAGCATTTCCACATGCCCGAAATCATCGGTAAACCCTTGCTGGCGCCCCAGGCAAAGGTATTGGCGATGCTCAGAACCGATTTGCTCGAACAGCTTGCGACAGGCCCAGTCAGGGTCCTGATGATCACCGGCGGCACTGACAGCCAACAGCGGCACATCGACTTCTGCCAGGCCTTTCCACCAGTCCTGTTTACCTTCGCCAAAGCGTCCAAACAGGCCATTCCAACGCATGGCTTCGATCAGCACGCCCGCCGGTTCGTCCTCCGGGCCGCGTTTGAGGCGTGAGCCGGACAGCTCCCCAAAGCGTTTCAGAAGCAATCGACCGGTCCATTCCACCGGAGGCAGTTTCAGGGGCCAGTGGGTGCGACTGACCTGGCAACCAAACAAGGCCACCGACGCCACTGCCGGCGCGCCCAGGTGCTGACCACCCAGCGCCGCTGCCAAGGCTGTACCGCCCAGGGAGTGGCCGATCCAATGGGGGACCTGGGCACTTTGCTCGCGCACAAACGCGCCGATGGCCGGCAAATCATAGCGCGCATAGTCGGCAACCCGATTTTTCGCATAGTCATGGTTGCGCTTGGACAAGCCATGGCCGCGCATTTCCGGGATCCACACATCAAACCCCTGGCGCGCCAGATAAGCGCCCAGGCCGATGCCTTTGGGTGAATACCAGAAGCGCCGGTTGGAAAAACTGCCGTGCAACAAAATAACCGGAATGCCCCGGTTTTCCGGGACATCGGCCAGACCCAAACGGGTAACCGCCAGCTCGACGGTGCCGTCGGGGCTGTTACCGGGTTTGAGGCGGTACACGTCTTCACTCAGGTCGCCACGACGTTCAGCGCTGATCAGGGCGACGGGAAACAGGTTGCTGCTGCTTTGCATAATGCTCTTGCACAAAAAAGGGCGGCGTCCGCAAGGATTCCCGCCCTGTACAGATAAGAATGCCGTCACCCATAACGAGTGACCGGCACTTTTGACGTAACGACCTTAGACGGACGCTTGGCCTTCCGCCAGGAAGAACCAGGTTTCCAGCACGGAGTCGGGGTTCAGCGAGACGCTTTCGATGCCCTGTTCCATCAGCCATTTGGCCAGGTCCGGGTGGTCGGAAGGGCCTTGGCCGCAGATGCCGATGTACTTGCCAGCCTTGTTACAGGCCTGGATAGCGTTGGCCAGCAGCTTCTTGACCGCAGGATTACGCTCGTCGAACAAGTGGGCGATGATCCCCGAATCGCGGTCCAGGCCCAGGGTCAACTGGGTCAGGTCGTTGGAGCCGATGGAGAAGCCGTCGAAGAACTCCAGGAACTCTTCGGCCAGAATGGCGTTGGACGGCAGTTCGCACATCATGATCACGCGCAGGCCGTTTTCGCCACGGGACAGACCGTTTTCAGCCAGCAGGTCGACCACTTGGCTCGCTTCGCCCAGGGTGCGGACGAACGGCACCATGATCTCGACGTTGGTCAGGCCCATCTCGTTGCGTACACGTTTCAGCGCACGGCATTCCAGCTCGAAGCAATCACGGAACGCTTCGCTGATGTAACGCGAGGCGCCGCGGAAACCCAGCATCGGGTTTTCTTCTTCCGGCTCGTAGAGCTTGCCGCCGATCAGGTTGGCGTATTCATTGGACTTGAAGTCCGACAGGCGCACGATGACTTTTTTCGGGTAGAACGCCGCCGCCAGGGTGCTGATGCCTTCCACCAGCTTCTCGACGTAGAAGCCCACCGGGTCGTTATAACCGGCGATGCGCTTGTCGACGCTTTCCTTGATGTCCAGCGGCAGGCCGTCGTAGTTCAGCAGGGCCTTGGGGTGCACGCCGATCATGCGGTTGATGATGAATTCCAGGCGGGCCAGGCCCACACCGGCGTTCGGCAACTGTGCGAAGTCGAAGGCACGGTCCGGGTTGCCGACGTTCATCATGATCTTGAACGGCAGGTCCGGCATGGCGTCGATGGAGTTCTGCTTGATGTCGAAGCCCAGCTCACCTTCGAAGATGAAACCGGTGTCGCCTTCGGCGCAGGATACGGTCACGCCCTGACCATCTTTGAGCAGTTGGGTGGCGTTGCCGCAACCCACGACGGCCGGAATCCCCAGCTCACGGGCGATGATCGCCGCGTGGCAGGTACGGCCGCCGCGGTTGGTGACGATGGCGCTCGCACGCTTCATCACCGGTTCCCAGTCCGGGTCGGTCATGTCGGAGACCAGTACGTCACCTGGCTGGACCTTGTCCATTTCGGACACGTCCTTGATGATCCGCACCTTGCCGGCGCCGATGCGCTGGCCGATGGCACGGCCTTCCACCAGCACGGTGCCGGTTTCTTTCAGCAGGTAGCGCTCCATGACGTTGGCCGAAGTGCGGCTCTTCACGGTTTCCGGGCGGGCCTGCACGATGTACAGCTTGCCGTCGTCACCGTCTTTGGCCCATTCGATGTCCATCGGGCACTTGTAGTGCTTTTCGATGATCATGGCTTGCTTGGCCAATTCGCTGACCTCAGCGTCGGACAGACAGAAACGTGCGCGCTCGGCCTTGTCCACATCAACGGTCTTGACCGAACGACCGGCCTTGGCCTCGTCGCCGTAGATCATCTTGATCGCCTTGCTGCCCAGGTTGCGGCGCAGGATGGCCGGGCGGCCGGCTTCAAGGGTGTGCTTGTGTACGTAGAATTCGTCCGGATTGACCGCGCCTTGTACGACGGTTTCGCCCAGGCCGTAGGCGCCGGTGATAAACACCACGTCACGGAAGCCTGACTCGGTGTCCAGGGTGAACATCACGCCGGCGGTGCCGGTTTCCGAACGCACCATGCGCTGCACACCGGCAGACAAAGCCACCAGCTTGTGGTCGAAACCTTGGTGTACGCGGTAGGAAATGGCGCGGTCGTTAAAGAGAGAGGCAAACACTTCCTTGGCGGCGCGGATCACGTTTTCTACGCCACGGATGTTAAGGAAGGTCTCTTGCTGACCCGCGAAGGACGCATCCGGCAAGTCTTCGGCGGTGGCGGAGGAACGCACGGCAACGGCCATATCCGGATTGCCGGCCGACAGAGCGGCGAAGGCGGTGCGGATTTCTTCGTTGAGCTTCTCGGGGAACTCGGCGTCCATGATCCACTGGCGGATCTGGCTGCCAGTCTTGGCCAGGGCGTTGACGTCATCGACGTCCAGGGCGTCCAGCGCGGCGTGGATCTGAGCGTTGAGGCCGCTCAGTTCGAGGAAATCGCGGTAAGCCTGGGCCGTGGTGGCGAAACCACCGGGCACCGACACACCTGCGCCTGCAAGATTACTGATCATCTCGCCGAGGGATGCGTTCTTGCCCCCTACGTGCTCTACATCATGGACGCCGAGCTTATCGAGGGAAACTACGTACTCTACCAAGGTGATCTCTCCACTTTCTGTGTTGGAAAAGCTCAGGACGCCGGCTGCTCAGTAGGAGCGTTCGCCAGCGCTTGTGGCCTGGACCTGGAAAATAAGTGAGAATGCGGCCCACTGCGGGACGGCAAAATCGCGCCTATCATATCCAAGATTCGCCATCAGCTTAAGGCCCAGGGCTCAAATGAAACGATCTGCTTTCTTTATCTCCGACGGCACCGGCATCACAGCCGAAACATTGGGTCAAAGCCTGCTCGCGCAGTTCGAAAACATTACCTTCGCCAAATTCACGCGGCCCTATATCGACAGCGTGGATAAAGCGCGGGCCATGGTACAACAAATCAATCTGGCGGCTGAAAAAGACGGTTTTCGGCCGATCATTTTCGACACCATCGTCAATCAAGACATCCGTGAGATTCTCGCAACGTCGAATGGTTTCATGATCGACATTTTCTCGACCTTCCTGGCGCCACTGGAGCAGGAGTTGAGTGAACACTCCTCCTACTCCGTCGGAAAGTCCCATTCCATTGGGCATAACTCCAACTACATGGAGCGTATCGAGGCGGTGAACTTCGCCCTCGACAACGACGATGGCGCCCGCACGCACTACTACGACAAGGCCGACCTGATCCTGGTGGGCGTGTCGCGCTGCGGCAAAACGCCTACCTGTCTGTACATGGCCATGCAATTCGGCATCCGCGCAGCCAACTACCCGTTGACCGAAGACGACATGGAACACCTGACGCTGCCGGCCGCCCTGCGCGCCCACTCCCACAAGCTGTTCGGCCTGACCATCGACCCGGACCGCCTGACGGCCATCCGCAACGAGCGCAAGCCCAACAGTCGCTACTCAAGCTATGCCCAGTGCGAGTTCGAAGTGCGCGAAGTAGAAAATCTGTTCCGTCGCGAGAATATTGCGCACATCAATTCCACGCATTTTTCGGTTGAAGAGATTTCAGCGAAGATTCTGGTGGAGAAAGGCGTGGAGCGGCGCTTCAAGTAATATTTTCTGCCTGGCACTTTTGTGGTGAGCGAGCTTGCCTCGCGCGGGGCAAGCCCGCTCACACAAAGATCAAGGCCTACAGGTGAAACCGTCCACCACCCTGCCCCAACGCCGTCGCCAGCGCGTCAAACCCCGCCCGCAACAACTGATCATCGCCTGACGTATTGCAGATACTCGCTCGAATGAACTGCGGCACCGCCGTCTGCCCCACGGCGAATGCCTCGGCGGTGGCGATCAGGTAGTTGTTCTGCTTGAGCTCCGCCTCGATTTCCGACGCACGCCACGGCTCGGGCACTTCAATCCAGAAGTGCGGGCTGTTGAGGTGAGTGCGGTATTGCAGGCCTTCGAGCAGGTCACGCACCAAGGCTTTACGCCGGCTGATCTCATTGATCTGCTGGCGCAGCAAGTACTCCGCCGTGCCGTTTTCGATCCACTGGGTGGCCAGTTCCAGGGTCACCGGCGTGGCCATCCAGCAGGTTGAGCGCAAGGCAGCCGAGATCCGGCTGACCAGCGCCGGCGGTGCATGCACATACCCCACGCGCAGTCCGGCGGACACCGCCTTGCTCAGGCTACTGATCAAAATCGTACGCTCGGGGGCGAAATGGCTGAGAGGCGGCGGCCGATCTTCTACCAATACACCGTGGGCTTCGTCCTCCAGGATCAGCAGATTGTGCTCGCGGCACACCTTGACCAGCGCCTCGCGGCGCGCCACCGATAACACGGCGGTGGTGGGGTTCTGGATCGTCGGCGTGCAGTACAGCGCCGAAATCCGGTGGTTTCGACAGACTTCATCCAGCGCATTCGGCAGCACGCCCTCGTCATCCATCTCCAGGCCGATCAGGCGTATGCCGAGCATGCGCGCTGCGGTGATCAGGCCTGGGTACGTCAGTTGTTCGGTCACCACCGTATCGCCGGCCCGCAGCAGCGCCATCATCGCGCAGAGCAGGCCGTGCTGGCCGCCATTCACGCAAATGACCTGTTCAGGGATGGGATGAAAGTCACGCTGCACCAACCATTGCGCACCGGCTTCGCGGTAGCGCGGCAGGCCAGCGTCCGGGGTGTAGGCGCTGATGTCCTGGAGAAACTTGGCGTTGGTCGACAGGGTTTGGAAGCTCTGGGCCAGGAAGGTGGTCTCCTGCCCGGGGATATGCATGTTGCGGCTCATATCGAAGTACTGGCGCGGCTCCTCGCTGACGTTGCGAAAGCCTTCATCGCGCTGGCGCTCCATCCCACGCTTGCGCACGAATGTTCCGTCACCAACGCGGGCGACAACCAAACCCAGGCGTTCCAACTCACCGTAGGCCCGGCTGATGGTGCCAATGGTCACCCCCAGATTGTCGGAAAGCACCCGATGGGGCGGCAGTTTTCGTCCTGGTTCAATCAAGCCTTCGAGGATGCCCCGTTCCATGACATCGGACAGGCGCTTGTACTTCACGCCCTGACCGTTGGACAACCCCTCACGCATAATTGACACCATGTCAATATTTGTTTTGACAGCCATCTTTCGCCCTAATAGTGTGCTTTTACGGGTTCAATCGCCGAATTTAATAACTTATTACAAGTTCAATATAGAGTTCAATTTCGGCTCAGGGAAGCAATAAACGATGCCAATGTCCGCCGTTATCGAAAACACCGCCAAAACCAAAACCCAAAAACAGTGGCTGGCCGGGCTGATCACCAGTGTGATGTTCCTGATCGTGTGCCTGAGTTGGGGCACGACCTGGCTGGGCATCAAGATCGCCGTGGAAAGCGTGCCACCGCTGACCTCCGCCGGCCTGCGCTTCCTCATCGCCTTCCCGCTGTTCCTGTGTTTCGCCATGGTGCGCCGCGAGCCGATCCTGTTTCCCCGCGAAAGCCGCTGGTTCTTCGTGTTCGTGACCCTGTCCTACTTCAGCGTGCCCTACTACCTGCTCAACTATGGCGAGATGCATGTCTCGTCCGGCCTGACCGCCCTGCTCTTCAGTTGCATGCCGGTATTCATCCTGATTTTCTCCGCGCTGTTCCTGCGCGAGCGCATCTACTTTTCCCAGGTGGTCGGCATCGGCATCGGCTTCGGCAGCCTGTACATGATCATTCGCAGCCAAGGCCTGCACCTGGACCACGCCGAGTTCTTCGGGGTGCTGGCGATCCTGACGGCCGCGATCATGCATGCCTTGTGCTACGTGATTACCAAGCAGAAAGGCAGCGCCATCAGCGTCATCACCTACAACACCCTGCCCATCGGCATCGCCGGCCTGATGCTGTTCGTCGCCGGGCTGTGGTTTGAAACACCCACCTTTGAAGACATCACCCTGCGTTCCTGGAGCGCCCTGTTCTACCTCGGTCTGGTGGCCTCGGTGGGCGGGTTCATCGTGTACTTCATGCTGCTCAAGCGCTTGAGCCCGATCATCCTGTCGTTCGTGTTCATTATCTTCCCGGTGTTCGCGGTGATCATCGGCGCCTGGTACGAAGGCGTGGCGATTTCCCGCGACCTGATGCTGTACTCAGCCATCCTGCTGGCCGGTTTTGCGATCACCAAGTTGCCCATTGAAAAACTCATGGCCAAGAAAAATTGACCACCAACCAACGCGAGAGAAACATGGAAGTCCTCCGCCCCACCGCCCTGGAACAGATCTACGCCCACGCCAGCCGCAGCTATCCCGAGGAATGCTGCGGCTACGTCTTCGCCGATGGCAGCGTGTACCTGGGCAGCAATATCCAGAATGAACTGCACCACAAAAACCCCGAGATGTACCCACGCAGCGCGGCCAACGGCTACACCTTCTCGGTGGCCGACACCCTGCTGTTGAACAAGGCGTTTCGCAGCGACAACCCCGTGGTGGTGATCTACCACTCTCACCCGGACGTCGGCGCCTATTTCAGCGACGAGGACCAGGACAAGGCGCTGTTCCAGGGTGAGCCGATCCACCCCGTGAGCTACCTGGTGGTCGATGTTCGCCAGGGCCAGGCCCTCGGCTCCAAGCTGTTTGCCTGGGATGGCACACAGTTCGCCCTTCAACCCTTCAACGACCTGCACACGGAGTTGTCCATGAACGCTGTCTCTTTCCCCGATATCCTGGTTCGCGTGGCCAAGCTGCCGGAATCGACCCTTGAGAGCACCGGATCGACATTGCGCGAAGTCATTGAAAACCTCTGCAACAGCCACCCGCAGTTGCGCCCGCATCTGTTTCACGAAAAGAACAACCAGCTCAAGGAACACTTCCTGTTTACCGCCGAGGAAGAGCTGATCGATGCCGACGAACCGTTGCCGGAAAAAGCCAGGATCGAAGTGCTGCTCGCCACCTCAGGCGGCATTGACGTCGACACCCTGAGCAACGAAGAAGTCCAGCGCTACGTGCGCCACATCACCCTGCCCGGCGTCGGCCGCGAAGGTCAGTTGAACCTCAAGAAAGCAAAAGTGCTGATCATCGGCACCGGCGGCCTGGGCTCGCCCATCAGCCTGTACCTGGCGGCGGCCGGCGTCGGCACTGTGGGTCTGGTGGATTTCGACGTGGTGGAAAGCAGCAACCTGCAACGCCAGATCGTCCATGGCAACAGCACCCTCGGTATGCCCAAGGTCGAATCCGCCAGGCAACGCCTGCAAGACCTCAACCGTCATATCCAGATCAACGCCCACGACACCGCGCTGAATGCCGATAACGCCCTGGAACTGGTGGGCGCCTATGACCTGGTGATCGACGGCACCGACAATTTCGACACCCGCTACCTGGTCAATGACGCGTGCGTCCAGCTTGGAAAACCCTTGGTATATGGCGCCATCTACCGTTTCGACGGGCAGATCAGCGTGCTCAACTACAAGGGCGGGCCGTGCTACCGCTGCCTGTTCCCCAGCGCACCGCCCGCAGAACTGGCGCCCAATTGCAGCGCCGGTGGCGTGATCGGCGTGCTGCCCGGCGTGGTCGGGATGATCCAGGCGACCGAGGCCATCAAGCTGCTGATCGGCATTGGCGAGCCGCTGTCCGGGCGTTTGATGCGTTTCGATGCGCTGGCGATGAAATTCAGCGAAATCCGCTTCAAGCGCGCGCCGACTGCCGTGCTGTTCCGAACTGCGCCACAGTGAAACGGCCGCGCCAGCCGTGTGCGCCGACGCCCTGCCCAGCGCCCCGTCACTGGCCGAAGAACGTTACATCAAGCCCCGCGTCCTCAAGCAACTGCTCGAACACCCGCGCAGCGCCGACGTGCTGCTGGACGTGCGCGACGCCAGTGAGCTGGAGGTGTGCAAGTTACCGGGGGTGGTGCACATTCCCCTCGCCGAACTGGACGGTCAACTCGACCGTCTCAACCGCGACAACACCCATTACCTGATCTGCTATGCCGGCACCCGCGCCGAGCAAGCGGCCGGTACGCTGCTGGCGGCGGGTTTTGCCAACACCAAAGTCCTGCAAGGTGGCATGAAACATTGGGTTCGCGACGTCGAACCTGACATGCCCTTGTACTGAGCCGAGGACCGACTGATGTTGCATAACTCGATCCTCGAGGCCATCGGCCACACGCCCATCGTGCGCCTGGCGCAGTTTTCCGAAGACCTCGGCATCGAGGTCTACGCCAAGCTCGAATCCCTCAACCCCGGTGGCAGCCACAAGGCGCGCATCGCCTTGGGCATGATCCTCGACGCCGAGCGCCGGGGCGTGCTGATGCGTGATTCCGGGCAAACCATCATTGAGCCCAGCGGCGGCAATACCGGCATCGGCCTGGTGATGGCCGGCAATGTGCTGGGCTACAAAGTGGTGCTGGTAATCCCCGACAACTACAGTGCCGAAAAGCAGAAGCTGCTGCGCCTGTACGGCGCCAAGGTGGTGCTGTCGGACAGCCGCCGGGGCAACAATTCCCATGGCGAAAAGTGCATGGAGCTGCAGCTGGAAAACCCCAGCTACGTGATGCTCAACCAGCAACGCAACGGCGCCAACCCGCAGACACACCGCGACACCACCGCACCGGAAATCCTCCGCGCCTTTGGCGAGCGCCGTGTGGACTACTTTGTCAGCGGCATCGGCACCGGTGGCCATATCACCGGTATCGGCGAAACCCTCAAAGCCGCCTGGCCGGCGATACGCGTCATGGGTGTGGAACCGGAGGAATGCGACCTGCTGAAAAACCAGCACGCGCCGCACCATATCCAGGGCCTGTCGATTGGCCTGATCCCGAGCATCCTCAACCTCAATGTGATCGACGGCATGCTCAAGGTGTCGCGCCAGGACTGCATCGACATGATGAAACGCATCATGCGCACCGACGCCATCAGCCTGGGCCTGTCCTCCGCTGCCAACATGGTTGCCATCGCCAGGCTCGCCCCCGAACTGCCGCCCGAAACGGTGGTGTTGACCATGGTCTACGACAATGCCGACAGCTACCTGCCCAGTTTTGAATAACCGGTTTTCCAACCAGCCAGAATGCGGGGGTGCCTCCATGGGTGGCTTTATCGACATGCAACAGCTGCATGATGAGTTGCTCACCCAGCTCATCAAGACCCTCACGCCTGCGCAGATGAAGCAGTTGGAACCGCACCTGGCGCCGCTGATCCAGAACGCCGCCCAGGCGGTGGCCGAAGACCTGATCGCCTACGCCTACCGCGACCCGGCATCACGCGGGCGCGGCGAGCTGATCCTGGAATCCTATGCCTCGTTCAAGGCGGTGCTGTATTACCGCCTTGCACACCTTGTGTGGAATTTCCCCGACCAGACCAACGGAGTGTTCTCACGCATCGCCCTCACGCTCAGCAACCAGGGCAAGGTGCTGTCCGGTGCGGAGATTCACCCGGCGGCGCGCATCGGCCGCCGCTTTGTGCTGGATCACGGCTACGGCACCGTGATCGGTGAAACCTGCGAGATCGGCCACGACTGCTACATCCTCTGCGGCGTGACCCTTGGCGCCCGGGGCATCGCCAACAACCCCGACGGCAAGCGCCATCCACGCCTGGGCAACAACGTCGAAGTCGGCTCCGGCGCACGCGTGCTGGGGTACGTGTTGATTGGCGACAACGTGTTTATCAGCCCGTCCTGCGTGATCACCCAGGACGTGCCCGCCGGGACCAAGGTCAAGGTGGTGAACCAGATCCAACTGCAAAAAAACGATGAATCGGACCACAGCAACTACCTCGGCGCCTTCGCCCTGGAAGAGCGCTTGCATGTGGTCGGCGAGGTCAATGCCAGCCACAAGGTCACGGTGCTGGACGCCGACTTCCACCCTCTGCCGGGGCTGATGCTGGAACCGACGGTGAAGGAGCGTCACCACCTGCAGTTTCGCCTGCACCGCGTCGAAGCCGGCAATCAACTGCCACGCCTGCCGCTGAACCTGAAAATCTGCGGCCCGGAATTTGAAATCACCCTGCTTTCCCCCCCTGGCTTGAGTGCAATGGTGCGCCACCTGTTGCAAGCCAGCCCACTGATCGTCGGAGGTTGAACATGTCTGTGCACACCATGGAAACCCTGGCGCTGTTTGACAGCGCGCCCTACCAGAACGCCTTCAGCGCCCGGGTGATTGCCGTCAGCGAACACGGCATTGCCCTGGAACACACGTTGTTCTATCCCACCGGCGGCGGACAGCCAGGCGACACCGGCCGCTTGACCCTGGCCGACGGGACGCAGGTGGCCGTGACCGGCACCGTACGCGACCCGGTGCTGCGTTCGATCATCTGGCATCAGGTGGAACACTGCCCCGAGCAGTTGACCGCCGGGGTCCAGGTCGATGCCGGCCTCGATTGGGAACGACGCTATCAGCACATGAAAATGCACACCTGCCTGCACTTGCTGTGCTCGATCATCGATGCGCCGGTGACGGGTTGCAGCATCAGTGCCGACAAGGGCCGCCTGGATTTCGACCTGCCGGAAATGACCCTCGACAAAGACAGCATCACCCGCGACCTCAACGCGCTGATCGAACAGGCTCACCCGGTGAAAACCCTGTCGATGGCCGCCACGGAATACTCCACCCTGCTGCAGATCACCCGTACCCAGGCGGTCGCGCCGCCGGTGATCCAAGGCTCGGTACGGGTAATTGAAATTGCCGGGATCGACATCCAGCCGTGTGGCGGCACCCATGTGATCAACACCGAGGAAATCGGCCGGGTGTTCTGCGAAAAAATCGAGAAGAAGAGCAAGCACAACCGCAGGGTGATCCTGCGGTTTGAGTGAACTCGATTCAAAATATGGGAGGGGCTGGCCCACTCCCACATTGACCGAGTTGCTTTCTAGATCACGAACAGGTCCATGAAGCGGTTCACCGGTGTGGCCTCAAGCTTCGCCGGGTCTTTGCACAAGGCAAAAATCTCGGCGCTGCGCTGCGCCGTGAACCGCGTGGCCAGGTTGGCTTTGAACTTGTCCTCCAACAGCGGAATGCCATCCACCCGACGGCGACGATGGCCGATGGGATATTCCACCGCGACCTGTTCAGTGCTGGAGCCATCCGTGAAGAACACCTGCACCGCATTGGCGATGGAGCGTTTGTCGGCCTCCAGGTATTCGCGGCTGTAACGCGGGTCTTCAATGATCACCATCTTGTCGCGCAGCGCGTCGATGATCGGGTGGGCAGCATGGAATTCATCTTCATACTGCTCGGCCACCAGATTCCCGAACGCCAGGGGCACGGCGGTCATATATTGAAGGCAGTGGTCGCGGTCGGCGGCGTTGGCCAATGGGCCGACCTTGGAGATGATGCGGATTGCCGACTCGTGGGTGGTGATCACGATGCGCTCGATGTCGGACAGCCGATTTTTCACCTGCGGATGCAGGATCACCGCCGCTTCGCAGGCCGTTTGCGCATGAAACTCGGCGGGGAAGCTGATCTTGAACAGCACGTTCTCCATCACATAGGTGCCGTACGCCTGGGACAGGCTGAATGTGCGCTGGTCCTCGGGCTTGAGCGCCAGGTCCTTGTTGGTGTGGCTGAACAGCACATCGTAAAAGCCCCACTGCGGCGCGCTTAATACGCCGGGGATGCCCATCTCGCCACGCAGCGCGATATCCGCCAGGCGCACGCCACGACTCGATGCATCGCCCGCCGCCCAGGATTTGCGCGAGCCGGCATTCGGCGCATGGCGGTAAGTGCGCAGCGCCTGTCCGTCCACAAACGCGTGGGACAAGGCCGCCAGCAGTTGCTCACGGTTGGCGCCCATCAGCTTGGCGGTGACCGCTGTCGACGCGACTTTCACCAGCAACACATGGTCGAGACCGACACGATTGAAGGAGTTTTCCAGCGCGATCACGCCCTGGATTTCGTGGGCCATGATCATCGCTTCCAGCACCGCACGCACGGTCAGCGGCGCATCGCCATTGGCCACGCGTTTTTGCGACAGGTGATCGGCCACGGCGAGGATGCCGCCAAGGTTATCCGAAGGATGGCCCCATTCGGCGGCGAGCCAGGTGTCGTTGTAGTCGAGCCAGCGCACGATACAGCCGATGTCCCACGCCGCCTTGATCGGGTCCAGGCGAAACGACGTGCCCGGCACCCGCGCACCAAACGGCACCACTGTACCCTCGACGATCGGCCCCAGGTGCTTGGTGCACTCTGGAAACCGCAGGGCCAGCAGGCCGCAGCCGAGGGTGTCCATCAGGCAGTTGCGCGCGGTGTCCAGCGCGGCTGGGGAGTCGATCCGGTAGGTGAGGACGTAGTCGGCAATGTCCTGCAGGACCTGGTCGTAATCGGGGCGGTTGTTCTGGTCGACGTTGGCGCTCATGGCAGATCTCCAAAGTGGGTTAGGGTTATTGCATCCTCAGGGTCAGGGTTGATCGTTTCGCAGGTCTGAATGCCTGTTTATGACTGTGGGAGGGGGCTTGCCCCCTTCCACACGTGTGTGTGCAGGGTTTTAGAAGGCGTCGCCGGGCACACGCACGAAGCCTTCCATCAACACCCGCGCACTGCGGCTCATGATGGCTTTCTTCACCACCCATTCGCCGTTCACCTGGGTGGCTTCGGCCCCCACGCGCAACGTGCCCGACGGATGCCCGAAGCGCACCGCATTACGCTCAATGCCGCCTGCGGCGAGGTTGACCAAGGTCCCGGAAATCGCCGCCGCCGTGCCAATCGCCACCGCCGCCGTGCCCATCATCGCGTGATGCAGCTTGCCCATGGACAGTGCGCGCACCAGCAAGTCCACATCGCCAGCCTTGATCGCCTTGCCGCTGGACGCTACGTAATCCGCAGGCTTGGCCACAAACGCGACTTTCGGCGTGTGCTGGCGCTGGGCGGCTTCGTCCAGGTGTTTGATCAGGCCCATGCGCAACGCGCCATAGGCCCGCACGGTCTCGAACATGGCCAGGGCCTTGGGGTCGCCATTGATCGCGCCTTGCAACTCGGTGCCGGTGTAGCCGAGGTCTTCGGCGTTG
Source organism: Pseudomonas cyclaminis (assembly GCF_015163715.1). Taxonomy (GTDB): domain Bacteria; phylum Pseudomonadota; class Gammaproteobacteria; order Pseudomonadales; family Pseudomonadaceae; genus Aquipseudomonas; species Aquipseudomonas cyclaminis. The sequence goes on from NZ_JADDUM010000137.1 coordinate 52,395, forward strand.
ATGAAGATCGTCGGGATACCGGCATTGATCAGCGTGGCCTTGAAGGTGCCGACACCGGGCACTTCGAGGTCGTCGATCAGGTTGCCGGTGGGGAACATCGAGCCACCGCCGCCCTCTTCTTCTGCCGCCGGGTCCATGAACTCCAACTGCACTTCGGCGGCCGGGAAGGTCACGCCGTCCAGTTCGAAGTCACCGGTTTCCTGCACTGCGCCATCGGTAATCGGTACGTGGGCGATGATGGTCTTGCCGATATTGGCCTGCCACACACGCACCACGGCCACGCCGTTGTGCGGGATGCGGGCCGGGTCGACCAGCCCGGCGCTGACGGCGAACGAGCCCACCGCCGCCGACAGGTTGCCGCAGTTACCGCTCCAGTCGACAAAGGGCTTGTCGATGGAGACCTGCCCGAACAGGTAGTCCACGTCGTGCCCGGCGCGGGTGCTTTTGGCCAGGATCACGCTTTTGCTGGTGCTCGACGTGGCGCCGCCCATGCCGTCGATTTGTTTGTCATAGGGGTCGGGGCTGCCGATCACCCTCAGCAGCAAGGCATCGCGTGCCGCGCCCGGTACCTGCGCCGAGGCGGGCAGGTCCTGGAGGCTGAAAAATACGCCCTTGCTGGTGCCGCCACGCATGTAGGTGGCGGGGATCTTGATTTGCGGTGCGTGTGCCATGGTCGTCCTCTTAAGCGGTCGCCGCCGATTCCAGGAAGTCCTGGGCAAAACGTTGCAACACGCCGCCCGCCTCGTAGATCGACACTTCTTCGGCGGTGTCGAGGCGGCAGGTCACCGGCACTTCGACACGCTCGCCATTCTTGCGGTTGATCACCAGGGTCAACTGCGCACGCGGGGTGCGCTCGCCGACCACGTCATAGGTTTCGCTGCCGTCGATCAGCAAGGTGTGACGGTCGGTGCCCGGCAAAAACTCCAGGGGCAACACGCCCATGCCTACCAGGTTGGTGCGGTGGATGCGCTCGAAACCTTCGGCGGCAATCGCCTCCACACCGGCCAGACGCACGCCCTTGGCCGCCCAGTCGCGGGACGAGCCCTGGCCGTAGTCGGCGCCGGCGATGATGATCAGCGGTTGCTTGCGCTCCATGTAGGTTTCGATGGCTTCCCACATCCGCGTGACCTGGCCTTCCGGCTCGATACGCGCCAGGGAGCCCTGCTTGACCTTGCCGTTCTCCACGACCATTTCGTTGAACAGTTTCGGGTTGGCGAACGTTGCGCGCTGGGCGGTCAAATGGTCGCCCCTGTGAGTCGCGTAGGAGTTGAAGTCGACTTCCGGCAAGCCCATTTTCGCCAGGTATTCGCCGGCGGCGCTGTCGAGCATGATCGCGTTGGACGGCGACAGGTGGTCGGTGGTGATGTTGTCCGGCAGCACCGCCAGCGGGCGCATGCCCTTGAGCGGACGCGCCCCGGCCAGCGCGCCTTCCCAGTAGGGCGGGCGGCGGATATAGGTGCTTTGCGGGCGCCAGTCGTACAGCGGCGTGACCTTGGGGCCGGTGTCTTCGTGGATCGCGAACATGGGGATATACACGGCGCGGAACTGCTCCGGCTTGACCGAAGCCTTGACCACGGCGTCGATCTCTTCGTCGCTCGGCCAAATGTCCTGCAGGCGGATTTCCTTGCCGTCGGCGTCGAGTCCGAGCACGTCCTTCTCGATGTCGAAACGGATGGTGCCGGCAATCGCGTAGGCCACCACCAGCGGCGGCGAGGCGAGGAAAGCTTGCTTGGCGTAGGGATGAATCCGCCCGTCGAAGTTACGGTTGCCCGAGAGCACGGCGGTGGCGTAGAGGTCGCGGTCGATGATCTCTTGCTGGATCACCGGGTCGAGCGCGCCGGACATGCCGTTGCAGGTGGTGCAGGCAAACGCCACCACGCCGAAACCGAGTTTATCCAGTTCATGCCCGAGCCCGGCTTCTTCCAGGTACATGGCCACGGTTTTCGAGCCGGGTGCGAGGGAAGACTTGACCCACGGCTTGCGCTTGAGCCCCAGTTTATTGGCATTGCGCGCCAACAGGCCGGCGGCGATCACGTTGCGCGGGTTGCTGGTGTTGGTGCAACTGGTGATGGCGGCGATGATCACCGCGCCATCGGGCATTTGCCCCGGCACGTCATCCCACTGGCCGGAGATGCCTTTAGCCGCCAGGTCGCGAGTGGCGACGCGGGCGTGGGGGTTGCTCGGGCCGGCCATGTTGCGCACGACGCTGGACAGGTCGAAGGTCAGGCCGCGCTCGTATTGCGCGCCTTTGAGGTCATCGGCCCACAGGCCTGTGTGGCGGGCGTATTGCTCGACGAGCGCAACCTGTTCGTCTTCACGGCCGGTAAGTTTCAGGTAGGCAATGGTTTGCTGGTCGATATAGAACATCGCCGCCGTGGCGCCGTATTCCGGGGCCATGTTGGAGATGGTCGCACGGTCGCCCAAGGTGAGGGCCGAGGCACCTTCGCCGAAGAACTCCAGCCAGGCGCCGACGACTTTCTGTTTGCGCAGGAACTCGGTCAGCGCCAGCACCATATCGGTGGCGGTGATGCCCGGCAGCAGCTTGCCGGTCAGCTCGACACGACGCTTTCCGGCAGGCGCATCCACGAGGCGCGGCCGAGCATCACGCTCTCCGCTTCCAGGCCGCCGACGCCGATGGCGATCACGCCGAGGGCATCCACGTGGGGCGTATGGCTGTCGGTGCCGACGCAGGTATCAGGGAACGCCACGCCGTCGCGCACCTGGATCACCGGGGACATTTTCTCCAGGTTGATCTGGTGCATGATGCCGTTGCCCGGCGGGATCACGTCGACGTTCTTGAAGGCCTTTTTGGTCCACTCGATAAAGTGGAAACGGTCTTCGTTGCGACGGTCTTCGATGGCGCGGTTTTTCTCGAACGCGTCAGGGTCAAAACCACCGGCTTCGACGGCCAGGGAGTGGTCGACGATCAGTTGGGTCGGCACCACCGGATTGACCTGCGCCGGGTCGCCGCCTTGCAGGGCGATGGCATCGCGCAGGCCGGCGAGGTCCACGAGGGCGGTCTGGCCGAGGATGTCATGACACACCACGCGGGCCGGGAACCAGGGGAAGTCGAGGTCGCGCTTGCGTTCGATCAACTGGCTCAGGGACGCTTTAAGGGTGGCCGGGTCGCAACGGCGCACCAGATTCTCGGCGAGCACACGGGAGGTGTAGGGCAAAGTGGCGTAGGCGCCAGGCGAGATGGCTTCGACTGCCGCTCGGGCGTCGAAGAAATCCAGGCGGCTGCCGGGGAGCGGTTTGCGGAATTCAGTGTTCATCGTCAGGACTCGGTCACGGTAGTTGCAAAAAGGAAGACCTGCGCCGATCCGAGGCTGGAATGGAATCAAAATGTGGGAGGGGGCAAGCCCCCTCCCACTTTTGACCTCATTCCAATCCTGGAATCGCCGGTCTTCAGCGACGTTCGATTGGCACGAACTTGCGCTGTTCGACGCCGGTGTACTCGGCGCTTGGACGGATGATGCGGTTGTTGGCGCGTTGTTCGAACACATGCGCGGCCCAGCCGGTAAGGCGTGAGCAGACGAAGATCGGCGTGAACAGCTTGGTCGGGATGCCCATGAAGTGGTACGCCGAGGCGTGGTAGAAGTCGGCGTTGGGGAACAGCTTCTTCTGTTCCCACATGGTTTTGTCGATGGCTTCGGAGACCGGGAACAGCACCGTGTCGCCCACTTCATCGGCGAGCTTCTTCGCCCAGCCCTTGATCACTTCATTACGCGGGTCGTTGTCTTTGTAGATCGCATGGCCGAAGCCCATGATCTTGTCTTTGCGCGCCAGCATGCCGAGGGTGCCTTCCACGGCGTCTTCGGCCGACGAGAAGCGCTCGATCATTTCCATCGCCGCTTCGTTGGCGCCGCCGTGCAGCGGGCCACGCAGGGAGCCGATGGCGGCGGTGACGCAGGAGTAAAGGTCGGACAGGGTCGAGGCGCACACGCGGGCGGTGAAGGTCGAGGCGTTGAATTCGTGCTCTGCGTAAAGGATCAGCGACACGTTCATGACCTTCTCATGCAGCTCGCTCGGTTTCTTGCCGTGCAGCAGGTGCAGGAAGTGGCCACCGATGCTCGGCTCGTCGGTCACGCAGTCGATGCGCTTGCCGTCGTGGCTGAAGCGGTACCAGTAGCACATGATCGCCGGGAAGGCGGCGAGCAGACGGTCGGTGACGTCGCGCTGCACGCTGAAATCTTTCTCGGGCTCGATATTGCCCAGGAACGAGCAACCGGTACGCATCACGTCCATCGGGTGGGCGTCGGCGGGGATGCGTTCCAGCACTTCTTTCAGGGCTTGGGGCAGGTCGCGCAGCGTGCTCAGTTTTTTGCTGTAGTCAGCCAATTCGGTTTTGCTTGGCAGTTCGCCGTACAACAGCAGGTAGGCAACTTCTTCAAACTGCGCATCGGCGGCCAGTTCACGCACGTCGTAGCCGCGATAGGTCAGGCCGGCACCGGCCTGGCCCACGGTGGACAGTGCAGTCTGCCCGGCTACCTGGCCACGCAGACCGGCACCACTCAATACTTTTGCTTCAGCCATGTTCGTTCTCCAATTTTGTAGTTATTCAGGGAGGCCGTTCGTTACTTTTTCGCGGCGAACAGCGCGTCGAGCTTCTGCTCGAAGGTGTGGTAGTCGATGCGGTCGTAAAGCTCCATGCGGGTTTGCATGGTGTCGATCACGTTCTGTTGGGTGCCGTCGCGACGGATCGCGGTGTAGACGTTCTCGGCGGCCTTGTTCATGGCGCGGAAGGCCGAGAGCGGGTACAGCACCAGGGAAACATCGGCAGATTTCAACTGTTCGGTGGTGTAGAGCGGGGTCGAACCGAATTCGGTGATGTTGGCCAGGATCGGCGCTTTCACCCGGGCGGCAAACAGCTTGTACATTTCAAGTTCGGTGATGGCCTCCGGGAACACCATGTCGGCGCCGGCCTCGATGCAGGCGGCGGCGCGCTCCAGCGCGGACTCCAGCCCTTCAACGGCGAGGGCATCAGTGCGCGCCATGATCACGAAACTGTCATCCGTACGCGCATCCACGGCGGCCTTGATGCGGTCGACCATTTCCTGCTGGGACACGATTTCTTTGTTCGGGCGATGACCGCAGCGCTTGGCACCGACCTGGTCTTCGATATGAATAGCAGCGGCGCCGAACTTGATCATAGACTTGACGGTGCGCGCCACGTTGAATGCCGAGGAACCGAAACCGGTGTCCACGTCCACCAGCAGCGGCAGGTCACACACATCGGTGATGCGGCGTACGTCGGTGAGCACGTCGTCCAGGCCGGTGATGCCCAGGTCAGGCACGCCCAGGGAGCCGGCCGCCACGCCGCCGCCCGACAGATAAATCGCCTTGAAGCCCGCACGCTTGGCCAACAGCGCGTGGTTGGCATTGATAGCGCCGACGACCTGCAACGGCTGTTCGCTGGCAACCGCGTCACGGAAACGCTGGCCGGGTGTGCTTTTATTATTCGAACTCATGACTCACCTCTATCAGGGGCGCCGTCCGGGAAATGACGGGCAATGTTGCGTTTGGACGCGCCGATATGACGGCGCATCAGCAGTTCGGCCAGTTCACCGTCGCGATCGGCAATCGCATCAAGAATGCGGTGATGCTCGGCAAAGGCCTGGCGTGGACGATTGGGGGTGGCGGAGAACTGGATGCGGTACATGCGCACCAACTGGTACAGCTCGCCGCAGAGCATTTGGGTCAGGGTGCGGTTACCGGCGCCTTGAATTATCCGGTAATGAAAATCGAAGTCGCCTTCCTGCTGGTAATAGCCGACACCGGCCTGGAACGCGGCATCCCGTTCGTGGGTGTGCAGCACCTGGCGCAGCTCTTCGATTTCAGCGTCAGTCATGCGCTCGGCGGCCAGGCGGCAGGCCATGCCTTCCAGGGACTCGCGGATCTCATACAGCTCGACCAGCTCGGCGTGGCTCAAGGACACCACTCTGGCGCCGACATGGGGCACGCGCACCAGCAATCGCTGGCCCTCCAGGCGATGGATCGCCTCGCGCAGCGGGCCACGGCTGATGCCGTAGGTGCGCGCCAGCTCCGGCTCGGAAATCTTGCTGCCGGGGGCAATCTCACCCTTGACGATGGCGGCCTGGATGCGCCGGAAGACGTTCTCGGACATGGTCTGGGAATCGTCCTGCGTCACCACCGGCGTTTGCAGCTGATCCAGCATATTGTCGACACCTTTAAAAGCAATGTGGCAAAAACTAGCTAATCGGACCTGCATAGTCAAAGAATAAATCCACATTGTCGACAATCGTCTAATAACCACCGCCACCCTCTATTGAGGCATGGCCGCCTGCCAGCGCTGGCGCCAAAAAAGCATCATGTTAGAATGCCCGCCGAATTTGCCTGACATCATTGGATGAAACGGCGCACGAGGGAGCTTGCGCAGTAATGCCAGTCGCCTTGAATTGAACATCGCACTGCATCGCCTCAGGATCTATGAGACTCAAGCCCTTTTCCCTGTTTTGCCTACTGTTCGTACCGGGCCTTGGCGTTGCCGCCGAGAAGACTGTGTATGGCCTCAACGAATACGCCCAATTGGCTGGCATTGATCTGGAAGTCGCCGCCAAGCTGGACACCGGTGCCAAGACCGCGTCCCTCAGCGCCCGCGACATCAAGCGCTTCAAGCGCAACGGCGAATCCTGGGTTCGCTTCTACCTGGCGATCGACACCGCCCATTCCCATCCCATCGAACGTCCCCTGGCCCGCGTCAGCAAGATCAAGCGCCGTGCCGGCGATTACGACCCCGATGAGGACAAGAACTACACCGCCCGTCCAGTGATTGCCCTGGATATCTGCATGGGCACCGCTTTACGCAGCATCGAAGTGAACTTGACTGACCGCAGCGCATTCCAATACCCGCTGCTGATCGGCTCCGAAGCGTTGAAACGCTTTGATGCGCTGGTCGACCCCAGTCTTAAATACGCAGCAGGCAAACCCGCCTGCGCCGCCGACGCTCATACCGCCGAGTAAACCGAATGCGCTCTCTTACCCTGCACCTGAAAATCCTGATCGCCATCCTGGTGGTGCTGGGTATTTCGGTCACCACCTACCAGATCTTCGTGCTGGGCATTCCTGTCACCGAGGACGCCACTGACGACTTGTGGAACATCGACGCCAAGGTCGAGTTCGTCGCCAACCCGAAGGACCCGGTGAAGATCCAGATGTTCGTGCCGCCGTTGAGCCGCGACTTTGTCAGCCTCAATGAGAGTTTTATCTCGAATAATTACGGGGTGAGCGTCAACCGTATCGACGGCAACCGTAAGGTCACCTGGTCTGCACGCCGGGCCAAGGGCAACCAGACCCTGTATTACCGCCTGGTACTCACCAAGCGTTACAGCGGCGAAAAAACCAAGATCAAGGGCCCGACTTTCCGCGACAGCATCGCCGTGGAGGGTCCGGAAAAGATCGCCGCCGAAGCCCTGCTGGCGCCGATCCGCCAGCACTCGGCCGACGTCGAAACCTTTATTACCGAAGCAATCAAGCGCACCAACAACCTCAACGACGACAATGTGAAGCTGCTGCTGGCTGGCGACCCTTCCGTACCGCACAAGGCCAAGATCGTCGAGTTGCTGCTGTCCATCGCCCATGTGCCGGTGGAAAAAGTCCACACCATCCGCCTGGTCGCCGACCAGCCGCAAACCCCGGAGCTGTGGCTGCGCAGCTTCAATGGCAATGACTGGCTGTACTTCAATCCGGAAACCGGCGAACAGGGCCTGCCCACCGACCGCCTGCTGTGGTGGACCGGCGATGAAAACCTGATCACGGTGGACGGCGGCAAGAAAGCCATGGTGACGTTCAGCCTGAACAACAGCGAAATGAACGCGATTCGCCTGGCCAAGCTGACCGACGAGAACACCGACGCCAACTTCCTCGAATACTCGCTGTATGGCCTGCCGCTGCAAACCCAGCAGACCTTCATGATCATGGTGATGATCCCGATTGGCGTGCTGGTGATCCTGATCCTGCGCAACCTGATCGGCCTGCAGACCCTGGGCACGTTCACGCCGGTGCTGATTGCCCTGGCGTTCCGCGAAACGCAGCTGGGATTCGGGATTGTGCTGTTTACGATCATCACGGCGTTGGGGCTGTCGTTGCGGTCCTACCTGGAACATTTGAAGTTGCAGATGCTGCCGAGACTGTCGGTGGTGCTGACGTTCGTGGTGGTGCTCATCGCAGCCATCAGCCTGTTCAGCCATAAACTGGGACTGGAACGCGGGCTGTCGGTGGCGCTGTTCCCGATGGTGATCCTGACCATGACCATCGAACGCCTGTCGATCACCTGGGAAGAGCGCGGTGCCAATCATGCGTTGAAAGTAGCGATTGGTACGTTGTTCGCTGCGTCCCTGGCGCACTTGATCATGAGCGTGCCGGAGTTGGTGTACTTCGTGTTCACCTTCCCGGCGATCCTTTTGATCCTGGTGGGCTTCATGCTGGCCATGGGGCGTTATCGCGGCTACCGCCTGACCGAGCTGGTACGTTTCAAGGCGTTCTTGAAGGCTGACTCGTAATGTTCGGCTTCTGGAAGACCTGGAAGGCCCTGGAAGCGCGGGGGATCATGGGCATCAACCGGCGCAATGCCGACTACGTGCTCAAGTACAACAAGCGCAGCCTTTACCCGATCGTGGATGACAAGATCATCACCAAGGAACGGGCGATCGCTGCCGGCATCCACGTGCCGGAAATGTACGGAGTGATCTCGACCGAAAAGGAAATCGACAAGCTCGATGAAATTATCGGCGGGCGCAGCGACTTCGTGATCAAGCCGGCCCAAGGCGCGGGCGGCGACGGCATTCTCGTGGTAGCCGACCGTTTTGAAGGGCGCTATCGCACGGTGTCCGGCAAGATCATCAGCCATGAGGAAATCGAGCATCAGATTTCCAGCATCCTCACCGGCCTGTACTCCTTGGGCGGTCACCGCGACCGTGCATTGATCGAGTACCGCGTGGTGCCCGACCAGATCTTCAAGAGCATCAGTTACGAAGGCGTGCCGGATATCCGCATCATTGTGCTGATGGGCTACCCGGTGATGGCCATGTTGCGTTTGCCGACCCGTCAGTCCGGCGGCAAGGCCAACCTGCACCAGGGCGCGATTGGCGTCGGTGTGGACCTGGCCACCGGCCTGACCCTGCGCGGCACCTGGCTGAACAACATCATCACCAAACACCCCGATACCACCAATGCGGTGGATGGCGTGCAACTGCCCAACTGGGACGGTTTCATGAAGCTCGCGGCCGGCTGCTACGAGCTGTGCGGGCTGGGTTACATCGGTGTGGACATGGTGCTGGACCAGGAAAAAGGCCCGCTGATCCTGGAGTTGAATGCGCGGCCAGGTCTGAACATCCAGATTGCCAACGACTGCGGGCTGACCTTGCGCACCCACGCGGTAGAGGCGCGACTGGAAGAACTGAAAGCCGCCGGCGTGACGGAAACTCCGGAAGAGCGAGTCAAGTTCGTGCAGGAAATGTTTGGGCATATTCCCCCTGTAGAGGGCTGATCCAGCCTTCAATCTGTCTATCCCCGACATCCCCCCTAGGAGCAAATCCTACGGGGGACTACAATCCCCTCCCCCGCGCTTGGCTGATCCACCCTCGCATGTCGACCTGTTCAGTACACCCGCTGCCCTACCGGGCCAACCCCGCCGAGTATTTTGCGGCGATTCGCCATGCCCCAGGCGCGGTGCTGCTCGACAGCGGTCGACCGGCTGCCGAACGCGGTCGTTATGACCTGCTCAGCGCCTGGCCTGAGGCGACCCTGACGGTGGATCCTGACGAAAGCGGCAGCCGCTTCCTACAGCGGTTACGGAAAAACCTTTTACAGCTGGGTGAGGCGAGATTGCCCGACGGCTATGAGTTGCCGTTTGCCGGCGGCCTTATCGGCTACCTGAGCTACGACTTTGGCCGACACTTGGAACAGCTGCCCCACCTGGCCGTGGATGATTTACATCTGCCGGATGCGCGTTTCGGGCTGTATGCCTGGGCGCTGATAAGTGATCACCTGGCGCAGACCAGCCAACTGGTATTTCACCCGGCGCTGGCCGATAGCGAACGGCAGCGGCTGATCACCTTGTTCAGCGGTGATGTTGCCGCCGCCCCTGCAAGCTTCACATTGCAGGGCCCCATGGCACCGGATCTCAGCGTCGAGGCCTATCGCCTGGCCATTGAACGCATCCAGGACTACATCCAGGCTGGCGACTGCTATCAAGTCAACTTCGCCCAGCGTTTTCGCGCACCGTGCAGCGGTGATCCGTGGGTCGCCTATTGCGCCTTGCGCGAAGCCTGCCCGACGCCCTTCTCCGGGTTCCAGAGCCTGCCGGACGACGGCGCGGTGCTCAGCCTGTCGCCCGAGCGTTTCGTGCGTATCAGCGAACGCCAGGTCGAAACCCGCCCGATCAAAGGCACCCGCCCCCGCGGAGCCACGCCTGAAGAAGACGCCGCCCACGCCACCGAACTGCTGGCCAGCCCCAAGGATCGCGCCGAAAACCTGATGATCGTCGACCTGCTGCGCAATGACCTGGGACGCAGTTGCCGCACCGGCTCGGTCAGCGTGCCGGAGCTGTTCAGCCTGGAAAGCTACCCCAACGTGCACCACCTGGTGAGCAGCGTGATCGGCGAACTGGCCGACGACAAAGACGCCCTCGACCTGATCGCCGGCAGCTTTCCCGGCGGCTCCATCACCGGCGCGCCGAAGATTCGCGCCATGCAGATCATCGACGAACTTGAACCGACCCGACGCGGTTTGTACTGCGGTTCGCTGGTGTACCTGGACGTGCGCGGCGAGATGGACAGTTCCATCGCCATCCGCAGTTTGCTGGTCAAGGATGGCCAGGTGTGCTGCTGGGGCGGCGGCGGGATCGTGGCGGATTCTGAATGGGAGGCGGAGTATCAGGAGTCGCTGACGAAGGTGCGGGTTTTGTTACACACTTTGGAAAGCCTGTAGTACACAGCTACTTCCTGGCACGTGGGCGCAACGTCCACCTGCAGAAAAAGCCTGAATCAGAAACGCTGTGGACGAGGTATGAGCCGGAGGATAGCGTCCAGCTCCGACCGTCCAACCGCCACCTGTGAAGGATCACATGAAGCGACTGCCTATTCGTCAGGAATTATTTCCGAGATTGCATCTCCACGCCACCACACCTAATATCTCCCAAAATGGGAGGGCACAACGATGCGGGTAATCGCCCTCTCCACCTTACGAATATTCTGGGAAAGCCATCCTATGTATGGCGATGCCAGAACGCCGCTGGTCGAGCTCTATCGCCATATGGAGAGGACCACTTATCCCACGCCACAAGCACTGAAGGCAGAGCTCAGGACAGCGAGCATTCTCAAAGGCGGCAGGGTTGTATTCAACGTCGGCGGCAACAAGTATCGAGTGATCATGGCGATCGATTATCAGCGACAACTTGGGTTCATCCGTTTCGTGGGGACCCACGCGCAGTACGACCAGATCAATGCGGAGACCGTGTAATGAACATCAAACCCATACATTCCCAGGAAGACCTGACGGCTGCGCTCGCAAGGGTGGAGCAGCTCTGGGGAGCGGACATCGGCTCGCCAGAGGGTGACGAGCTGGAGATTCTTGCCGTACTCATTGAAAAGTACGAAGCGGAACATTTTCCAATGCCCCCTTCGGATCCGGTGGAAGCCATTCGGTTTCGCATGGAGCAGCTCGGCATGACGGCGCGCGACCTGGAGCCATTCATCGGCACCAGCGGGCGAGTGTCAGAGGTGTTGAACCATAAGCGCAAGCTCAGCCTGTCGATGATCAAGCGGCTGCATGAAGGCTTGAGTATTCCTTATGAGCGATTGCTGGCAGAGGGATAAGCGATGGCAGGGCCGGGCCTATCGGGGGCAAGCCCTCTCCCACATTTGAAATGTATTCACAGATCAAAGTGTGGGAGGGGCTTGCCCCCGATAGAGCCATCAGCATCACAAAATGACTTACAGGCTCAACTGCCGATTCGACGCCTTGATAAACTCTTTCTTCAGATCCTCAAACGTATGCACCGCCGGAAACTGCGGAAACTCACGGATTACATTTTCCGGCGCATGGAACAGAATCCCACGGTCGGCTTCACCCAGCATGGTGGTGTCGTTGTAGGAATCGCCGGCGGCGATCACACGGTAGTAGAGCGTCTTGAAGGCCAATACCGACTGGCGCTTGGGGTCTTTCTGGCGCAGTTGGTAGCTCACCACGCGGTCGGTTTCATCGGTGATCAGGCGGTGGCACAGCAGCGTCGGGAAACCCAGTTGACGCATCAGCGGTTGGGAGAATTCGTAGAAGGTGTCGGACAGGATCACCACCTGGAAACGCTCGCGCAACCAGTTGACGAACTCGATGGCGCCGTCCAGTGGCTTGAGCGTGGCGATCACGGCCTGGATGTCGGCGAGCTTGAGGCCGTGTTCGTCGAGGATACGCAGACGTTGCTGCATCAGCACGTCGTAGTCGGGAATGTCCCGGGTGGTGGCCCGCAGCGATTCAATACCGGTTTTTTCGGCGAAGGCGATCCAGATTTCCGGAACCAGCACCCCTTCCAGGTCAAGACAGGCAATTTCCACAAGACACTCCTATTGGATGTTGTTGGTTGAGCGAGCAAAAGGACTGCCGAACTCTAGCGATTCAAGCTCCCCGCCGCAACGCAGAGCGGATTTTGATACCATCGCTCCCCTATAGAGCGCTCAGCGCCACTGACCTGTAGGAACCGTCCTGATGAACCAAGCCTTCGATGTCGCTGAACTCGCCGCGACTTACGCCAACAAATCCGCCCAGGACATTCTCAAACTGGCGTTCAGCCAGTTCGGCGATGACCTGTGGATCTCCTTCAGCGGCGCCGAGGACGTGGTGCTGGTGGACATGGCCTGGAAGCTGAACAAGAACGTCAAGGTGTTCAGCCTCGACACCGGCCGCCTGCACCCGGAGACCTACCGGTTTATCGAGCAGGTGCGTGACTTCTACAAGATCGATATCGAACTGATCTCGCCGGACCAGAGCAAACTGGAACCCTTCGTCAAGGAAAAGGGCCTGTTCAGCTTCTATAAGGACGGCCATGGCGAATGCTGTGGCGTGCGCAAGATCGAGCCGCTCCGCCGCAAGCTGTCTGGCGTGAGTGCCTGGGCCACCGGCCAACGCCGTGACCAGAGCCCAGGCACGCGCAGCCAGGTGGCGGCGCTGGAGATCGATACCGCCTTCTCCACCCCGGAACGTACCCTGTACAAGTTCAACCCGCTGGCGCAGATGAGCAGCGAAGAGATCTGGGGCTACATCCGCATGCTGGAATTGCCGTACAACAGCCTGCATGAGCGTGGGTTTATCAGCATCGGCTGCGAGCCATGCACCCGGCCTGTGCTGCCGAACCAGCATGAGCGAGAGGGTCGCTGGTGGTGGGAAGAGGCCACGCAGAAGGAGTGCGGGCTGCATGCGGGGAATATCATCAGCAAAGCCTGAAGGTGACCCCGGTAAAAAATGTGGGAGGGGCAAGCCCCCTCCCACATTTTGTTTTGTGTTGAGCACTAGAGATGTACACACACATGTAACCATCGGTGCCATTTATGTGTGCAATCTGCCTTTACCCGCACCATAACGTAACACCCTCCTCCGCTTATCGATCGCCCCGGTGAATCCACCGCTTGCAACCCAAAAATAAATAGCTGTTCAAACGGTCAATTTATATCTCTTTAAATTCAGCTATTTATTTAACTGACCTATAAAAACGAAATTACCCACGATTTTCATAGATCGAAAACTGGCACGCATGTGGCTTAAGGTGAAATGTGCTTTGTATACAATAAATACAAAACCTACATACACTTTGCCATCTGCGGTTTTCCAGCAGATGTGCTGGAGCCTGCCGGAATGCGTACAAGCCTCTCGAACAACATCGCACTGGATCTGCCCTCCTCCGCCCTGAACCCAGACGCCGCAGGCCCCGGCCCCTTGGTGCTCAGCCCACGCCTGCACAACAAAGACCTCGCGCCAACCAAGGTCGAAGGCCGGCGGTGGGGGCGCTACAGCATCTTTGCGCTGTGGACCAACGACGTGCACAACATCGCCAATTATTCGTTCGCGATAGGCCTATATGCGTTGGGCCTGGGCGGTTGGCAGATCCTGCTATCCCTGGGGATCGGTGCGGCGCTGGTGTACTTTTTCATGAACCTTTCGGGGTATATGGGGCAGAAGACCGGCGTACCGTTCCCGGTAATCAGCCGCATCAGTTTCGGCATTCACGGCGCGCAGATTCCCGCGTTGATCCGTGCAGTGATTGCGATTGCCTGGTTTGGTATCCAGACCTACCTGGCCTCGGTGGTTTTCCGCGTGCTGCTGACGGCGATTCATCCAGGGTTTGCCGACTATGACCACAACTCGATCCTCGGCCTGTCATCCCTTGGCTGGGCGTGTTTTGTGGCGATCTGGTTCGTGCAACTGGTGATCCTGGCCTACGGCATGGAGATGGTGCGGCGTTATGAAGGCTTCGCCGGGCCGGTGATTTTGCTGACCGTGGCCGCGCTGGCCGGCTGGATGTACTTCCAGGCGGGCGGCAACATTGCGTGGTCGATCCGCGAGCCGCTGAGCGGTGGCGAGATGTGGCGCAATATCTTTGCCGGTGGCGCGCTGTGGCTGTCGATCTACGGCACGCTGATCCTCAACTTCTGCGACTTCGCCCGTTCCTCGCCCTGCCGCAAGACGATCAAGGTCGGCAACTTCTGGGGCCTGCCGGTGAATATCCTGGTGTTCGCCGCCATCACCGTGCTGTTGTGCGGCGGGCAGTTCCAACTCAACGGCCGGGTGATCGAAAGCCCGACCGAAATCATCGCGGCGATCCCCAATACCTTCTTCCTCGTGCTGGGCTGCCTGGCGTTCCTGATCGTCACCGTGGCGGTAAACATCATGGCCAACTTCGTTGCCCCCGCCTTTGTGCTGAGCAATCTGGCGCCCAAGTACCTGAACTTCCGTCGCGCCGGCCTGATCAGCGCCACCGTGGCGGTGTTGATCCTGCCGTGGAACCTCTACAACAGCCCGCTGGTGATCGTGTACTTCCTCTCTGGCCTGGGCGCACTGCTGGGGCCGTTGTACGGGGTGATCATGGTTGACTACTGGCTGATCCGTAAAAGCCAGGTGGATGTGCCGCAGTTGTATAGCGAAGACCCAAAAGGCGTTTATTACTACAGCCGAGGGGTCAATTTACGCGCGGTGGCAGCGTTTGTTCCTGCAGCCGTGATCGCCATTCTGCTGGCGCTGCTGCCAGGGTTTGCCAGCGTCTCGCCGTTTTCCTGGTTGTTTGGCGCCGGTATTGCAGGGCTGCTGTACCTGCTGATCGCCAAGCGCCAGCCGTTCTACGCCGATGTCAGCGGCGAGAGTATTGCAGTCGATAACGTCAGTCATTAAACAAGGACATTCCATGCGCATCCTCGTGGTCAACGTCAACACCACCGCATCCATCACCGACACCATCGCCCAGCAAGCGCGGGCCGTGGCCTCGCCGGGCACCGAGATTGTCGGGCTCACGCCTTTCTTCGGTGCCGAATCAGTGGAGGGCAACTTTGAAAGCTACCTGGCCGCCATCGCGGTGATGGACCGGGTGATGGCCTATGACCAACCGTTCGACGCAGTGATCCAGGCCGGCTACGGCGAACATGGCCGCGAAGGCTTGCAGGAGTTGTTGAACGTGCCGGTGGTGGACATCACCGAAGCCGCCGCCAGCACGGCGATGTTCCTGGGCCATGCTTATTCGGTGGTGACCACCCTGGACCGCACCGTGCCGCTGATCGAAGACCGCCTGAAACTCGCCGGTCTGTACCAACGCTGCGCCTCGGTGCGGGCCAGCGGGATGGCGGTTTTGGAACTGGAAGAAGACCCGCTGGCCGCCATGGAAGCCATTGTGCGCCAGGCGGAACTGGCCATTCGCGAAGACAAAGCGGAGGTGATCTGCCTGGGCTGCGGCGGCATGGCGGGATTGGATGAGCAGATCAGACAACGCACGGGTGTGCCGGTGGTGGACGGGGTGACAGCGGCGGTGACGATTGCCGAGTCGCTGGTGCGGTTGGGGCTGTCAACGTCGAAGATCAGGACGTATGCGACGCCAAGGCCGAAGAAGGTTATTGGTTGGCCGAGCACGTTTGGCCACTGAAGATCAAAAATGTGGGAGGGGCTTGCCGCTCCCACATTTGGTTTATACCTGACTTTAGATCGCGCTGAACCGTTGGCCCAGTGCCTTACCGGCAAACTGCTCAATGATGAAATCCACAAACGCCCGGGTCTTGCCGGGCAGTAACTTGTGCTCGGCGTAGTAAATGGAAATATTGCCGTCGTCGACATACCAGTCCGGCAACACCCGCACTACCGCGCCGCTGTCGAGGAACGGCACGGCCATGGGCATGCTCACCAGCGCAATGCCCAAACCCTGGGCGCTGGCGCAGCAGGCGGCTTCGGAGTCGCTCATGGTCATGCCGGGCTTGAGCACCAGCGGGCGGTGTTCACGCTCGCGGCTGGTCAATTGCCAGGAGCGTACGCGGCCGGTCTGCGGTGAGCGGATGAGGATGCCGAGGCAACGCGCCAAGTCCTCCGGCGTCAGCACCGGCGGTCGCTGCGCCAGATATTCCGGCGAGGCCACCAGCACTCGGTGTGCCGGGGTCAGCTTGCGTGCCACCACGCCCTGGGGCAGCTCAAAACCACCGCCGATGGCGGCATCGAAGCCTTGGCCGATCAGGTCGACCTGGCGGTTATCAAAGTGCCAGTCCGGGCTGATATCCGGAAAGCGGCGAATAAACTCCCCGAGCAGCGGTACCACATAGCGATTGCCGAACACCGTGCCCATGCTGACCTTGAGCGTGCCCACCGGCCGTCCTTCGGCACTGGCCAGGTTGGCCACGGCGTTCTGGATGGTGGTGAGGCTGCCGCTGACTTCTTCGAGGAACAGCTTGCCCGCTTCGGTCAGCGTAAGGCGCCGGGTACTGCGCTGGAACAGCCGCACCCCGAGGCGCGCTTCCAGCTTGGCGACGCTTTTACCGACCGCCGCCGGGGTCAGGCTCAGGTGCCGCGCCGCTTCGGCAAAACTGCCGCCTTCGGCGCTGCGCACGAAGCATTCGATACTGCCAAAGCTCTCCATTTTGCCCCACTCTAAACTTTTGGTTTACACAGACTATAGCAATCACGGTCTACCGGTAGGGATAGGCGAGGTCGATACTCGGCTCCAACAACAAGGCATCCTGCCTTGAACAGCCAGGAGATCGACATGACCACACTCAACCTCAGCGGCAAAGTCGCCTTGATTCAAGGCGGTTCCCGCGGTATCGGCGCCGCCATCGTCAAGCGCCTTGCCGCGCAAGGTGCAGCCGTCGCCTTTACCTACGTCAGCTCGGCGGCCAAGGCCGAAGAACTGCAAAACAGCGTGATCAGTGCCGGCGGCAAAGCCCTGGCGATCCACGCTGACAGCGCAGACGCGACAGCGATTCGCAATGCGGTCAACACCACCGTCGAAGCCTTTGGACGCCTGGATATCCTGGTGAACAACGCCGGCGTACTGGCCATCGCACCGCTGGAAGACTTCAAGCTGGAAGACTTCGACCAGACCCTGGCAATCAACGTGCGCAGCGTGTTTATCGCTACCCAGGAAGCGGCAAAACATATGGGTGAAGGTGGCCGCGTGATCAACATCGGCAGCACCAATGCCGAGCGCATGCCGTTTGGTGGTGGCGGGCCGTATGCGATGAGCAAGGCGGCGCTGGTCGGGTTGACCAAGGGGCTGGCGCGGGACCTGGGGCCGCGGGGCATCACCATCAATAATGTGCAACCTGGGCCGGTGGACACGGATATGAACCCGGCGAACAGCGATTTTGCCGAGAGCCTGATCGGGTTGATGGCGGTGGGGCGTTACGGACATGTGGAAGAGATCGCCAGTTTTGTGGCGTACCTGGCCGGGCCGGAAGCGGGATATATCACGGGGGCCAGCCTGACCATTGATGGCGGGTTCAGCGCGTAACCCAATGTGAGAGGGGGATGTGTCAGTCAGCCTGTGCATCGACTGATACACCGTTATCGGGGGCAAGCCCCCTCCCACATTTTTACCGAGCCAGCCCAAGACATGGGTGCAGGTATCTACACATTTCGAGCGACCCTCTTACATTCTATTGAAGATGTGTAGACACCTCAGGACATGGGTGGCAAACCATAAGCCGCCAGGTCAAAGTCCGCCAGCTTGCGGATGATCTGGTCGGCGTGGTGGTACTTGCTGTCAGCCATGGCTTCATCGGGCACGGCGATGGCGGTCATATGAGCGGCCTTCGCAGCGGTAACGCCGAACGGTGAATCTTCAAACACCAGGCAATCCTGCGGCGCCACACCCAGGCGGCGGGCGGCGGTAAGGAAAATATCCGGCGCAGGTTTCGCGGCGCCCACTTCGGGGTCGTCGGCAGTAACAATGGTACCGAACAGGCTGAACCACTCGCGGTGCAACGTGGTTTTGTGGCCAAACGAATTGCGCGACGAACTGGTGCCCACCGCAATCGGAATATTGTGCGCCTTCAAATGCCGCACCAATTCCTCGGCACCGGGCATGCCCAGAGCCCTGGGAAAACGCTCACTCATCAGCGGTTCGCGAATTTCCAGAAACTCGGCCGGCGTGATCGGCAAGTCCAGGGCCTTGACCACGTAATCGGCCAGGTCCTGGGCGCCACGCCCAATAATGTGCTGTTTGATCCCCCAATCATAAGTGCGGCCGTAGCGTTCGGCGATGATCTGCGTGACTTCGGTGTAGATGCCTTCTGTGTCCAGCAACAACCCGTCCATATCGAAAATCACAGCCTTGATCGGAGCAGCGGTACGCGGTGCGTTCATCACAACAGATCCTTGGGGGAAGGACTAAAAGGATTCAGCACAATAACGGCCCCGCTTACCTGCGGGCAACCCTTTAGACTATGCCCTCCCCCTTTTGAAGCACACACAATGCTCTATCGCCTAGCTGCCGACAGCCTCGTGCTGTTCCACCTTTGCTTCATCCTGTTTGTATTATTCGGCGGGCTGCTGGCCCTCAAGTGGCGGCCGGTTATCTGGCTGCACCTACCCGCTGCCGCGTGGGGCGTGGCGGTCGAGGTTTTCCACCTGCCCTGCCCACTGACGCGCTGGGAAAATCTGCTTCGCCACCTCGCCGGTCAAGACGGCTATGGCGGCGGGTTTATCGAACACTACATTGTTGCGCTCATCTACCCAGCGGGGCTGACCCCGCAGATTCAACTGGTGTTGGGTGCCCTGGTGCTACTGATCAACATCGCGGTGTATACGCAGCTGATTCGGCGTTACGTACAGGCTTGAGACAGCCGCAGAGGTGAAGAATCAGACTCCCTCAGTCCGTTCATAGCCGCCACCATGTCCGAAGCCTTCGAAGTCCCCAGTCCCCACGAAAAACACATTGAACACACCACTGAACATGCCCACGCACGCGGAGACAATTTCGCCAGCCGCATCGCCGTCATGACCGCGCTGATGGCCACCCTCGGCGCCATGCTCAGCTACCAGGCCGGCTCCACCGAAAGCGAAGCGGCGATGGACAAAAACAACGCCGCCATCTTCAAGACCGAAGCCGCCAACCAGTGGAACTACTACCAGGCCAAATCCAGCCGTCAGAACCTGGCGGAGTTGGCCACCCATATTCCTGGCGTGGACGCCGCGCATTACAAGGATGAAATCGAACGCTACAAAAGCCAGAAGGAAGACGTGCGCCAGCAGGCAGAAAAGCTTGAGGCCACTTCGCGGGAATGGGATGAAAAATCAGAGCAGGCCTTGCACCAGCACCACCGCTGGGCCCAGGCGATGACTGCGATTCAGATCGCGATTTCGTTGGCGGCGATTACCTTGCTCACACGCAAGGAGTGGTTGAAGCGCATGGCGTATACGGCGGCGGGCGTGGCCGTGGTGTTAGGCAGCCTGGCCTGGCTGCATCTTTGATATTTTCATTTGGGCCTGCCACCTCAATCGCTATATAGTAAATATCATAGCGCCATCAAGGAGAGACCGGTGTCCGCACAACCCAAAGAAGCCGTAGGCACCGCCTACACCATTGAATCCATGCGCTACGCCCAGGCCATGACCTGGCAAGCCATCGAACAACTTGCCCAACGCATCCGCCCCGGCATGCTGGAGTCCGAGGCTCGCGAGCTGGGCAAGCAAGTTCTCGCCGAGCTCGACATGCAACGCATCTGGCACCCGCTGCTGGTGCGTTTCGGCGCCAACACCCTCAAGACCTTCAAGCAGCGCTCGGACGGCGACCCAGTGCTGGGTGAAGACGATATCTTCGTCATCGACATGGGCGCTGTGTGGCAAGGTCACGAAGGCGACGCCGGAGCGACCTTCGCCACCGGCAGCGACCCACAGATGAACGCCTGCGCCCGCGCCGCCAAAGAACTCTTCGACCGCGTTCAGGCCCGCTGGAAAAACGACCAGGTCGTCGGCCTCGAACTCTACCGCTACGCCGAAGAACAGGCCCAGGCCATGGGCTGGAAACTCAACCTCGACATCAAAGGCCACCGCGTCAGCGACTTCCCCCACGCCATTCATCGCGGCGGCGACCTGGGAGATTTCGAGCACTACCCAAATGTCGGGTTGTGGATCCTGGAGATCCAGATCGCGCACCCGAGCAAACCTTATGGCGCGTTCTACGAAGACTTACTCGCTTAACTGCCTGAGATTTAACCAGGGCGAGCGACGTATGATGGGCCCACCTTTCGAGGAAGTGCCCATGAACCTCAGCATTGTTTACGCGCTGGCGGCAGCCGCCCTGTTCGGCGCCAGTACCCCGCTTGCCAAAAATCTCGGCCTGGGTCTTTCACCGGTGCTGCTCGCCGGCCTGCTCTACCTGGGCAGCGGTATCGGGCTCGCCGGCGTGCGCCTTATCCGTGACCGCGGCTGGAAATCCTCCGGCCTCACCCCCACCGAATGGCCATGGCTGCTCGGCGCCATCGCCTTCGGCGGCATCCTCGGCCCCGTGGCCCTGATGTTCGGCCTCACCCGCACCACTGGCGCGACCGCGTCCCTGATGCTCAACCTCGAATCGGTGTTGACTGCCGTGATCGCCTGGCTGGTATTCAGAGAAAACGCCGACCGCCGAATCGTCCTTGGGATGGTCGCGATTGTGTTGGGCGGCGTGCGCTGTCATGGCCTGAAGGCGGTGGCGGCAGCCATGACTGGACAGGCCCACTGGCGGTCGCGCTCGCCTGCTTGTGCTGGGGCATCGACAACAACCTGACGCGCAAAGTGTCAGCATCGGACGCGCTGTTTATCGCAAGTACCAAGGGATTGATCGCGGGTGCAGTGAATGCCGCAGTGGCGCTCTATCTCGGCGCGCAGATCCCCGGAGCGGCACAACTCGCGCCGATCCTGCTGGTTGGATTTCTGGGGTATGGCATCAGCCTGGTCATGTTTGTATTGGCATTGCGTGGACTGGGCAGTGCACGCACCGGGGCGTACTTCTCGACCGCACCGTTCCTGGGTGCCGCGATTGCAGTGCTGGTGCTGGGGGAGTCGGTGACGGTGGCGTTCTGGATTGCCTCAGCGCTGATGGCCGTGGGCGTATGGCTGCACCTGACGGAGCGGCATGCCCATGAACATCAGCATGAGGCGACGGAACACGGGCATCGGCATGTGCATGATGAACATCATCAGCATGAGCATGGGTTTGAGTGGGATCCGGATACGCCCCACAGCCATGTACATGTGCACAGCCCGGTGAGGCATAGTCATGCGCATTTTCCGGATGTGCATCATCGGCATAGGCATTGAGAAGCGGGACGCGGATGGCTCATAGGCCAACAGAGGCCCGCTCGACAGACTGCTCCAGCGCCAGACGATAAAGGGTGGTACCCGGCAGCTCAAGCTCATCGCCCCAAGTCACATCAAGGCCCCACTCACCAACGACAACCTTGCTGAATAACGCCAAATCCCGGAGCGGCCTGAGGACTGAGAAAGTGATTATGTACTCGGCGAGATCAACGGTATGCCGCTTAGCGTCGCCCCACTCGATTTCAACAGAGTGCCTACCGGCAACCGGTCGTACAGAGGAGATGCAGCTTTTCCTGATAATGAGATAGCTCCTTTCTTCAAAAAATACTCCCCAGCACAATCTCATTACCAGCCCATGTAAATCAGCAGTCGGACGATCACACGGATTAGTTTGAGTAACTTCCTACACTTCGCTCGGAAGCAGGTGTATCCCCTTTCAAAATTGCCATACCTATAGTCATTCGGTCGCTCTAGGCGGCCGGGTTTGGCGACTCGATGACAATCCAGACGGAACATAGGCGAGGTCATTTTTCAGGCGATTACCGTTTAACGGTTTTCCGTGAAAAAGGCTTCGTTGTTTTTATATTTGTCTTAACGGAGTCACTCATGAACCAATACATAGCCCTCACCAGCAACGATAGCGCCACCCCTGCTCTTTTTGTCGACACAACAGCGCCTCTGGAGATACTGCTTGATGCCGCGACTTATCGGCTTCGTGCCGTCATACAAGTCATGGAAAACCTCGCACTACGTAGTGAAATCAGCAGTGATACCGTTGTGCTGAGCGATTTTGCGATGCTCTGTTCAATCCCTCTGCGAGATGGATGCGATTTACTCGATGTCATAGGGCGACGGATGGATGCAGCGGGTAAGTGATTTGATACTCACGGACTTTTCAGAATCTGGAAATCGCAAAGCTCGACAAACCTGTCTCCTCTTTTATTAGCAGTATGAACTGCATAGACCATAAGGGCTGGTGTGCCAGTCCATGGGGTTGTGGTTTCCGCAAGCACAAAAAAGGCTCCCCCACCTGGCTTAGGTGCGGGGCCCTGTTGAACATAAATGGCGATATGTAAATTCCGTAAAGGGCTACATGTTGAAAATAAGCGATACCCGAAGATACCTGAAACTAGCAAACCAAAAACGATATATTCGCCGAGTTATGGTTTCGGAGCAGGAATTTTATCAATTATCATTTTCGCCAACTCTTGGACGTTGACGGGGTAATTATCAGAATTAATTCCTCCATTTTCCTGCACACCGAAAATCCTAGAAGCAACCTCAGATTTTATCTTATTCTGCTCATCACCCGGCAGCGTCGCGATATATGGCGTTATTGCCCTCAAGTCCATAGATATCCTTCTATTAACATGTTCTTGACTTCTATGCTTAGCAGACTCTCGAGCAAGATAAGCCGCGGGCACCGATAACGCTATTGCCGTAAAAACTTTGAATATAGCTTGTTTCCAATCCAATCCACTGCTGAGAGATTCATATAATGCCAAACATAGAATAATCCCGGTCAGGGCCATGCATGCCAATGACCACCCTCTAAGTGCATTAGCAGATTTCCCTTCTAGCTCCGCAGTATTTGCGTAATCGATTAGCAGAATTTTGGAAGCGTTCTGACCCAGGAGCCCGTTAATTTGAGAATCGACTTCCTTACTCCGCTCCTGCGCTCCTTCCGCTATTTTTTCAGCCTTTCCAACCTCCTTAATCAGGTTATTCTTCAGCTCAAGAATTTCAGACTTTAATCTTTCTATACTGACGTTAAGATTAGACACCTCATCCAAAGACTTTTTCGAACTTTCAGAGCTCTTCCTCTTTAACTCTTCAATCTCATTATTCCCTTTCGCGATGTCCCTTTCAAATGTTTCAATTTCTGATCTAAGTTTTGTTTGGAGTTCAATAATATTCTTTTCTTGACTTGAAACACTATCATTTTCGCTAAGCGATCCATCGCTATTCCCGTGAGCAGATGAAATCATATACGGCTCAGAAAACGCTTCACTAGAATTAATTATTTCACGCAACTGGGAAGCCTTTTCCTCCAACGCTCTTGCAGTAACTCTAATTTCATCACTAAAATTATGAGCTCGGCTAATTTTCATGCCTAATGAGTGAGCATGTATTGCGGAATAGCTAGCTAAAACAATTAGCGCCTCAACATCGGGGGTAGAGGATTTAATACTATTACTAAAATTCTTGTAAATCCTTGTAAAGTTGTCGATCTCCTGGCGATTTTCTCTTGAAAGCGGCCGCTCGCCTATTTGCCTTAATAACGTATTCACCAGGTCATTGATAATACTCAGATTCTGTTTGCATATTTCTATTGGATTCATTTCACGTCCTTGCGAGCGATTTTTAGAAAATTAGTCAATTTAAATCTGGAACACAGTTTTTAATTTTTGTAGTAAAAGGTAGACGTTGGCATATGCCAATTTGCCAGCGGCAAAAATGACATCAGCACAACGCCTATTCAATTGGTTCTCTGAGTAAAGACAGCACCCGTTGGCGAGCAATCGCGAATCGGACGACGGTGTCACCCTTGGCACTGTACTCAAGCTCAATCTTCGCATCAAAACAGAGCGCCAGTCCCATGGTGGTCCCATGAGCCTATTTTCCGTACGCCAAAAAACACAAACCCCCGACTTTCTCTAGGAAAATCAGGGGTTTGCGTTTACTAAATGTGGCGGTGAAGGAGAGATTCGAACTCTCGATACAATTTCTTGTATACACACTTTCCAGGCGTGCTCCTTAAGCCACTCGGACACTTCACCGTATCTCGTCAAACAAGTTCAGTCTGTCGAGGCGCGCTAATGTAGTCGAAAGCCTTTCTGATGGCAAAGGTTTTTTTCAGAATTTTCATGCGGTTAGGCAGTTATGCAGGAATGGTCCCGGTACAGGGCAGTGATTGTGCCAATCTCGGGCAGGGTTTTGATGGTCTAGGCTGGGGGCTGTGCCCTGCTGCAGGCCATTTGCGGCCGGGGATGCGGGAAAAGTCTGACTGGCCAGTCAGTCACGGCGCTTTACCGGGGCGGGCGTGGTGGGTAACGTCTGCTGCATTCTTCTATAACAAGTCCTACAAGGAACCGCGTCATGAGTGAGTTGATTGCCTACCACCTCGAAGACGGTATCGCGACCCTGACCCTGAGCAATGGCAAGGTGAATGCCATTTCTCCGGATGTGGTCAGTGCGTTTAATACAGCGCTGGATCAGGCCGAGAAAGATCGGGCAGTGGTGGTGATCACCGGGACGCCGGGGATTTTGTCGGGTGGTTATGATTTGAAGGTGATGACGGCTGGCCCTAAAGAGGCCATCGGCCTGGTGACGTCGGGCTCGACGTTGGCGCGCCGCCTGTTGTCGCACCCGTTCCCGGTGATTGTGGCGTGCCCTGGGCATGCGGTGGCCAAGGGCGCGTTCCTGTTGCTGTCGGCGGATTACCGGATTGGTGTGGAGGGCCCGTTCAGTATCGGCCTGAACGAAGTGGCGATCGGCATGACCATGCACCACGCCGGGATCGAGCTGGCGCGGGATCGCCTGCGTAAGTCGGCGTTCCACCGCTCGGTGATCAATGCCGAGATGTTTGATCCACAGGGCGCGTTGCAGGCCGGTTTCCTCGATAAGGTGGTGGCGCCTGAAGAGTTGCACGCGGCCGCACTGGAAGCGGCGCGCCAGTTGAAGAAGATCAATATGAATGCCCACAAGCACACTAAGCTGAAGGTGCGTAAGGCTCTGCTTGAAGCCTTGGACGATGCGATTATTCAGGATCAGGGGCACAACCTGAGCTAAGCCCTACACCTGCCGTGCCAGAGCCCGACCTTGTGTCGGGCTTTTTCTTACACGTAAATCCGAAACACCTTCAACCGCTCTAGCCAGCCAGTGTCGGCACGTGTTGAAACATGCACTTAAACATCGCCTATCTCCGACCTCTACCCGGCTAATTGCCGAAGACAGTGCACATCCGTACACTGCGCCACCTTTTGTCCCGATAGGCCGTGTCGATGCTTTTTCTGCTGCGTATGTTGTTGATGGGCCTGCACTTTATGGTGGCGGGCGTGCTGGGGGTCCTGCTGGGTATCTGCCGGCCGTTCAACCCGGACAACAGCCGCCTGTGTGCGCGTCTATATGCACTGCCCGCAATGCGTATCCTGGGGCTGAACGTGAAGGCCGATATCGACTCGTTGCGCAACAAGCCCGGCACCTGTGTGGTGATCGCCAACCACCAGTCCAACTATGACCTGTTCGTGGTCGGCAATGTGGTGCCCTACCGCACGGTATGTATCGCGAAAAAGAGCCTGAAATGGGTGCCGTTGTTCGGCCAGTTGTTCTGGCTGGCGGGCAATGTGTTGATCGACCGCGGCAACGCGCACAAGGCGCGTCGGGCGATGTTGACCACCACCCATACGCTGCAACACAAAAACACGTCGATTTGGGTGTTCCCGGAAGGCACGCGCAATCTGGGCAAGGGCCTGCTGCCCTTCAAGAAAGGCGCGTTTCATATGGCGATTGCTGCGGGCGTACCCATTGTGCAGGTGTGCGTCAGCAATTACGTTGCCCATATGAAGCTCAATCGCTGGAACAGTGGTGATGTGCTCATACGTTCGTTGCCGCCAGTTCCTACAGCCGGGCTGACAGTGGATGACGTCCCGGCGTTGATGCAGGCATGTCAGGCGCAGATGGATGAGTGCATTGCGCAGATGGACCGCGAAGTGCAATCCGCCTGAACACCTTTGCGGGGCGCTTCGCCCCCCAGCAAGAGCAAGCTCGCTCGCCACACAAAGCGCACCGCAATGGCGGCTACAACGGAACGTCATTCAGGCTAAGCTGCCCAACATCTGTCCTCCTAATAAGAAGTGATCAGCACCATGGGTAGAGTTGTTGCGGCCGCCGTCTACAGCGCCGGTAAGAAAGTCACTGATATTACCCTTGATGAAGGCGCCGCCTGGGCCGCCAAGCCCGGGCACTTTGTGTGGATCGGCCTGGAAGAGCCCGACGCCCAGGAGCTGGCCAACCTGCAACGCCAGTTCAACCTGCATGAACTGGCCATCGAAGACGCGCTGGAAAAACACAGCCGCCCCAAGCTCGAAACCTTTGGCGATGCGCTGTTTATCGTCACCTATTCACCGGTGCGCGAGAACGGCAAGCTGGAGTTTATCGAGACCCATATCTTTGCCGGCAACGGCTACATCATTACCGCACGCAATGGGCACTCAGCGTCCTACGGCTTTGTGCGCCAACGCTGTGAGGCACGGCCACTGTTGTTGGAGCACGGGGAAGATTTCGTACTGTATGCGTTGCTGGATTTCGTCACCGAAAATTACCAGCCGGTCAGCGAGGCGATCCACGCCG
This sequence comes from Pseudomonas cyclaminis, assembly GCF_015163715.1. Lineage (GTDB taxonomy): Bacteria > Pseudomonadota > Gammaproteobacteria > Pseudomonadales > Pseudomonadaceae > Aquipseudomonas > Aquipseudomonas cyclaminis. Next base: position 79,527 of record NZ_JADDUM010000137.1, read on the forward strand.
AGATCGATGAACTGGAGCGCAACGTGCTGTGCAGCTCATTGAGCGAGCGCGATATCCAGAAGATCCACGGCCTGCGCCGCGATGTACTGCGGCTCAAGCGCTATGTGGCGCCCATGGTGGAGATCAGCCAGGAGTTGCAGAAGCTGAGTTTTCCGTTTATCGACAAGAACATGCGCCCGTACTTCCGTGATGTGCAGATCCACGTGACCCGGCAGATGGAAGACCTCACCACCCTGCGCGACATCGCCAGCCAGACTATCGAGATCGGTGTATTGCTGGAGGCTTCACGCCAGAGCGTGGTGCAGCGCAAGTTCGCGGCATGGGCGGCGATCCTGGCGTTCCCCACCGCGGTGGCAGGGATTTATGGGATGAACTTCCAGAACATGCCCGAGCTGCAATGGCACTACGGCTATTTTGCGGTGCTCGGGTTTATCGCGGTGGGGTGCACCAGCCTGTGGGCCAGTTTCAAACGCTCGGGCTGGCTTTAAGCTTTGTGCGCCACAAAGCGCATCATCCATTCCGCCACGGTGGCGCCGTGGTGGTCGCGCTCCAGGCTGGCGACGCCGTTGGTGTAGACCTTTTCCCCCAAGGTTGTCTGAAGAATCTCCAGCAGCTCACGGGAATAGTCATGGATGAATTCCGGGTGGCCCTGGAAGCACAGCACCTGGTCGCCGATGTGGTAAGCGGCGAACGGGCAAAAATCACTGGAAGCGATCACCGTGGCATTGTCCGGCAAGGTGGTGACCTGATCCTGATGGCTGATCAGCAGCGTCAACTCGGGCACCTCAGGGCTCATCCACGGGGCCTTGGCGTCGAGTTTGTAGTCATGGATGCCCATGCCCCAGCCTTTGCTGGCGCGCTCAGTCTTGCCGCCCAGCAGCAATGCCAACAACTGGTGGCCGAAGCAGATGCCGAGTAATTTATCGCCACGTTCATAGCGCTGCAGCAGGTAGGTCCTGAGGGTCTGGATCCAAGGGTCGGTGCCGAAGGAGTCGGCTTTGCTGCCCGTAACGAGGTAGGCGTCAAACACCTCGTCGTCCGACGGGTATTCGCCCTGCACCACGTTGTAGACCACAAACTCGGCGGCAATCGGCTGCTTGGAGAACAGGCGCTTGAACATCTGCCCGTAACCTTGGTACTGATCGATCAAACCTGGACGCAGGATATCGGTTTCCAGGATGCAGACGCGTAGCGACATAAAAAATACCTGACACGGCGATGGGAATATTGAACACCCAGAGCCTGCCTTGAAACACCCCTTCAAGGCAAGCCCCTCCCTTGATCACCGAAACACTTCGCTCCTCGCCGCTTTCTCCAGCAACAACACCGGCGGCGCAAACCGCTCACCGTACTGTTCAGTCAAGTAGCGCGCCCTGGCAATGAAATCATTCAAACCGTACTGATTGATAAACTGCAACGCCCCGCCGCTCCACGCCGCGAAACCAATCCCAAAGATAGAACCGACGTTGGCATCAGCCGTGGACATCAACACGCCCTCCTCCAGGCAGCGCACGGTTTCGATGGCCTGGATAAACAGCAATCGGTCGCGCACATCCTGCGCTGAAATCCGCTGGCCGGGCCGTTCAAAGCGGTGCTTCAACTCGGGCCACAAGTACTTCTGCCCTCCTGCGGGGTACTCGTAAAAACCACCACCTGCCGCCTTGCCTGTGCGCTTGTACTCATTCACCAACAGATCGATGACCGCCGTTGCCGGATGCCCAGGCACCGACTTACCTTCGGCTTGCAGATCCTTCGCCGCCTGCTGTCGGATATGGCTCATCAGGCTGAGGGACACTTCATCGGACACCGCCAGCGGCCCCACCGGCATACCGGCCTTGCGCGCCTCGGTCTCGATCATCGGCGCAGCCACACCTTCACCCAACATGGCGATGCCTTCGTTGGTGAACGTGCCAAACACCCGCGAGGTGAAAAAGCCGCGACTGTCGTTGACCACAATCGGAGTCTTCTTGATTTGCAGGACGAAATCGAACCCTCGGGCCAGGGTTTCATCCGAGGTCAGCGCGCCCTTGATGATTTCTACCAGGGGCATCTTGTCCACCGGGCTGAAAAAATGCAGGCCGATAAATTTGCCTTGATCCGGCACGGCCTTGGCCAGGCCGCTGATGGGCAAGGTGGAGGTATTGGAGGCGATTACCGCATCGGCGCCGACCACGCTCTGGGCGACGGCTGACACCTTGGCCTTGAGTTCGCGGTCTTCAAAGACGGCTTCGATGATCAGGTCGCAGCCCGCCAAATCAGCATCCAAGCCCGTAGGATAAATTCGCGCCAAGGTGGTTTCCCGCTGCTCGGCGGTCAATTGCCCACGGCCAACCTTCTTGTCCAGCAGCGCGGCCGAGTGAGCCTTGCCCTTCTCGGCGGCAGCGAGGTTGAGGTCCTTGAGCACCACCTCGATCCCCGCACAGGCACTGGCATACGCAATTCCCGCCCCCATCATCCCGGCGCCCAGCACACCCACTTTGCGCGTCACGTACGGTGCAAAGCCCTGAGGCCGCGAGCTGCCGGCGTTGATTTGATTGAGCTGGAACCAGAAGGTGCCGATCATGTTTTTCGCCACTTGCCCGGTGACCAGCTCGGTGAAGTAACGGGTTTCGATCAGGTGCGCGGTGTCGAAGTCCACCTGGGCGCCTTCAACGGCGGCACAGAGGATTTTCTCCGGGGCCGGGAAACAGCCGTTGGTTTTGCTGCGCAGGATCGACGGCGCAATCGCCAGCATCTGCGCGACTTTTGGGTTTGAGGGTGTGCCGCCGGGAATCTGGTACGTCTTATTGTCCCAGGGTTGTTTAGCCTCTGGATTGCCGAGAATCCAGGCGCGGGACTTGGCCAGCAGCTCATCGCGGCTCACCGCCAACTCGTTGATCAACCCGGCCTGCAGCGCCTGTTGCGGCCGTACTTTTTTACCTTCCAGCAAATACGGCAGGGCTTTTTCCAATCCCAGCATGCGCACCATACGCACCACGCCACCGCCGCCCGGCAGCAGGCCGAGGGTAACCTCCGGCAAGCCAAGCTGCACCGATGTGTCGTCCAGCGCGACGCGGTAATGACACGCCAGGCAAATCTCCCAGCCACCGCCCAGGGCTGCACCATTGATTGCAGCCACCACCGGCTTGCCGAGGGTTTCCAGGCGACGCAACTGCGCCTTGAGCAGCAGCACGCTCTCGTAGAAATCCTGGGCCTGGGCCTTGTCGACCTTGATCAGTTCATTGAGGTCACCGCCGGCGAAAAAGGTCTTCTTGGCCGAGGTGATAATTACACCGACAATGTGGTCCTTTTCCGACTCCAGGCGCAGAACGGTGGCGGCCATGGCCTCGCGGTAAACACTGTTCATGGTGTTGGCGCTCTGGCCAGGCATGTCGAGGGTCAGCACCACGATCTGGTCCTGGCCTTTTTCGTAACGAATGGCATCGGTCATCGGAAATTCCTTAGGCTCAGAGGCGTTCGATAATCGTGGCGATGCCCATGCCACCGCCAACACACAGGGTGGCCAGGCCGTAGCGCTGCTGGCGCACTTCAAGCTCGTCGAGCAAGGTGCCAAGGATCGCGCAGCCCGTTGCCCCCAACGGATGGCCCATGGCGATGGAACCGCCGTTGACGTTGACCCGTGCGGCATCGATGCCCATGTCCTTGATGAACTTGAGCACCACTGAGGCAAAGGCTTCATTGACCTCGAACAGATCGATGTCTTCCACGCGCAAACCGGCCTTGGCCAGGGCTTTTCGGGTGGCTGGCGCGGGGCCAGTAAGCATGATGGTGGGGTCGGTGCTGGTGACCGCCGTGGCGACAATGCGCGCCCGGGGTTGCAGGCCCAACTCGCGACCCTTCGCTTCGGAGCCGATCAACATCAGTGCGGCGCCATCGACAATGCCGGAGCTGTTACCTGGGGTATGTACATGGTTGATGCGCTCCACATGGCTGTAGACCCGCAGTGCAGTGGCGTCGAAGCCCATCTGTCCCATCATCTCGAAGCTGGGCTTGAGCTTGCCCAGGCCGTCGAGCGTCGAGTCGCCACGGATAAATTCGTCATGGCCCAGCAGCACAATCCCATTTTGGTCCTGCACCTCGATCAGCGACTTGCTGAAGGAACCGTCGGCACTGGCCCTGGCCGCTTTCTGCTGGGACTGTAGGGCAAAGGTATCGACATCTTCGCGACTGAAACCCTCCAAGGTGGCGATCAGGTCCGCGCCGATGCCTTGGGGCGTGAAGTGACTGTGCAGATTGGTCTGCGGGTCCAGCGCCCAGGCACCGCCATCACTGCCCATGGGCACGCGGGACATGGACTCGACACCGCCGACCACGACCAGGTCCTCAAAGCCGGAGCGCACTTTCATCGCGCCCAGGTTGACTGCTTCAAGGCCCGAGGCGCAGAAACGGTTGACCTGTACGCCCGCGACGCTGACGGCCCAGTCCGCTACCAGGGCCGCCGTCTTGGCGATGTCCGCGCCTTGGTCGCCCACCGGGGTCACGCAGCCGAGCACGATGTCATCGACTTGCTGGGTATCGAGGTCGCTGCGTTGCGCCAGCGCCGTAAGCAAACCCGCCACCAGGTTCACCGGCTTGACGCTGTGCAGGGCACCGTCCGCCTTGCCCTTGCCTCGGGGCGTGCGGATCGCATCAAAGATCAAAGCTTGGGTCATGACATCCTCGAACCATTGCGCAGTAGTGCCCTTACCTTAGGCCCGATTGACACGGTTTCAATGACGGATGCGCTCATTGCTTTTGACCCCCACGCTCGGACGAACGGTAGGTCCCTAAGCGCCCAAGCCGATTAATCGTTTTAGCTGTCTAGCCAAGGCATTGGCGCCAAGATGGCGTTCTGCCTCATGCGTTTTTAAGCTGAAATACTGATTAGCTGATATGAAATGGATCTAAGCCGCGCAGAACGAGGGCTCTAAGGTTCAATCAGTAAGAGGTTGCTGCCGGGTTTTGCTGGAGCAGCTGTAAGAAAAGTGACACGTCATAGCGCCATACTGAAATAAAACGGCACGTATTTGACGCTCAGGAATAACAACAAAAGGCAGTCAGCCATGTTCAAGCACTCGAAAGTACGTCAGGCGGGACTTATTCTTTTCGCCACCACACTGATTCTGATCTTGCCCAACTTGACCAAAGTCATTGGGTGACCCCTTATCCTCCGCATTTTTTGCATCAGGATTGCAGTTTTTTGGCAGCACCTGCCGGGACTTCGTGCATAGCGACCCCGTTGCAGGGGCTGCCTTTTTACGGGCGCTTTTCCGGTATCGTGAGCCCTATCGCCAATTAACACAGGGCCTCTGACTTGAAACCGATCATCGCACTCCTCGCCTTGCTGCTCGCCCTACCCGCTGCTGCGGCGCAATTGACCATCGAGTTGGACCACAGCCGCAAGACCTGGCAGACCGCCGACTTGCTCAAGCACCCGGATGCGCAGACGGTGCAAATCATCGATGACGTCTCCTACAAACGCAGCATGACCTATCGTGCAGTGCCGCTGGCGGTGCTCCTACCCGGCCTTACACCACAGAGTCATCTGCAAGCCGTTGCCCTGGATGGCTTCGCTGCCGAACTCAACGCCGCACCGCTGCTGGAACAACACGGCGCCCGCGCCTGGCTGGCGGTGGAAGACCCCGCTCAACCGTGGCCCGCCCTGGGCGAAGGCAAACATAGCGCCGGGCCGTTTTACCTGGTGTGGACCGACCCGCAAACCGGGCATATCAGCCCTGAGCAGTGGCCGTTCCAAGTCTCGGCAATCAAACAATTAAAGACCGTGGCGGAGCGGTTTCAGGCGCTGTTGCCCGACCCGAAACTGGCAACGAATGATCCCATCAACCAGGGCTTTGCACTGTTCCAGAAAAACTGCCTGGCCTGCCACCGTCTCAATGGCGCGGGCGATGCGCAGGTGGGTCCGGATCTGAATATCCCCTACAGCCCCACGGAATATTTCAGCGCAGATTTCCTCAAGCGCTATATCCGTGACCCACAGAGTCTGAGGCATTGGCCACAGGCGAAGATGCCAGCTTTCGCTGCCAGTGTGTTGCCTGACAGCGAGCTGGATTTATTGGTGGGCTATTTGAAGCATATGGCGAGCCGTAAGCAGCAGCCGTGAAGCAAGTGAACTGGCTGGTTAGGTTGAGCGAGCTGTTTGTGGTGAGCGGGCTTCTGTGGTGAGCAGGCTTGCCCCGCGCTGGGCT